>CAKNNA010000009.1 GCA_930989765.1 uncultured Clostridium sp. | reverse complement strand
CTAAAATTGTAGGGTAAAACAATAGTGCACAAAAAGATATTAGGGATTAAACTGTTAATTTTTGCCTTTTGTGCATCGTGGAGGCAATTGGAACAATGGTACAGCAACAGGTGTGTTTGCTTCGAACAGTAATAACGGTAACCCGAACAACAACAAACGGTTTTCGTCCGGTGGTTGTGGTGTAGCACTTCGACATACAAAGGAATATAAAGATTCCTATCCAAGCAGAGTAATATTCACGGATATTACTGAGTGATTATGTCAAAGAAGTTTTAATTCCTTTGATAATTAAAAAATTAATTATCATAAACACATAAATATTATATTATTATGTTAGTAGTAAAATGGCGAAAATATAATAATATAGAATAATTTAAAATGACAAATAAAGTGAAAAACGCTTAAAAAAATAAGAAGAATTCCACAAAGTGGTAATTTTTCTTATTTTTATATGTTTTAAATAAATGTTTAACTTATAAAAATTTTTTATTAAAATAAAGAATAAAGATTTTTTTCAAATAATTCATAATTTCGATTTGTATCAAATAGAAAATCACATTTATTTAATATTTTCTTCTCAAGATTATATGAATTACAATGAGATATATGACCTTTCCAAGAATTTATAGATTGCATAGCAAGAGGGATATTTAACTTATTTAGTTTATATAAATGATTCCATTTTTTTATTTTCTTTTTTATTTTCTTTTTACTATTATTGCGTAATAGTTTATGTGTTGAAAATATTCTATATCCGCAAAAATTTACTCCCATCGAACTTGGGTAATATCTAGATTTATAATTAAGTTCTAAATGTAATTTTTCTAATAAAAAGTTTTCAATTTTTAATTTTAGAATTTTAGCTTCTTCTTTTGTTCTAGTAAGTAAAATAAAATCATCCATATAGCGAATGTAAACTTTTATTTGCAAAGAGTGTTTAATATAATAATCTAATTCATTTAAGTAAATATTTGCAAAATATTGTGAAGTTAAATTTCCAATTGGAATACCTATATTGTTTTCAAAAGAATTATTAAAAATGAGTTGTTTTGTAAAGTTTAATAAAGCCTTATCAGAGATACGCTTTTTTACTATAGAAAATAATATATTTTGATCAATATTGTAAAAAAAGCCTTTAACATCACACTTTAAAATCCAAAAATTATTATATTTTTGTTCAAAAATTCGTAAGTTTTTTTGAACTTCAATTACTGCCTTATGTGTACCTCTATTTGTTAAACAAGCATAAGAAGTATTAATAAATTGGGAAATAAAGTAAGGTTTTATAAATTCTTCAACATACCATTGGTGAACGATTCTATCTTTATATGGTAGAGCTTTTATAATTCGTTCTTTTGGTTCATAAATTTTAAATGAAAAATAATTACCTAATTTATAAGAGTGATTTCTAATTGAATTAATAAGATTAATTAAATTATTTTCTAAGTTAAACTCAAATTTGATAATTTCATCTTTACTACCTTTATGTTTTTTTGCTCTAAAATGAGCTTGTAACATTTTTTCAAATGTAAGTTTAGAGTAAAAACAATTTTTTATCGTTTTTGGCATGAATTAATCCAACCTCCTAACATATTACAAATATCAGTAATTAAAGTACTCCAGGCTTGATAATTTTGTATTGTAATATATTGATATTTATAAGAAAGTCTTACATGAATTTTAAGTAATGTCAGGTTTATATCTAATTCATTTAAATATTTTAGTTTATGTTGTTTATTAAAAATTTTGATAGCATACATGAGTAATCTAAGACCAGTATAAAGTGAATTTTTAATTTCTTGCACTAAGGCAAATTTTTCTGATTTGGGGTATTTTCTTACAATATTGTTTGTGTAATATATTAGTTCAGTATATTTTTGGTAAATAGTTAATGTACCGGAATTTTTATTATTTTGTTCCAATATTGTATATGTTAGATTTTTAGTGTTAATGAATTCAATTTTAATAGAGCAATTTTGAAATATTTTTTTATATTTTTCTAAAGAATTTATAGGAAAACCTATTTTAATTATGTGAGGTGATAGATTTGTGATTTTAAAATTTAAAAGCTCTGAGAGTTTTTTTGCATCTTCTTGCAGGGCAATATAAAAAATGCCACTTTGAAAAAAATATATTTTATCTGGATTATTAGATTTTAATTGATTGTATAAATTTAAAAGTTTACTCATGTTATACTCCTTTTTTATATTTTCAAAAGATAAGAATAAGGAATTAAATAAATTATAAATCTTTTTATATAATAAAAACTTTAAAGTTAAAAAAGTTAAAAAAGATAGACTTTTGAAAAAAAGTGTGTTAATATATAAACATATTGGGGTATGGCCAAGCGGTAAGGCAATCGGCTCTGACCCGATTATGCGTAGGTTCGAATCCTACTACCCCAACCAAATAATAATTATGTAAACATAGTGCGCTAAAATATAAGGAATAGCCTAAGGCAAAGTTACCCTATACAAGCACAAAAGTATATAATAGGCAATAGCCACAAAAAATAAAAATATAAAAAAGAGGTTTATATGAATTATCCACAAAATTTAAAAAAAGGAGATACAATAGGAATATGTGCTCCATCAGGAGGAATAGTCAAACCAGAAAAAATACAAAAATTAGAAATGGCAAAAGAAAACTTAAAAAAATTAGGATATAAAATCATAGAAACAGAAAGTGTAAGAAAAGAAGAAAAAGGAAGAAGCACAACAGGGGCAAAAAGAGCAGAAGAATTTATGCAATTACTAGAAAATGATGAAGTAAAACTTATAATATTTGCCTCAGGTGGAGACTTTTTAATAGATATGCTTGACTATTTAGATTTTGAAAAATTAAAAAAAATAAAACCTAAATGGATTCAAGGTTATTCTGACATTACAACAATAGAATTTTTATTTACAACAATTTTAGAAATTCCATCAATGTATTGTCAAACAATAAAAGATTACTCAAACTGGCCTTTAGAAAGAAACTTAATAGATGCCTTAAGGATAGAATCAGGAGAAAAAATACTTCAAAAATCATTTAAAAAATGTGAAAAAGCAAGTGAAGTATTTAAATTAGAAGAGCCTATGCTAACAGAAAAAGTATATTGGAACAATTTAACAGGGCAGAAAAGAATTGAAATGCAGGGAAGGGCAATAGGTGGTTGTTTAGACTCATTAAAAGTATTTTTTGGAACAAAATACGATAATATTTTAAAATATATAGAAAAATATAAAACAGACGGGATAATTTGGTTTTTAGAATGTTTTGAAATGTCAACACCAGAACTATATAGAATACTTTGGCAAATGAAAAATGCAGGATACTTTAAATTTTGCAGGGGAATTATTTTTGGAAGACCATTATTTATTAGAAATGACTATGATATAACATTTAATGAAGCAGTATATCAAATTTTAAAAGAAACAAATATCCCAATAATTTGTGATGCAGATATAGGGCATGTATCTCCACAACTTGCAATTACAAATGGAGCAATACTAAAAATTGTATCTGAAAATGGAAAAGGTACTATTGAAACTTTTTTAGATTAATAATTGATAAAAAAAGTAGAATTAAATAAAATAAAAACTAAAATAACAAAATGGAGGAAAAAACAAAAAAACAATGAATTTGCAAGAAAAACAAAATGAAGCAATAGGAATATTTGATTCAGGCATAGGTGGAGTAACAGTATTAAAAGAAATACTAAAAGAACTACCATACGAAAAATACATATATTATAGTGATTCAATAAATAATCCATATGGAGATAAAAACCAAGAAGAAATACAAAAAATATGTTGCAATATAGTAAAATACTTTTTAAAAAGAAACTGCAAAGCAATTGTTATAGCATGTAATACAGCAAGTGCAAAAGCAGTAGAATTTTTAAGAGAAAAATTTAAAGAAATACCAATAATTGCAATAGAGCCAGCATATAAAATGGTATATGATAATTCATATAACCAAGAAACACTAATTATGGCAACAAAAGGAACAATAGAAAGTGAAAGATTTAATTCATTGTTAAAAAAATATAACAATAATAAAACATATATTATAGGTTGCACAGGTTTAGCAGATGCAATAGAGCAAGGGGACTTAAAAAAAGTAAGTAGCCTCTTAGAAAAAGAAGTAGGAGAATATAAAGGAAAAGTAAAAAATGTAGTATTAGGATGTACACATTATCCACTAATACAAAAGCAAATCGAAGATATAATAGGAAAAGTTACATTCTTTAATGGAGCAAATGGTGTAGCTATGCATTTAAAAGAGATACTAACAATAAATGATATGAAAAGTACAAAAAAAATACAAACAATAGAATTTATAGACAGTAAGGGCAGTAAACAAAAAGAAAAAAGATTCTTTAATCTCTTAAAAGAAATAAAACAATAAAAGCAATAAAAATTAAAATTTCTTCCTAAAATGAATAAAAAAATTTAAAATTGGTTAAAATTAAACTAATAAAAAATGAAAGGAAGAAAAAATATGGAAGAAATAGTAAAGGAAATGAATATCTTTTTATCAGACTTAGCTTGTTTCTATAGAAAATTACAAAACTATCATTGGAACATTATAGGAGAAGACTTTTTTGAAGTACATGTAAAACTAGAAGAATATTATAATGAAATAAATGAGCAAATAGATGAAATAGCAGAACACATATTAACACTTGGATATGAACCATTAGGAACAATGGAAGACTATATAGCAAATAAAACAATTGCAGAAGCCAAAAACGAAAAAGTAAAAAGCAAAGAAATATTTGAAAACCTAATAGAAGATTACACAATATTATTACAAGAATCTACAAAAATTAAAAAAATAGCAGATGAAAAAAACAACTATTCAACATCAAGTTTAATTGATGAATATATAAAAGCATATTCTAAAAAATTATGGATGCTAAAGTCATGCACAATGTCTAATTAAATGTTAAAATGTCCAAATAGGGACAGGTACCAAATGGATAAAATGGAAAAAAATGTTAAAATGTCCATTTGGTACCTGTCCCTATTTGGACACTTTTTGGACATTTTTGTAAAAATATATTGACAAAGTAAAAAAAAGAAGATAAAATACAAACAAATATTTGAAGAACAAAAAATCGCAAGGAGGCGTTTTTATGATAACAACATTACATATAAAAAACATAGGAATAATAGATGATTTAAGTATAAACTTAAATAAAGGGCTAAATGTTTTAACAGGAGAAACAGGAGCGGGAAAAACATTAATAATAGATTCACTTGCAATTCTTTCTGGAGAAAGATTTTCGAAAGAAATGATAAGAAAAGGAGAAACAAATTCATACATAGAAGCTTGTTTTTACATGCCAGAAAATGAGAATTCAATAGAAGGGAATATAATAATATCAAGAGAAATAAATTTAAACGGAAAAAATTTATGCAAAATTAATGGAAGAATGGTAACAGTAAATGAGCTTAAAGAATTCATGAAAAAATTAATAGAAATACACGGACAAAACGAAAACCAAACATTACTTGATAATAGTTATCATTTAAAATATTTAGATGGATTTATAGGAAGTAAAATTAAAGTTTTAAAAGAAGAATATAAAGAAAAATATAATAAATATATGCAAATAACAGAAGAACTAAAAAACAATTATGGAGACGAAAGAGAAAAAGAAAGAAAACTTGACCTATTAAAATATCAACTAAACGAAATAAAAGAAGCAAATCTAAAACAAAAAGAAGAAGAAGAATTAGAAGAAAAAAGAAAAATAATGTTAAACTCAGAAAAAATAGTTCAAAACTTAAAAGAAGCAGATTATGCATTAGCTGAAAACACAATAGATAGTTTAAGTATAGCAATAAGAGCAATAGAAAAAATAGAAAATATAGACAAAAAATACGAAAAAATATCTACAAATTTAAAAAGTATATATTATGAACTTCAAGAAATATCAAGAGATATATCAAGCGAAAATGAAGAAATTTATTTTGATGAAGAAGAAAGAGATGATTTAGAAAAAAGGCTAGATTTAATATATTCATTAAAAAGAAAATATGGTAATAGTATTACAGAAATACTAAAATATTCAGAAGAAATAGAAAAAGAAATAGAATATATAGAAAATTTAGAAGAATATAACTTAAAACTAAAAAAAGAAAAAGAATTATTGCAAACTCAAATGGATAGTCTTGCAGAAAAAATACATAATATAAGAGAAGAATACTCAAAAACATTAAGCAATAAAATAAATAATGAATTAAAAGAATTAGAAATGAAAAATGCAAAAATAAATGTAAAAGTAAAATATAATGAACTAGAATATTATAAAACAGGAAAAGATAATGTGAAATTTTATATAACTACAAACATTGGAGAAGATGAAAAAGAATTATCAAAAATTGCATCTGGTGGAGAGATGTCAAGGGTAATGCTTGCAATAAAAAAGGTTTTAGCAGATTCAGATAAAATGCCAGTATTAATATTTGATGAAATAGATACAGGAATAAGCGGAAAAGCAGCAAATAGTGTAGCACAAAAACTAAGTATTATATCAAAAATGCATCAAGTAATATGTATATCACATTTGCCAAATATAGCTGCTATGGCGGACTATAATTATTTCTTAAGTAAAAAAGTTTTAGGAAAAAGAACAAACACAAGTATAAAATTATTAACAGAAGAAGAAACTGTAAAGGAAATAGCAAGAATATCATCAGGGGAAATAAACGAAGTAACATTAAAATATGCAACAGAATTAAGAAACAAAAAAGCTTCTTAAAAAGACAGAAAATTATGCTAATTTTTTAAAAGAGTTTTTATTTAAGTTGAAAGTTGTAACCATTAAGTAAAATAAAAAGCCATTTTTATAAAAAATAATTGCAGAAAATCAAAATTATTGCTATAAAATTAAAGAATAATAAAATGTTCTAATAACTATAAAAATAAAATCTTCCAATTTTTAAAATAATAAAATGTAAAAATATAATAAGAAAAAAATTTATAAGGAGGAAGGATAATGAAAAATTTTTTAGCAATTGAAGATGTTAGAGCACTAGAAGTACTTGATTCAAGGGGAAACCCAACAATTCAAGTACAAGTAATACTAGAAGGAGGATTTTCTGGAGTTGCAATGGTTCCTTCAGGTGCATCTACTGGAAGTTTTGAAGCTGTGGAATTAAGAGATAATGATAAGACAAGATATATGGGAAAAGGCGTAACAAAAGCAGTAGAAAATGTAAACAAAAAAATTGCAAAAAAAATAGAAGGAATGAATGTATATAATCAAAGACAAATAGATAAAGAGCTAATATTATTAGATGATACATTAAACAAATCAAATCTTGGTGCAAATGCAACATTAGGTGTATCTCTTGCTGTAGCAAAAGCAGCTGCAAATTCTAAAGGGCTAGAATTATACAATTATATAGGAGGAATAAATGCAAAAATTTTACCAATTCCAATGATGAACATATTAAATGGAGGAAAGCATTCAGACAATAATATTAATATACAAGAATTTATGATAATGCCAGTTGGAAGTATAACATTTGCTGAAAGACTAAAAAGAGGTGTAGAAGTATATCATACACTTAAAAAAGTATTAAAACAAAAAGGTTACTCAGTTGCTGTTGGAGACGAAGGAGGGTTTGCTCCAAATTTAAAAGATGAAGAAGGAGCAATAGAAGTAATTATGCAAGCAATAAAAGAGGCAGGTTATGAACCTAAAAAAGATATATGTATAGCATTAGATATAGCAAGTACAGAAATGTATGAAGAAGCACAAAAAATAGGAAAAAATGGTTACTATTTTTGGAAAACAGATAAATTTTTCTCATCTGAACAAATGATAGATTATATAGAAAATCTATGCGAAAAATACCCAATAATTTCTGTAGAAGATGGTCTAGCAGAAGAAGATTGGGAGTCATGGGCAAAATTAACAAAAAAACTAGGAGATAAAATTCAATTAGTAGGAGATGACTTATTTGTAACAAACACTAAAAGATTAGAAAGAGGTATAAAAGAAAAAATAGCTAACAGTATTTTAATAAAACCAAATCAAATAGGAACTTTAACAGAAACATTAGATACAATACAAAAAGCAAAAGCAAATAATTATAAAACAATTATCTCACACCGTTCAGGGGAAACAGAAGACACTACAATAGCAGATATAGCAGTAGCTGTAAATGCAGGACAAATAAAAACAGGAGCTCCATGCAGAACAGATAGAGTTGCAAAATATAATAGATTACTTAATATTGAAAATCAAATGAACTTTAAGGAACGTCCCTAAAGTTCATAATTTTCATTCAACTCTTCTATTATTAATTCTTTCATTAGAATTTTGTGTGTTAGAATGAGAATTATTAGAGTTATTTGAATTATTACACATATGTTCATATTCTTTACATTTAATTTTATAATCCATTTGCATACATAGATATTTATAATAGCAATAAGCTTGTTCATATTGCATAATTGGATTAAACATACTATCTTTATATATATCATTCATATCATTATTTTGTTGAAAGTTGCCCATTCCAAAATCCATATAAGGTGAAAAATTATCCATTAAAATCAACTCCATTCTAATAAAATATATGATAATAGATTAAGTAATATTCTAAAAATAAGTTTTTAAGTAAAATATAATAATTAAATTTTGTATAAAAATATTTATAAATCTAAATTAAAAAATGGAGAAATATTTATAAAAATAAATGTTAAAATAGCAGAAATTATTCCTTGTAGTAATTTTCCATAAAAGTAAGGCTTTATAGATAGATCGGTTTTAGAAATTACACTCCATACTTGTAACAAAACAGAAATTCCACCAAACCCTAAAATAAAAGAAGCAAGTATAATGTTTATAGAAATTGCTTTTATTTTGACTGAAGCAATAAGATTAAGTCCATTTGTAACTTCTAATAAACCAGTAAAAAGGGGCTCGATAAATCTTGAGTCTATATTAAATGAGTTAAACACAGGAGATAGTGTAAGGCTAATCATATGTAATAAACCACTTGCTCTAAATATAGATATTATACTAGAAAAAATAATAATGAATCCACCAATCACCATTATAGTAGAAATACTATTTGTAATACTTTCAGCAATAATACCACCTAAGTTTGAAAATTTTACAGAATTGTTATTTTTTATTCCTTGAAAATTATCATCTATATTTCTATTTAAGTTTTTAGTTTTTTTAAATAATTTACAAAATCTAGAGCTTGATTCAGTAAAATCATATTTCCAAAAACGAAATAAAAATCCAACTAATAAACAAGAAATAATATGAGTTATAAAAAGTAAAAGGCCAATGCTTGTATTGCCAAACATGCTAATTCCGAACAGTTCCAATAATAAAAAGAGGACCAGAATTATTAGTAAAACTTAATAATCTTTCGCATTCTTGTTTAGTACAAATATTTTCTTTTCTAAAATGAGAAGCAATTTTTGCACCCATTGGGTATCCACTTATAAGTCCCATAATAAAGCAAAAAGCACCTTCTCCTCTTATATTAAAAATAGGCTTCATAAATTTATTTAGTATTTTCCCAAAATAATATACGATATTTGTATGCATTAATAATTCTGTTGCAACAAAAAATGGAAACAGGGTGGGAACTACAGAAGTTGCCCATAATGTTAGACCATTTTTTACAGCTACTAGATTGCTATTTGCAAATAAAAGTAAAGAAAGAGAAAAAAGTAAAAATATAATTGCAAATAAATTTTTTTTGATTTTGATAACTAAAAATTGGCATTTTGAAAACATAATAATCACCTTTTAATATATATGCAATATTATTTGAAAAAATAAACCTATAATGTATAGAAATTAAAAAAATTGTACATAACATAAATGAATGAAAAAATAATTTATTCTTTAGTAGAGATTAATAGTTTTGTGATAAATTTTATAAAAAGGAGAGTAAATATGAATAAAAAAGATAATAGAGATGAGAATTTATATAAAAAAGATAAACTAGAAAAAAGTAAAAATGTAAAAGTTTCAAGGTCTGATATGGAAGTAGGAGAGGATGCAACAAAGTATGGGGAATTTGTTTCAACATATTTTGCTTGGCTTCCATTACAAAAACAAAAAGAAAGAGCAAATGAATTAGATAATATAACCAAAGGTCAAAAAAAGTCAAAAAACAATGAAATGATGAGAAAAAAATAATAAAACAAAGAAAAAATGTGAAAAATGCCACAAAATGAACTGAAATTAAGTTTGAAAAATTCAGATATTATTTTATAATGGTAATAGGTCAAAGAAAGTCAAAGTTAAAAAAGGAGTGTATTATATGAGAATATCAGATATAATAGAAGAATTTATAAAAGAATTATTTGACGAAAATGACGAAGACTATGTAGAAATACAAAGAAATGAATTGGCACATTATTTTAATTGTGTACCTTCACAAATAAATTATGTAATATCAACAAGATTTAAACCATCACAAGGATATTATGTAGAAAGTAAAAGAGGTGGAGGAGGAAATATTAAAATTAGAAAAGTGAACAATAACAAATCAGACTATATAATGCATATTATAAACAATATAGGAAAAGAACTAACATCAAATGATGCAGATATTTTAATAAGTGATTTCTTAACATATAAAATAATTACTCGGAAAAGAAGCAAAATTATTAAAAGTTGCAACAAGTGATAATGTATTAAAACTAGATACAAAAATTAAAGATGAGGTAAGAGCTAGAATATTTAAAAATATGTTACTAAATCTAGAGTAAAAATATAAAAAAGGAGTGGATAAAAATGTTATGTGAAAATTGTGGAAAAAGAGAAGCAAATGTAAGATATCAAGAAAATATAAATGGAATTACAAGAGAATTAAATTTATGTGAAGAATGTAGCAATAAGTTAGGAATAACAAAAAATATGAATATGGACTTATTTGCAATGGACTTACCAAGCTTTTTTGGAAGCTTTTTAGAAGATTTTGAAAGTGATGATATAATGAAAGTATTAGGAGAAACAAAAACAACTAGATGTAAATCTTGCAATTCTAGTTTTGATGATATAATTATGACTGGAATGCTAGGATGCCCAAACTGTTATGATACATTTGATATCAAATTAGATCAAATTCTAAAAAGAATACAAGGAGCAAATAGACATGTTGGTAGATTAGGAAAAATTTCAGATAATAAAATAAAATTAGAAGAAAATAAAGTAATATCTAATAACGAAAATAATAAAAATGAAAAAACAAAAAAGGATAAATTAGAAGAAGAATTAAAAAAAGCTATTAAAGATGAAAGATATGAAGATGCAGCAAAAATAAGAGATGAAATAAAAAATATGGAAAAAGAAAAATAGATTTTTTAATCTAATAGAAAATAATAATTATAAAAAAATTAAAGTAAAAAGAATGGAGGAAAATAGATGAGTTGGTATATGCAAGGAGGACCAGATTCAGATGTTGTAATTAGTACAAGGATAAGGTTTGCAAGAAATATAGCAGGATTTAAATTTGATTTACAAAACGAGCAAGAAATACAAAAATTAGAAGAAAAAATAAAAGATAATTTATATGCAATAGGATATGGATTAAAGTTTTTTAAATTAAAAGATATGGATGATATAACTAAAATGAGTTTAGTTGAGAAAAACATAATAAGTCCTGAATTTATATTAAATAAAAATGAAAAAGGAAGTATATTAATAAATGATGATGAAAATATATGTATAATGATAAATGAAGAAGACCACTTAAAATTACAAGTTTTTAGTAGTGGTTTTGATTTAGAAAATACATTAAATTTAGCAATAGAAATTGACCAAAAGTTAGAGGAAATTTTAGGTTATGCAACAAGTAAAAAATATGGATATTTAACAACATATCCAAATAATTGTGGAACAGCACTAAAAGCATCTGTAATGTTGCATATGCCAGCAATGCTTAGAGCAGGTAATATTAACAATATATTATATACAATTAGTAGTTTTGAGTTAAATGTAAAATGCGATTTTGAAAAAAATCACAATGATATATTGCAAATTTCTAATAAAAGAACTTTAGGCTTAACAGAAAAAGAAATTATAGAAAATATAAAAGTAATTACACAAAAATTAATAGAACAAGAAAGAAAAGCAAGGAAAATGCTTGCAAATGCAAATATGGATTTAGAAGATAAAATTTGTAGAAGTTATGGAATAATTACAAATTGCAAAAAAATATCTGAAGAAGAAACAAATAAACTGTTATCAAATGTTAAGTTAGGGGTAGATTTAGGAATATTACAAAAAATAACAGATGCAAAAATTAGAAAACTATATTTATATACAAAACCGGCAAACATGCAAAAAAAGTTAGGTATGCAATATGATAAGCTAAATCAAGATATAAAAAGAGCAGAAATTATAAAGACTATAGTAAATAGTTAAGTAAATTTAATTTTTATAAGGAGGGATTTAAAATGACATATAAATTTACAAATAGTTGTAACAAAGCTTTAGAAATAGGAAGTGATATAGCAATGGATTTAGGTCATAGCTATATAGGAACAGAGCATATTTTATATGGCTTAGTAGAAGAAGGAAGTGGAGTTGCAAGTAAAGTATTAGAAAACCAAGAAATAACATCAGAAAAGGTGCTAGAAAAAATTCAAGAATTTGTTGGAAGAGAAGATCCAGTAGATGAAATAATAGACTTTACACCAAGAACAAAAAGAGTAATAGAGGTAGCATTTATTGAAGCTAGAAAATTAGGATATAATTACATAGGAACAGAGCATTTATTAATAGGAATATTAAGAGAAGGAGACAGTATAGCATCAAGAATATTATTAAATTTAAATACAAATATACCAAAACTATATAATGAAATAGTTAAAGTAATAAATGAAGATGAAGAATATAAGTCTCAAGAAAGTCAAAATAGAACATCAAATAAAGAAACAAAAGGAAGTTATAACCAAACAACAACATTAAACCAATTTGGTGAGGATTTAACTAAAAAAGCAGAAGCAGGTAAACTTGACCCAATAATTGGTAGAAAAGAAGAAATTGAAAGAGTAGTACAAATATTATCAAGAAGAACAAAAAATAACCCATGTTTAATAGGAGAGCCAGGTGTTGGAAAAACAGCAGTAGTAGAAGGGTTAGCACAAAAAATAGTTGCAGGTGATGTACCAGAATTATTAAAAAATAAAAGAGTAGTCACACTTGATATATCAGGAATGGTTGCAGGGGCAAAATATAGAGGTGATTTTGAAGAAAGAATAAAAAAAGCTTTAAATGAGGTAAAAAAAGCAGGTGATATAATATTATTTATAGATGAAATTCATACAATAGTAGGTGCAGGAGCTGCAGAAGGTGCAATAGATGCAGCAAATATTTTAAAACCACTTTTAGCAAGAGGAGAAATACAATTAGTTGGAGCAACAACATTAAATGAATATCGTAAATATATAGAAAAAGATGCAGCATTAGAAAGAAGATTTAGTCCAGTAACAGTAAATGAGCCCTCAGAAAGTGATGCAATAAAAATTTTAAAAGGAATAAGAGATAAATATGAAGCACATCATAATGTAAAAATTACAGATGAAGCAATAGAATCAGCGGTAAAATTATCTACCAGATATATAAATGATAGATTTTTGCCAGATAAAGCTATAGATTTAGTAGATGAAGCAGCATCACGCGCAAGATTAAGAACATATATGGAGCCAGAAAATTTAAAAGCACTACAAGAGAAAATAGAGGTAAAGCAAAAAGATAAAGAAGAAGCGGTAAGAAAGCAAAAATTTGAAGAGGCTGCAAAATTAAGAGATGAAGAAAGAGAGCTAAAAGAAAGGTATGAAAAAGAAGAGCAAAAGTGGAAAAATAAAAGTACAAAATCTTTAGTAAATATAACTAAAGAAAATATAGCAGAAGTAATAAGTAGTCAAACTGGAATTCCTGCTAAGACATTAACACAAAGTGAAACTGAAAAATTGAAAAATCTAGAAAAAATATTGCAAGAAAGAGTAGTAGGACAAGATGAAGCAGTAAGTGCTGTTGCAAAAGCAATAAGAAGAGGTAGAGTAGGTTTAAAAGACCCAAAAAGACCAATAGGTTCATTCTTATTTTTAGGTCCAACAGGAGTTGGAAAAACAGAATTGTCAAAAGCATTAGCAGAAAGCTTATTTGGAGACGAAAATTCAATGGTACGTATTGATATGTCAGAATATATGGAATCACATTCAGTATCTAAATTAATAGGTTCTCCTCCAGGATATGTAGGCTTTGATGAAGGTGGTCAGCTAACAGAAAAAATAAGGAGAAAACCATATTCTGTAATATTATTTGATGAAATAGAAAAGGCTCATCCAGATGTAATGAATATGTTACTACAAATATTAGAAGATGGAAGATTAACAGATAGCCAAGGAAGAACAGTAAACTTTAAAAATACTGTAATTATTATGACATCAAATTTAGGTGCAAGATTAATTACAGATAAAAAGTCATTAGGATTTTCAAATAGAGAAGAAGAAAAAGATACTAAAAAACAATATGAAGAAACTAAAAAAGAAGTTATGGACTTAGTAAAAAAAGAATTAAGACCTGAATTTATAAATCGTATTGATGAAATAATAGTCTTCCATAAACTAGATGATAACCAAATTAGCAAAATTGTAGATATTATGCTTAAAGAAGTTGTAGATAGATTAAAAGAACAAAAAATAGAAGTAGAATTTATGCCAGAAGTAAAAAAACTAGTAACAGAAAAAGGAATAGACAAAAATTTTGGTGCAAGACCACTTAGAAGAACAATTCAAAATGTTGTAGAAGATAGTTTGGCAGAAGAAATTTTAGATGGCAATTTGAAAAAAAATAAGAAAACCAAAATTGGAGTGAAAGATAATAAAGTAGTTGTATGTAAGTAATAGTGATGAAATCATATTGAATTATACTACTTATAGTGATATAATATATTAGTAACTTATAATTAATTTATTTTAATACTAAAATTATTTATTTTAGTAAAAAAGGAGAGTTTATTATGAGAAAAACTTTTGTACTTCGGACAGAAGCAACACTTGCATCTGAAAATTCTACATTAAGATTTGGTGAGGACAACACAATTGTTATACCAATGGCAATCTTAGAAAACTTATACAAATATAAAGGACTTCCAGAAAAAGAAAGAATGGCAAATAAATTTATAGAATACATTGGAAGTATACCAATGAACGAACTTCTTTCTGAAGAAGGGCACAAGCAAAATAACGGAAGTTATTTGAGAGTAGTTGATAATAGCGTAATTCCAAATGCAAATATTAGAAAACTGCAAAATATTTCCAAGCTAGATGAAAGAGTGTATCAAGTTTGCTTAGATTTGCAAAATAAAGGAGAAACTGTAATTTTGATTTCACAAAGTCCTATTATTAGGTTAAAAGCAACAAAAATTGGAATTGTGTCAGAGCCTTTTAAAGATGACATTTTTCCAAAGCCTAAAGATCAATATAAAGGATATATTGATGTACAAACATCAAAAGAAGTACTTGATAAATTATATACTACTGGGAAAATTGATGTTTGTGAAATTTATGATTATCAAAATTTTGAATGGTATGAAAATTTGTTCCTAAAAATACAAGCAGGCTCGAGTAGAGGTCTTGGTAGATATACTAATGAAAAAGTTGTTTTGCTGAAATATTCTAAGCATATTCCGGGTGGAAATAAGGCATTAAATGTTGAACAAACACTACTTTGGGAATGCTTACTTGCACCTGTGGATATAGCTCCACTTGTTGTAGTAAAGGGGGCTGCTGGCACAGGAAAAACCTATTGTGCATTAGTTATGGCCTTAGAAAAATTAAAAAACTATGCTGATGAAGGGATTTTTGACCAGCTTTTAGTAGCAACGCCAACAGTAACAGTAAGTGATGAAGAAATAGCCTTTCTTCCAGGTGAGATTGACAATAAAGTAGGGCCATATCTTGGTGGAATAATGGATAATTTAAAAGGAATGTTCCGTGTTAAAAATCCAGATTTAAGTAATAAACAAATATGTGATATGGCACAGGAATTATTTTCAAGAGGTTTTATTGAAATACAGCCAATTGGATTTTTACGTGGGCGTACAATACCAAACACAGTCTTTATTATTGATGAGGTGCAAAATATTGCTCCAAGTGTAATAAAAGACATTGTGACTAGAGCTGCTAAAGGCTCAAAGTTTATATTTTTAGGTGATCCTGACCAAGTGAATAACCCAGAATTGAACTCAAGGTATAATGGTCTTGTTTATCTTTCAGAGAAAATGAAAGGACAAAAGGTTTGCTGGCAAGTTACTTTAAATAGTGAAAAATCTGTGAGAGGTGAGCTTGCACAAGTTGGACTAGGAATTTTATGATTTATTAAAATTCCTTAGGTTTTAAAATTTTTTAAATTAAACTCTAAAAAATAATAAGTGTTTTGTAAAGCAGTATAGTTTTTTATAAATTATACTGCTTTACTTTTTTTGATTTACTGTTTTGGGATGGATTGCAGATTATAATATACAGTTTTATAGCTTCTTTACTGATTAAATTAATAACTTTGAATAGTAAATATTTCTTTTAATAATATTTTATCAAAATATTGCAAAAAAATGTCGAATATAATATAATCAAAATACAAAAAAGTAGAGTAACAAAAATTAAACGACTTAAAAATTCAAATCATAATGAAAAAATAGGGGGGATTTAAATGAGTGAAAATTTAAGCAAAGAAAAGGAACAAGAAAAGCAAGAAAATATTAATGAACAAAAAAATGATGAAACTAAAAACAAGGATAATTTAACACAAAAACAAGATGTAGACACAAAAAAGGAAGAAAAAGAAGATAAAAAATTTAATGTAGCAAAAGTACAAAAAAAAGAAGATTCTAAGAAAATAGAAAAAGTAAATACTAATAAAACTAAAAAAGAAGTAAAAAAAGATGAAAATGATAAAAATAAAAAGCCTTTTGGAAGAATAATATTAATATTAATATTGTTAATATTAATTATAGCAATAATATATGTAATAATGCCATCTCCTGAAAAAGCACTAGAAGGTATGTTTAAAAATTTAAAAGAGGGAAATTTTGAAAAAGTAAATGAATATGTAAATTATGCAGAAATAGAAAACATAACAGAAGAGAATAATAATAACATAATGTTAGAATCAGAAGAAAATCAAAAATTATTTTATGAAGCATTACAGTGGAATATAAAATCTGTAAAAACAGAGGGAAATGTAGCGACTGTTACTGTTGAGGTAACTAATAAAGATTTTAAAGAAGTAATATCAAATTATATGGAAAAAGCTTTTCAACAATGGTTTTTACAAGGCAATTTAGACGAACAAAAAATGCAAGAATATCTTGTTGAAGAATTAAAATCACAAGATATACCTGTAAAAACTCAAGAGACTACTATTAGTTTAGAAAAACAAAATGGAAAGTGGAAAGTTAAAGTTGATGATAATTTAAAAAATGCTTTATACCCAGGATTAATTGAATTTATAGAAAGTATTGAAAATGGTTAATTGTTCTTACAATTAACCACCATTTTTATCTCCAATATTAACTTTTTTATATAGTTTACAAATATCACAATCAGTGCAAATTTTTACTCTATTTTCAAAAATGAGATTAATAGTACTAAGAAAGTCATCAACATAATTATCTATTATATGAATATAAATTTCTTTAGGAATTAAATTTAATAAAGTATTTAAAATAAAATCATTTGTAGAAAAGGAAATATCAGATAAATATTTAACCTTAGACAAATCAGATGTAATATTTATAATATTTTTATTTTCATCTAGTAAAATTGGATCATCTTTAATATATATTAAATGTACTGTATTAGTTTTTGATTTTTGAGAATTTATATATAATTTTAGTAATGATATAAATTCTAAATACTCTTTTTCAAATAAATACATATTTACTGCATCATCAATAATACTTTCTAATAATGAAAAATATTTAGGCAATCTAAAATTAACAAAACCAGATAACACTATTGTTTTATGTTTTTGTATATAATTATTAAAACTAGTACATAAATAATCAAATTTTTGCTCAAAATAATTAGAAATATCTTCAGAAGAAATTTCCATACAAATATCTAAAATTTTTTGTCTTTCTAAAGAATCAAAATAAAAATAATTTTTAAAAATTAGATTTTTCAAAATTTTTTCTTCCATTTCATCTAAAACTAAATAAGATAAAATAGAAGAAACTTCTGATATAAATTGCTTCTCATTTTCACCTTTATAATGAATGATAATATTTCTGTAGTTTTTAAAACTATTGCTTGAAAAACAAATATTATCTAAATTAAGTGCTTTAAATTCGTTTAATAAATAATCTAGTAAGTTAGACATATTTGTTTTAATACATATTGATTTCATTACAAAAATCTCCTCTCTATACTAGTATCTACTAAACTAATTAAAGTTATACATTATAATATGCGTTTTTTAAAAAAGTGTCCCTTAAAGAAAATGTCAATTTTGAACTTTGGGGACGTTCCTTAAAGTTCATTTTTTTGCTATCTTTTCAAATACATCAAAAAAATTAGTAATTTGTTAAGAAGAATAAGGAGAGAATATGATAAGAAATAAATTTTATAGTGACTTATAAAAATAAAACAACTACTAGAAAGAAAAAAGATATTAAGTGGACAAATATATGTAATAAGCTCAAAATCAATTAATATAACTTGTAAAATTTTAATAATATTAATTATTATACTATGTATATTAATATTATTTATAACTGTAATACATATTGAAGCTGACAAACCAAGTGAGTTATATACAAAAATGAAGGGAATTAATGATAGTCAAAGCATTATAGGGTTATCAAAAAAACAAGTTGAGGAATTATTAGGAAAACCAGCTAAAATACGCAAATCTGGAAGTCTTTATTTATATAATGCAGGAAATATATTTAAAGAAATAAATTGGAGAAATCGCTTTTCTCTTTGGTCAAAAACTTATTATTATGTATTTTCAGTAAAGTTTGATGAAGCTGATAGAGTAGAATCTACTTTAATGGAAGAATCTTTAGAGTTATATGTACCGTAATTATAGTAATTTATCGTTAAAAGAAAGTTTTTAAACTTTCTTTTAAAAAAACTTGACTTAAAGTTTGACTTTAGATGAAAATTATAAATACTGTCTTTTTTTTGGTGGTCTATTTTAAGACCACCAATTACAAATTACAAAAAGAAATGAACTTTAAGGAACGTCCCTAAAGTTCATCCATTGGCATAAATCATATAATCAATATCTGGAAATACACAATCTTTTTTTGAAATATCCTTTAGAAAAATTTCATCTATAGTATTATCTTTTATTTGATAATAAAGTTTTGTAAAACGACCAATATGGTCTTTTATTCGTTTTTTTGCATAATCTACCATAGTTCCATTAGTAATTATAAAAAGCCAGTCACTACTTTGTGCTAAAAGTAATTCTCGAGCACACTGATTTAGAGCCTTTTTTCGTAAACCTTTGCTATTTGGATACTCTTTTGCAAGTTCGCACATTCTATCACCTGCTATATGAAGATGTCTATGTACATAGTCATTACTTGGGTTAAGCCAAACTTCACTATAACCATTTGCACCCCAGCTTGAACGACAAGGAGTTGAAACTTGAATTTCTGGATATTTATCAATATATTCAGAAGGTGTTATTAGTTCAAAATTGCAATCATCATAATAAATTTTTTTAAATAAAATATATAGCCAATATGGTCCTTCATACCACCAGTGTCCATATAGTTCTGCATCATATGGGCATAGTATGATTGGAGGCTTATCCATATATGGAGCAATTTTATTTATTTGAGCAGTTCTAGAGTCAAGAAAATGGCCTGCTTGGCGTTCTGCTGAGTCTTGTGCCCACCTAAGGTTGTAGTAATCTTTAAATTCTGTTTTTCCAGTAATTCTGTAGTATTTTATTCCTGTGTGTACACGTACACCATTATGTGCAATATAAGGCTTTATATAATCATAATCTGCATCATAACCAATATCTCGGTAAAATTCACGGTAGTTAAAGTCACCTGGATAACCATTTATAGAACTCCATACTTGCCTTGAAGATTCCATATCACGCCCAAAGGCGACAATTCCAGTAGGTGATACGATAGGTGCATATGTTCCATAAATTGGTGTTGGCTCAGCATATAATATACCATGAGATTCTGTTATTATATATTGAATTCCAAATTCTTTTAAATATTTGTCTGCTTCTGGTACATAACCACATTCTGGAAGCCAAATTCCTTTTGGTTTTTTTCCAAAGTATCTTTCATAGGTTTGAACTCCTACAGCAATTTGAGCTCTTACAGTCATTTCATTTATATATAGTATTGGAAAATATCCATGTGTTGCACCACATGTTATAATTTCTAAAACACCTAAATCTTGAAATTTTTTAAATTGTTCTATTAAATTACATTTATAAACATTTTTAAATAGATGTAAATCATTAGAATATCTTTCAAAATAGTAGTGTGATAATTTATTTAATCTTTCATCATATGATGTTCTTTTTATTTCTTTTTTTGATAATTCAATAAGTTTTTTTAAGTAGTTAATATATTTCTTTTGTAATAATTTATTATCAAGCATAGAAAGAAGAGGAGGTGTTAGTGACATTGTTATTTTAAATTTAACACCTTCATCAACTAATTTTTGAAAATTTGTAAGTAATGGTATATATGTTTCTGAGATTGCTTCATATAGCCATGACTCTTCTAAGTAATCATCACTTTCTGGATGATGTATAAATGGAAGATGTGCATGAAGTACAAAACTTACATAACCTTTTTTCTCTTGCATAATTATTCTCCTAATCTTATTTTAAGTATATTTTAGTATTATATATTAGATTATTTTTAAAAGTATTTAATATTTATTTAAATGTAGAAGATGAATAGCTAGATGGATTATCTAAGTTATATAAGTCTTCTATATTTTCTTTATCATAAATTTCTTTATAAATATCATATATATCATAAATTTTGCCGATATTTTGCATAAATGACAATGTTTTTATATCTTTTGAAAATTCTTGGTTTGTTTTTACATTTCTGTAATATACCATTTTTTGATTTTTGTTAAATAAGATTTTATCATTTGGTGCTTCTATATTATTAGATGTTGTAATGTAAATATATGAAGCATTTTCATTTGCTGATATATTATATTCTATATTATTTTGATGAACACTATTTTTAAAATTTTCTTGGTTTATTGGTTTTCTTCCAAGTTCTATTTTATATTTTGATTTACTATCATTTATATGTAAATACCAACTATTTGCAAAGTCATTAATTTCTACTTCAAAACTATATCCTAATGTTTCATTATATACTGTTAGGATAGGTTTAGTAATTTCAAAAAAGTTTTCTCCATATTGCTTTTTAAAATTTTCTCTATCTTCATCTGAAATATCCCAGTAGATGAATAGATTATTGGGAGTTTGAGCCAAAACTTTTACTGTTGTTTGATTATATCTATATGGTAGGTCATAATATTCATTTATTACAGGCATTGTAGATTTGCTTTTTTTAGCTGTAGTTTTGTTTCCTTTTTTAGTAGTTTGTGTTTTAGCTTTATTTGTTATTTTGCTATTTGTTTTACTTTTTTTAGAAGTAGCAGATGATTTACTATCTTTTTCTTTACTTGCAGTTTTAGCAGAAACTGCTTTTTCTTTTTTTGCACTATTAGTCTTACTTTTTCTAACTTGTTTATTTTCTGTGACTGCTTCGACATTTAAAGTCTTAGAAGGCATTTGAGTTTCAGAATCTTTAGTAACTTTTTTGCCCCCACTTTTAGGACTACTTGCATTTTTTACTGTGCTTTTTTTGATATCATTTTTTATATTTATGTTAGTATATTTTTCGATTTGTTCTTTTGTTTTCCTTGGCATTTTTATCCTCCCTTAAAAATCTCTTATTTCTTATATATACTATAATAAAAAATAAATAAATTCAATAGATTAACCAAAAAAAAGATAAAATATCTTGAAAAAAAAATATATATAAAGTATAATCCAAATATCATTAAAAGATTTGGAGGAAAAACGAAAATGAGGTTTGTAACAGATGAAAAATCTAAAGCAGAATATAAAGAATTTTTAAAAAACCATCCAAGATGTAATTTTCAACAATCACTTGAATGGGCAGAAATAAAAAAGCCAAACTGGAAGCCAGAAGTAATTTTGGCAGAAGATGAAAATAAAAAAATAATAGGGTCTTTATGTGTGTGGATCAGGAAAATGCCAATATTTGGAAACATAATGTATTCATCAAGAGGACCTGTATGTGATGTGCACGATAAAAAAGTATTAGAAGAATTAACAAAAGGTGCAAAAGAACTTGCTAAAAAATATAATGCCATAGTACTTAGAATAGAGCCAGACATAGAAAGTGATGATGCAGAATTTAGAAAAATAGTAACAGAATTAGGCTATAAAATAAAAGATGATGCAAAAGATTTTATGGATGAAATTCAACCAAGATATGTATTTAGGTTAGACATAAAAGATAAAACAGAAGAAGAAGTAATGAAAGGTTTCCATCAAAAATGGAGATACAATATACGTTTAGCATCAAGAAAAGGAGTAACAGTAAAAGTAGGTACAAAAGAAGATTTAAAAGACTTTCACAAAATAATGGTAGAAACAGGTGCAAGAGATGGCTTTATAATAAGACCACTAGAATATTTTGAAAAAATGTATGATAATATGGCGCCAGAACACATGAAGGTATTAATGGCATATTATGAAGGAAAGCCAATTTCAGGAGTTATACCAATATTTTATGGAAATAAAACTTGGTATTTATATGGTGCAAGTAGTAATGAACATAGAAATTTAATGCCAAATTATTTACTTCAATGGGAAATGATAAAAATGGCAATAGAAAGACATGATGATATATATGATTTTAGAGGAGTATCAGGAATAGTAGATGAAACACACCCACAATATGGTTTGTATAGATTTAAAAAAGGTTTTGGAGGAAAATTCACAGAATTTTTAGGAGAAATTTACATTCCGTACAAACCAATAAAATATAAACTATATAAATTTTCAGAAAAAACATTTAGAAAACTTAGACAATTAAAAATGAAAATGAAAGGGAAAAAATGAAATCAGTAGTTATAAAAAAGAAAGACTTAATATATAATATTGAGCAAATAAAAAAATATAGCAATATTAATGGAAAAGATGACTCTGGAAACCCTGTAAAAATTATAGCTGTTGTCAAAGGAAATGGCTATGGATTAGATTTAGTAAAATACACAAAATTATTAATAGACCAAGGAATAAACTTTTTTGCTGTATCAACAGTAGAAGAAGCAATAAGCTTAAGAGAAGCAAATATTAAAGAAGATATATTAATGCTTTCATCTACAAGTATAAAATCAGAAGTTAAAAAATTAATTGAAAATAATATTGTATTAGCAATAGGATCAGAAGAAGCAATGCAAGTAGCACAAGAAATAGGAAAAGAAAAAAACAAAAAAATAAGAGTACACATAAAAATAGATACAGGCTTTGGAAGATATGGATTTTGCTATGAAAAAAGAGAAGAATTAATAGAAGTAATTAAATTTTCTAATAACATAAAAATAGAAGGAGTTTTTTCACATTTTTCTGTGGCCTTTTATGACGAAAAATATACAAAAGAGCAGTTTAAAAGATTTATAGATTGTATAGAAGTTATGCAAATGAATAAAATTGAAACAGGAATGCTTCATATATGTAATTCTAGTGCTTTTTTAAAATTTCCATATATGCATTTAAATGCAGTAAGAATAGGCTCAGCATTTTTGGGTAGAATACAAGTGAAAAATATTTTAGGTTTAAGAAAAATAGGTTATTTAAAATCTAATGTATCAGAAATAAAAACTCTTCCAAAAGGCTTTAATGTAGGTTATTCAAATATATATAAAACAAAAAAAGAAACAAAAATTGCAATAATTCCATGTGGATATATAGATGGCGTAAATATGGGAATTTTAAAAGATACTTTTAGATTAATAGATAAAATAAGATATTTAAAAAACGACTTAAAAGCTTTTTTTAAAAAACAAAGTCTAACAGTAAAAATTGGAAATCAAGAATGTAAAATAATAGGTAGAATTGCGATGTGTAATGTAATTGTAGATATTACAAATAAGGAAATAAATATAGGTGATGAAGCAATTTTTGAAGTAAATACAGGTTTTATAGATAGTAGCATAAGAAGGGAGTATAAATAATGGATGAAAATAAAAGTATAAATCCAGAAAATAATACACAAAATAAAGAAAAAGTAAAAAAAGAAAAGAAAAAATATGACGGCTTTTTTAAAAGTTTATGGAACTCAATTTTTAAAATAGAAAAATATCCAGAACTTGCAGCAAAAGGAGTTCCAAGAGCATTAATATATTTAATAAAACTTACAGCAATATTTTCACTAATAGCAGTTTTAGGAATATTATATCAATTAAACTTAATGTTTAATGATGCTAAAAACTCATTAGAAAATGATTTTCCTGATTTTTCTTATGAAGAAGGTATTTTAGATGTAAAATCTGAAGAGCCTATTTTTATAGAAAATCAATCAATAGGAAGTATTATTATAGATACAAAAACAGAAGATGAAAATAAAATAAATGAATATATAAATGCAGTATCAGATGAAGGCAGTGGAATAATAATATTAAAAAATGAAATAAGATTAAAAACAGAGATGGTAGCAGGTACAGCCATTTATAATTATTCAGAATTATTAGGAGAAATGGGAATTAATTCATTCCAAAAATCTGATGTTATTTCAATACTTTCAGGTTCACAATTAATTAACATATTTTTAAGTATTTTTGTATTATTATTTGTTTATACATTTGTAATATATTTCTTAAATATATTAACATATGCAGTATTTGTAAGTATTTTTGGATGTATTGCAAACCTAATTACAAAATTAAAAATGAGATATGCAGCAATTTTTAATATGTCTATATATGCTATAACATTGTCAACAGTACTTTATATGATTTATACAGTAGTGAATGTATTTATAACTTTTGAAATTAAATATTTTGAGCCAATGTATATATCAATTGCTACTATATATTTAGTTGCAGCTATATTTATTATAAAATCAGAGTTTATAAAAAAACAAAGTGAATTAATAAAAATTGTTGAAGTTGAAAAAAAGCTAAAAAACGAGCTAGAAAATGAAGAAGAACAAAAAGATATTGATAAAGACAAAGGTAAAGAAAAAGAGGAAGAGGAAAAAGAAAAAGAGAAAACAAAGGAGGAAATATAGGCAGGGAGCCACAAGAAGGATAAAACTTAATGATTTAAAAATATTAGTTTATTATTAGGTTATAATTAATTAAAATTTAAACTTCTTACAAAAGCTATGAAAAATAAATTATAAAGAATAGGAGTTGGACAAAATTGTCAATGAAAGAAAAGGAAAAAAAAGAAGAAAACAAAAATAATAAAAAAGATTCAAAATTAATTATAGGTTTAGTAATTATGTTAGTAGTTTTAGTGATAATTGCGTTACTTGCATTATGGATGATGAATAAAAAAGAAAGTGAAGATGAAAAAACACTAGCATATACAGATCTTATAAAAGAAGTAACAGCACAAAATGTAGAAAAAATTGAAATGACAGTTCGGAAGTACTACTGTAAAAGTTAAAATGAAAGGTGAAGAAGAAGAAAAAACAGCAATAGTACCAAACACAGAAGCATTTGTAACATTAATACAAAACGAAAGTCTAGAAGGAAATGAAATAGAATTAATACAAAAATCAAGAAGTATTTTAGTACAATTACCATCAATAATAGTTAGTTTATTACCAACATTAATAATGGTTGCATTATTTGTAATGATATTTAAACTTCAAGGTTTAGGAGAAAAGGGAAAAGTATATGAAGAAACAGAAAGAAAAACAAAAGTAACCTTTAAAGATGTAGCAGGCTTAGAAGAAGAAAAAGCAGAAATGATAGAAATTGTAGATTTCTTAAAAAAACCAGAAAAATATACTAAAATGGGAGCTAAAATTCCAAGAGGAGTATTACTTTATGGAAAACCAGGAACAGGAAAAACATTAATTGCAAAGGCGATAGCAGGTGAAGCGAATGTTCCATTTATATCAATGAGTGGATCAGAATTTATAGAAATGTTTGCTGGTCTTGGAGCATCTCGTGTTAGAAAATTATTTGAAAAAGCAAGAAAATTAGCACCTTGTATTATATTCATAGATGAAATTGATGCAATTGGCTCAAGAAGAAACTCAAATGGTGGAGCAGAGTCTGAAAATAATCAAACTTTAAATCAATTATTAGTAGAAATGGATGGTTTTGAATCAGAAGAAACTATAATTGTAATAGCAGCTACAAATAGACCAGAAATGCTTGACAAAGCATTATTAAGACCAGGTAGATTTGATAGGCAAATAACAATACCTACTCCTGATTTAAGAGGAAGACTTGAAATTTTAAAAATTCATAGCAAAGAAAAAAGATTATCAGAAGAAGTTAACTTAGAAAGTATTGCAGAAGATACAGCAGGTTTTACTGGTGCAGAACTTGCAAATATTTTAAATGAAGCTGCAATTATTGCAACTAAGAATGAACATGAAGAAATAGAAAATGATGATATAGAAGAAGCTGTTAAAAAAGTAACAGTTGGTTTAGAAAAGAAAGAAAGAATAATATCAGATAAAGATAAAAAATTAACAGCATACCATGAAGCAGGTCATGCGGTTGTAAGTAGATATTTACCAACACAAGCAAATGTAAAAGAAGTATCTATAATTCCAAGAGGAGTTGCAGGTGGCTATACAATGTATAAAACAGATGAAGATAAATATTATATATCAAAAACAGAAATGAAGGAAAAACTAATTGCACTATTAGGTGGAAGAGCAGCAGAAAAATTAGTTTTGGATGATATATCAACAGGAGCAAGTAATGATATTGAAGTTGCAACAAAAATTGCAAGAGAAATGGTTACAAAATATGGTATGAGTGATACTTTAGGTCCAATTGATTTTCAAGGAAAAGAGCCATATGAAATTCAAATGTTTGGCGAAAATATAGGAGACAAAATTGGACAAGAAGTAAAAATGTTAATAGATGAGGCATATGCAAATGCTCAAAAACTTTTAATTGAACATAGAGACAAGCTAGATTTAATAGCACAAACTTTATTAAGACAAGAAAAAGTAAATGAAAAAGAATTTGCTAAATTTTTTGAGAATTAGGATTTAAATAATATTTAAAGTTTAAAATTATAAAATTTTATTTGTTTAAAAAAGATAAATGCAGTTGAACTAAAAAAATTCAACTGCATTTAGTTTTAAACAAGGTCAATAAAACTTGACCAAAACTCAAGTAAACTTTCTTCACTTGTGAAGTTTATTAGATTTTTATCTTCGTCTAATGTTCCTCCAAATTGTTTGGCTGCATTGTTTATAAGTTTCCGATTGGCACATAGTTTTGGATTATTATTTTGATAGAACATTGCAGTGCCATTCAAATTGATTTGAAGATCAAACATAATATCTTCTCCTTCCAAATTACTACCGATTGGTATTATAGTGTAAATATAATATCAGATTTTTTGTAAAAAATCAAGGACTTATTTTAGGCTATGAATCATAACTATTTAAAATTAGAGTAAAAAAATTTTTTTATAAAAATTGTACCAAAAATTTTTTTCTTATGTTAAAATTGATGTTGAAAATAAATATTAATAATAATTAAAAAGGGGGATATAATGAAATTTTTAAAACAACAATTAAAAAGTTTGATAATTATTCTATTGATAATTTTTGTTATAAATGTATTTTTTCTAAAGGCATATTCGAAATCTCAATATATGAATCATTTAAACTATGATATAGAATTATTAGAAGATGGCAAAATGAGGGTAACAGAAACCTGGGATATATATATAAATAGGACTAATACTATTTTTAGAAATATTACAATAAAGGATAGTTATACTGATATAACGAATGTAAGTGTTATAGATTTAGATACAGGAAAAAACTTAACGCAAATTTATGAAGAAATGTATCATGTTACAAGAGATTGTTTTTATGCGCTAAATATAGAAAGTGATGTTTTTGAAATTGCTTGGGGAACTGGAATGGAAGAAAGTTCTGGGAATAAAAGATATCAAATAACATATGAAGTTAATAATGTAATAAATAGTTATAATGATTGTCAAGAATGGTATTGGCAGTTATTAGAAGAAGGAAAAAATGCCATACCTGTAAGAAAGGTTACAGGAACTATTACTTTGCCATCAAATGTACAAAATATGGATAATTTAAGAGTATGGGGACATGGGCAAATAAATGGTAATATAGAAAAGGTAAATACTAATACAGTAAAATTCGAAATAAAGAATTTACAACCAAAAGCTATGCTGGAATTAAGAATTGTAACTCTAGATAAAATGTTTAATGTTATTGAAAATAAAACTAATGACTATAATAAGTTAAATTCAATAATTAATGAAGAAACTAATTGGGCCAACCAAACAAACTTAAATGCACAAGGTCCTAAGATTTTTATAATAGTATTTTTTATAATATATATTTTTTTTATAATAAAACTTGTAATCAAGATAATAAGATATATAAAAGTAGATATAAAAGAAAATAGTGGAGTAACATTAAAGGAAATTAAATATTATAGAGATATACCAAGAGAAAAAGATTCAACTCCAAATGAGGCTGTTTATTTATACAATTTTAATAAAAGAACATTAGACAATAAAAAGGTACAAGCTGAAATGATTTCATCTACAATATTAGATTTGGTTTTGAAAAAGATTATTGCTCTAAGTTCTGAAAAAGATAAAATATATGTAAAAATTCTTGTAGAAAAACCAGAAAATTTGAAACCAGATGAATTAGAAGTGTTCTTTTTATTAAAACATGCTGGAGAAGGAAAAGAAAGGTTTGAGATAAAGGATTTAAATAAATTTGCTAAAAGACATTATCAGGAGTATAGTGATAGCATAAATAAATTAGTTAATTCAGCAAGAAATAGTTTGTATAATTTGAAGTTAATAGATAAAAAACAAGAAAGTTTGTATGCAACATTAGAAAATAAATTATCAAATATTTCTTATACAATAAAAGTATATGAATTTTTTATCATTTTTTTACTTGTAACATATATACCACCTATTAATTCAGCATTAGCTAACAATATTGGTGTAGGTATGCAAAATAATTTATTGGGAATTTTAATTATAATGTTACCATTAGCAATTTTAAATTGTATTAAATGGAGTTTACAATCTAGGAAAGGTATGAGTAAAAAAATTGCAGTTTTAACTCAAGAAGGTGCAGATGAAAAAGAAAAATGGAAGGCATTAGCAAGATATATGCTAGATTATTCATTAATAGAGGAAAAAGGAGTTTTAGACCTAGTATTGTGGGAAAAATATTTAGTATACGCAACTGCTTTTGGCATTTCAGACAAAGTAATTGAAGAATTAAAGGCAAAATATCCTCAAGTATTTATAAAAGAAGAGTGGGAAAAAGAAGATATAATTCAAAAATATCCTGTTATGCATTTTGTAATAAATCCGGAAAATGAAGCAATTTATACTCCAATTTCATATATAGGCTCAAGTGTAAAAACAGCATATAGCACATCTATAAGACAAATATCAATACATAATCGTTCTAGTGGTTATGGTGGAGGCGGTGGCTTTTCTAGTGGCGGAGGCCGGTGGAGGCGGCGGAGGCCGGAATGGGCGGAAGATAAATAATAAAATTAATTTAAAAAGGAGAGAAATTATGCAAAAAGAAAATATAAGTATCCAAGAATTAAAAGAAAAAGCAAAAAAAATTAGACTAGGAATTATAGAGGCAATTTATAGTAATAATTCTGGACATCCAGGGGGCTCACTTTCTATTGCAGATATCCTGGCAGTATTATATTTTGATGAAATGAATGTAAATCCTAAAAATCCGGATGATAAAGATCGTGATAGGCTAGTATTATCAAAAGGCCATGCTGCACCAGCATTGTATTCAGCACTTGCCTTAAAAGGATTTTTTGAAGAAGAAGAACTTAAAACTTTTAGAAATATAAATAGTATGCTTCAAGGACATCCAGACTTAAAAAAAGTACCAGGTGTTGATATGTCAACAGGTTCTTTAGGCCAAGGGTTATCTTGTGCTAATGGAATGGCAATTGCTGGAAAATTAGATAAGAAAAATTATAGGGTATATTGTATTTTAGGAGATGGAGAAATAGAAGAAGGGCAAATTTGGGAAGCTTGTATGGCATCAAATAAATATAAATTGGATAATTTATGTGTAATAGTAGATAATAATAATTTGCAAATAGATGGAACAATTGAAGAAGTAATGAGCTCATATCCAATAGACGAAAAATTCAGAAGTTTTGGGTTTGAAATAATAAAAATAGATGGACATGATATTGAAGAAATAAAAAAAGCATTTGAAGTTGCCAAGAACATAAAGGGAAAACCAACTTGTATAATAGCAAAAACAATAAAAGGCAAAGGAGTGTCTTTTATGGAAAATCAAGCTAGTTGGCATGGAAAAGCACCGAATGAAGAACAATATAAAAAGGCTATAGACGAACTATTGAATTTATAACAAAATATTACAAAAAAATTCAAAAAACCATTTACATTTATAAAAAAATTGTATAAAATAGTTTAAAAGCGTGAAGAGAAGAACAAAAGAAAATGAAACAAGAAAGGAAGAGAATGTCAATGAAAATATTGATGTTAACTTGGGAATACCCACCAAGAGTAGTAGGAGGAATAGCAAGAGTAGTATATGATTTATCAAAAACACTAATAAAAGATGGTCATGATGTAACAGTGGTAACTTATAAAGATGGAGATGCACCATATTTTGAAGATGACAAAGGAGTAAAAGTATATCGTGTAGATAACTACATGATAAACCCAAACAATTTTATAGACTGGATAATGCAATTAAACTTTAATTTAATAGCAAAAGCAAATGAAATAATGGAAAAAGAAGGAAAATTTGATGTAATACATGCACATGACTGGCTTGTTGCATATGCTGCAAAAACACTAAAAAATTCATACAATATTCCAATAGTAGCAACAATACATGCAACAGAATCAGGAAGAAATAGTGGAATACATGATGAAACACAAAGATACATAAATGATACAGAATGGATGTTAACATATGAATCATCAGAAGTAATAGTAAACAGTAATTATATGAAAAATGAACTACAAAGACTATTTGGTTTGCCATATGAAAAAATAAATGTAGTGCCAAACGGAGTAAACCTAAATTTATTTAGTGGAATAGAAAGAGACTATAACTTTAGAAGAAAATATGCAATGGACAATGAAAAAATCATATTATTTATGGGAAGGCTAGTATATGAAAAAGGAGTACAACATTTAATTGCAGCAATGCCAAAAATATTAAATGGATATCATGACTCAAAACTAATAATATGTGGAAAAGGCGGAATGATAGACGAATTAAAAGCACAAGTCCAAGCACTTGGAATATCACAAAAAGTATATTTTGCAGGTTACATGTACGGAAAAGATGTACAAAGAATGTACAAAGCAGCAGATGTAGCAGTCTTTCCAAGTACATATGAGCCATTTGGAATAGTAGCACTAGAAGCAATGCTATCAGAAAATCCAATAGTAGTATCAGATGTAGGAGGACTAAACGAAATAGTACAGCACAAAGAAAACGGAATGAAAAGTTATGCAGGAAATCCAAACTCAATAGCAGACTCAATACTAGAGCTACTATATGATCACAAATTATGTGCAGAAATAACAAAAAAAGCAAAAAACAAAGTAAGAAACGAATACAACTGGAATAAAATAGCACAAGACACACACTTTGCATACCAAAAAGCAATATGTCAATCAATGGCAGAAAAACAAAAGAGACAACTAGAACAAGAAAGAGCAAAGAAAACAAAAAAAGCAATCAAAGGCGAAAACGAAATAACAAACTTACTAAACTTCAGAAAACGTCAAGCATATGCATAAAAATGGTTAATCTGGGACAGGTCCCGACTGACCAAAAATGGTTAATCTGGGACAGGTCCCAATAAACCAAAAATGGTTAATTTGGGACAGGTCCCAATAAACCAAAAATGGTTAATTTGGGACAGGTTATGATGTAAGATTATAATTAAAATATAAAATTACTATTTTGTAAAATAGGGCTTGTATTCTACATTAGTAGTTTATAGCTCTTATTTTTTAATCATAAGAATAGGAATAAAATAAAAAAATGAGATAAAACATAAATTAGATGTAAGATAAAAGCAAAATAAAATTTGATAAAATTTCATAAATTCTACAAATTTAGCAATAAAAAAGTGTATAATATAGATATTATTATTTTTAGTGAGGTGTATATGAAAGAATTTAAATCAGGATTTGTAACAATAATAGGAAGAACAAATGTAGGAAAATCAACATTAATTAATTTACTTGTAGGCGAAAAAGTAGCTGCGATTGCAAATAAAGTTCAAACAACTAGAACTGCAATTAAAGGGATTGTAAATAGAGATAATTCCCAAATTATATTTATAGATACCCCAGGAATACATAAACCAAAGCATAAACTTAATGAAATAATGTGTGAAACTTCTTTTACAGTTATGGCAGATGCTGATGTTATATTATTTTTAATTGAAGCTACAAGTAAAGAAATAGGAAAAGGAGATAGATTAATATTAGAAAAAATAAAAGAAGCAAATAAAAAGACAATTCTAATAATTAATAAAATAGATTTAGTAAAAAGAGAAAGCTTATTAAATTTAATAGAAATGTATAGAAAAGAATATGATTTTGAAGCTGTAGTACCAATTTCTGCTTTGCAAAGTAAATATAAAGAAATAATTTTAGATGAAATAGAAAAGAACTTAAAACCTGGTCCTGCATATTATGATATAGATGAATATACAGACCAAACGGTGCGAGAACTGGCAGCAGAGATAATTAGAGAAAAAGCACTAAAATTATTGCAAGATGAAGTACCTCATGGTATATTTATTGAAATTGAAAAAATGAATTTGAGAAAAAATAAAAATAATGAAGATATTTATGATATAGAAGCAACAATATATTGTTTAAGAGAATCACATAAAGGAATTATAATTGGAAAAAATGGAGAAATGTTAAAAAGAATTGGTAAAATGGCAAGAATTGATATGGAAAGAAATTTTGGAATAAAAGTAAATTTAAAAACTTGGGTAAAAGTAAAAGAAGATTGGATTGATAATAAAAATATTGTTGATAAATTTAAATTGAAATAAGATTTTAAATATAATAAAAAAATTATTGCGAATAAAAATAATATGAAATTTTATAAAAATGAATAAAAATATTTTAAATGCAAAAGATAATATTAAAGGTAAAACTTTAAAATAGGAGATGAATTTTTATGATTAAAAAAATTGCTTGGGATGCTTTTAAAAATACTGGTGATATAAATACTTTTATGGAATTTAAACAAATACAAAATATTGAAAATAATATAAAAGAAATACAAGATATACAAAAAATTACAAATATGAGTGTAGAAAAAATAGAAGATAATAATGATGAAATAGGTACAAATAATAGTAATATAGATTAATATAAAAATAACAGCATAAGTTAGATATAAAATAACAAAAATAGAAAGGGTCAAATATGGCGACAATAAAAGTAAAAGGAATTGTACTATCAGAGAGCAATATGGGTGACTATGATAAAATGGTAACAATATTAACACCAAATTTAGGTAAAATTTCGTGTGCTGCAAAAGGAGCAAGAAGACCTAAAAGTCTGCTTCTTGCTGGCACACAACTTTTTTGTTTTGCAGACTACATAGTGTATAAAGGGACAAGTACATACCATATAAATTCATCAGAAACAATAGAAATGTTTTATAATTTAAGAACAGATTTAGATAAACTAAAATATGCTATACATGTAAACAAAATAGTACAAGATGTAACAGATGAAAATGAAAATTGTTATAAAATTTTACAATTATATTTAAATACACTTTATACAATATCTGAAACAGATAAAGATATGGATTTGACAATAAGTATTTTTAAATTAAAATTATTGTGTTTATTGGGTTTTACACCAAGAATAATGGAATGTGTAAATTGCAAGCAAAAAGAAGATTTGCATTTTTTTAGTATAAGGGATAATGGCTTAAAATGTGAGGCTTGTAGTAGAATTGATAAATCTGCAATTAATATCTCTCAAAGTACAGCAAATGCTATAAAATATGTAGTAACAGCACCTTCAAAAAAATTGTTTTCTTTTAATCTTAAAAATGAATCTTTAGAGGAATTTAAATTGATTGCTAAAGTGTATTTTGATGAAAAGCTTGAAAAAGTGTATAAATTGGAGGATTTGTTTTGAGTTACGATTCATAGCCTAAAATTACATCTTGATGAGGGTTGATTTTAGGCTATGAATCGTAAATTTGTTCAAAAATGTATTTTAAAAATATTGACAAAACATACCAAACATGTTAAAATAAATAACTGTAATCCGCTTAGTCAAGGTACCAAAATACTAATTTTAATTAGTTACCTTTTTTAAGGATTAGCGAGTATACAAATAAGGAGGTGCATTTTAGATGTACGCAATAATTGAAAGCTGTGGAAAACAATACAAAGTAGCAGAAGGAGATGTAGTATTTTTCGAAAAAATAAATGCAGAAGAAGGTAAAAAAGTAACATTTGATAATGTTATATTAGTATCAGATGAAGGAAAAGTACAAGTTGGAAATCCTTATGTTAAAGGTGTAAAAGTAGAAGGAAAAGTAGTTTCACACGGTAAAGGTAAAAAAATCATTGTTTTCAAAATGAAAGCTAAAAAGAACTATAGAAGAAAACAAGGACACAGACAACCATATACAAAAGTAGAAATTACAGCAATAAAAACAGCTACTAAAAAAGCAGAAAAAACAGAAAAAGTAGAAGCATAGAAATTAAAAAAATAAAAATAAAAAATTACATAATGAAAATAAAAACAGCGAGTAGAAAGGAGTGAGATTAAATGGCTCATAAGAAAGGTCAAGGTAGCAGCCATAACGGTAGAGAGAGTGAATCAAAACGTCTTGGAGTAAAAAGAGCTGACGGACAATTTGTATTAGCTGGAAACATTTTAATAAGACAAAGAGGAACAAAAGTGCATCCTGGAACAAATGTAGGAAAAGGTAGTGATGACACACTATATGCATTAATAGACGGAAAAGTTAAATTTGAAAGAAAAGGTAAAGATAAAAAACAAGTTAGTGTTTATCCAGCAGAATAATATTAATATAAATAAAAAAATAGTGTTAATATAAAACTATAAAGAACTTAAAATTTAAGTATCTTTATAGTTTTTTTGCATGCAAAAAATTTAATTTTAAATGTGATAGATTAAGGTTTAAGATTTGAATTGTTATTATTATATAGGAGAATAAAATAGTATTTGAATTATAAGTAATGAGATATTTAGTAATAATATAGAAAAAAGTTAATTAAGTATAAAAATTAATGATATTTTAAATTCTATTCTTTATATAGCATTTTAGATAAAAAAAGTCAATATATGCAGAATAAATATTATGACTTAATAGTACTATAAACACTAATCTATAGATTTGAAAATCCTTTATTTATAATTGATTTTGAGGATAATTATTTTTTAATTAATTTTTATACTTAATTATAAAAGCGATTAAAAATTAGGTAAAAAAATTTATGTATATGATATTTTAATTATGAGAAAGAAAAAAACTAAAAAAAGTTTAAAATTTGGAGGTTAAAACAAATGGTAAAGAAAGAAGAGAATCAAAAGAAAAAACAAGAAGGAATAACATTAATAGCACTTGTAATAACAATAATAACATTACTAATATTAGCAGGAGTTACGATTAGTGCATTAACAGGAAATAACCGGAATAATTACAAATGCACAAAAGGCAAAGATATCCACAGAACTCTCTGCTTGTGTTGAGGAATTAGAATTGTTTAAAGCAAATGAATTATTAGAAAATACAGATTTTATAGATGACAGCTTATTTGCTGGCCAAAATAGCCTAAGCTATAATACTAAAGAAGAAGATGGGGGAAACATATATGATGTTTTGCCAACCTTAAAAGGAACTAGATATGATAAAAAATTGGAAATAATAAAAGGAGAATTATTGTTAAATTCACAAAATATGTCTGAAATTGAAGTTGCTAAAAGTCTAGGAATAAAAGTAAATCCTTATGAAATAGTAGATGGAGTATTATTATCTTCAAATACAAACCTTGCATTAATGGATAGTTCTGGAACTTTGACATTGCCAGAAACAGTTGAAGTAATAGGAGAAGGAGCATTTGCAGATTTAGAAGGTTTAAAAACTATTATAATCCCTGGGACAGTAAAAGAAATTTCATCAAATGCTTTTAGGAATAATAAGGATTTGGAAAATGTAATAATGGAAGATGGTATTACTATTATAGGAAAATGTGCTTTTATGGATTGTAGAGAACTAAAAAATGTAGATTTTCCAGATACTTTAACTTCTATAGGAGATCTATGCTTTTATTACTGTACTTCTTTACAAAAAGTAGAACTTCCAGATAATCTCACACAGATATCAACCTATGCATTTTGCCGGTTGTTCCAACTTATCATATGTAAAATTGCCTGAAAATTTAACTACAATATATTCGTCCGCTTTTAACCGTTGTACTAGTTTAACAGAGATAAGCTTGCCAAGCCTTTTAACTAAAATAGATGGCACTGCTTTTTCAAACTGTCCTAATCTTGATAATATTGATACAAGTAAAAATATGAATTTTATATATGAAGATAACATTCTAATGACAAGTAATAAAGAAGAAATATTATTTATAGCTAATAAGGCACTTAAAAATGTAAATACTTTTTCAATACCTGATGGAATAAAAAGTTGGAATTATTCATTGTCTTCTTATTCAAATATTAAAATTTTAAATATTCCCAAAAGTCTTGAAAGTATTAATATATCTTTAATACCTTTGGCAATTGAAAATATAGTAGTAGATCAGAATAATGCAAATTTTTATGTAGAAAATGAATGTTTATATTCTTATGACAAAAAGAAATTACTATTAGCTTTTACTAAAAATGATACTGTAATATTAAACCAAAATGTTGAAAATATTGGAGAATATTCATTTATGTGTGCACCCAATATAACAAGTGTCACTCTTCCAGAAACAATTTTAAGTATTGGAGAACAAGCGTTTTCTCGATGTAAAAAATTAGAAACACTATATTTAGGTAAAAATATAAACTCAATCGACCCATTATTTGCTTATAATATTCATAATGTTCATTTAATTGTTGATAATGAAAATAACAATTACTCTGTAGAAACTACTGAAAATGGAGATATTTTATATAATAAAGATAAAACAACTTTAATTTCAGTTATCTACCAGATTCAAGGCACATTTAATTTAGCAAATACTGTTAAAGTAATTGGACATTATGCATTTCATTGTCAAGATCAAATGACTAGTATTATTCTTCCAGAAGGTTTAACTGAAATTAGTTATTCATTCAACTATTGTAATAGTTTAACTGAAATTACAATACCTTCTACAGTAGAAAAAATATCAGGCGCGGCTTTTAGCAATGCTGATAATTTAACAAAAATACACATAGATAAACCTAAAGATAGCATATCCGGCTCACCTTGGGGAGCAATTAGAGGAAATAGAATAGTTGAATGGCGTTCTAATTAATTATGTTTTCTTATTTAAAAATTATGAACTTTGATGATGTTCCATAGAAGGCAAAAATATTAAAAAAAGTACTTGAATAAGTACTTTTTTTGATATAAAATGTTATCATAAATAAAAAAATAGGCAATACTATTAATAAATCTTAATTAGGGGGAATAAAAATGAACAAAAAAACAATTAAAGACATTGATTTAAAAGGAAAAAAAGTATTTGTAAGATGTGACTTTAATGTACCAATGGACGAAAACCAAAACATTACAGACAACACAAGAATAGTTGCAGCTTTGCCAACAATTAAATACTTACTAGACCAAAACTGCAAAATAATCCTTGCATCACATCTAGGAAGACCAAAAGGTGAATTTAAAAAAGAATATTCATTAGCTCCAGTTGCAAAAGAACTATCAAAATTACTTGACAAAGAAGTAATAATGGCAGAAGATGTAATAGGAGAAGATGCTACTAAAAAAGCATCAGAACTAAAAGAAGGAGAAATATTACTATTAGAAAATGTAAGATTCCATAAAGAAGAAACAGAAAATGAACCAGAATTTTCAAAAAAATTAGCATCAATGGCAGAAATATATGTAAATGATGCATTTGGAACAGCACATAGAGCACATAGTTCAACAACAGGAATAGCATCATATTTACCAGCAGTATCAGGATTTTTAATAGAAAAAGAACTAAAATTCTTAGGAAATGCAATAAATGACCCAGAAAGACCATTTATGGCAATTCTTGGAGGAGCAAAAGTATCAGACAAAATAGGAGTAATAGACAGCCTATTAGAAAAAGTAGACACATTAATGATAGGAGGAGGAATGGCATACACATTTTTCAAAGCACAAGGATATGAAGTTGGAAATTCTATATGTGAACTAGATAAACTAGATTTAGCAAAAAATCTAATGGAAAAAGCAAAACAAAAAAATGTAAAACTAATGCTTCCAGTTGATACAAATGTAGGAAAAGAATATAAAGCTGATACAGAAAGTAAAATAGTAAAATGGACAGAAATTCCAGAAGGATGGGAAGGTTTTGATATAGGACCAGAAACAATAAAACAATTCTCAGAAGAATTGCAAAAAGCAAAAACAGTAGTATGGAATGGACCAGTAGGACTATTCGAATTCCCACAATTTGCAGTAGGAACAAACTCAATTGCAAAAGTACTATCTGAGCTAGATGCAACAACAATAATAGGAGGAGGAGACTCAGCAGCAGCAGTAAAAAAAGCAGGCTTAGAAGATAAAATGACACATATATCAACAGGTGGAGGAGCATCACTTGAATTTTTAGAAGGAAAAAAATTACCAGGAATAGAATGTTTGTTAGATAAATAACAAAATAAAATAAAATAGAATGCTACACAAAAGTGCTACAATAAAAGCATAATGATGTGGCATTTTTTGTATTTTTGTCCTTTTGGGGACAGGTACATTTTGGACATTTTGTACTGATGCAATCACCAATATTTCCCTTAAGTTCTGGGCAAAATGTTCAAAACATGCCTACCCTAAAAGATAAGAGAAACACCTAAGTTCAAAATGTCCAAAATGTACCTGTCCCCAAAAGGACATCCAAAAGGACAAAAATGCAAAAAAATATAAAAAAAGTATAGATTTTTATTTTAAAATAATATAGAATAGATATGAAAAAAATGAAAAACAAAAGTAAAATAGAAGGAAGGGAACTTTAAATTGGCAAGAAAAAGGACATATAAAAAAGGAAATAAGCAAACTAAAAAAACATATAATAGAAGCAAAAAAACAGCTTCTAAAATAGATTTAGCAATAGTAATACTAATAGTAATTAGCATTCTTCTTGCTGTACTGATATATACAAAATCAGGTGTAATAGGAATTAAATTAAGTGAAATCCTACGGAGGTATAATGGGAATAATCCGTTATGTTTTACCAGTAGGAATATTTGCAATAGCAATAAAAATGGCGTGTGAAGATAGAAGTGATTTATATTCAAAAATAATTCAATATTCAATATTTTTAATTAGTATAACAGTTTTAATGTCAGCAATACAAATATCAGCAGGGGAATTAACTACAAATAAAGAGTTAACAGAGGTTATGAAAGATGCATATACAATAGGGGCATCAGGTTCTGGTGGTGGAGCAATGGGGGTTATGCTTGCAGTTCCACTTGTAAATCTTTTAGGTACAGTAGGAGCAATTATTTTGTCAATAGGAATAGCAGTTGTTTTGCTAGTATTTATGTTCGGAATAAATACATCTGAAATAATAAATGATTTTATGGAAAAGTCTAAAGAAAAGAAAGAAGAAAGACAAGAGCAAAGAAAAATTGATAGAGAAGAGATGTGGCAAGCAAGACAGGAACTTAGAGAAAAGAAAAGAGATGAAAGATTAAAACAAAAAGAGCAAGAAAAAGAAATAGAAAGAAAAAGGGTATTAAATATGCCAATAAATGACCCAGGAGAAATTGCAGATCAAATACAGATTAATTTTGGTGGAAGTTTTGTAGATGAACAAAATCCTAAAAAACTTAAAAAATATGACCATTCAAATGATGATTTAGAGCCACTTACTAAAAATACAAAGAAACCAGAAAAAATAGAGCCAGATGTAATAGAAAATAATTTGTTTAAAATAGAAGAAGAAAAAAAGGAAGAAAAAACAAAGCAAGTTTTACAATTAGAACATGCAATGATGGTAGAAGATGAAAATTATGAGTATCCACCATTAGAGTTATTAAGTAAAGCTACTAAAAAAACAATAAAAGGTGGAGCAAAAGCTTTAACAGATACAGCAACAAAACTTCAAAAAACATTGTATAGTTTTGGAGTATCTGCAAAAGTAGAAAATGTTTCTGTAGGTCCTGCAATAACAAGATATGAGTTAAAACCAGCAGAAGGTGTAAGAGTTAGTAAAATTGCTAATTTAGCAGATGATATAGCATTAAATTTAGCTGCAGAAACAATAAGAATTGAAGCACCAATACCAGGAAAGCAGGCAGTAGGAATTGAAGTACCAAACAAGGAAAAAGAATCAGTACACTTAAGGGAAGTATTAGAAAGTGATGAATTTAAAGAAAATAAATCAAAATTAACAGTAGCACTTGGAAAAGATGTAGCAGGAAATATTGAACTTGCAGATATTGCAAAAATGCCACATGTATTAATTGCAGGTGCAACAGGCTCAGGAAAGAGTGTTTGCATAAATACAATAATAACAAGCATAATATATAAAGCAAAACCAAGTGAAGTAAAACTTGTAATGGTAGACCCAAAAGTCGTAGAACTTTCAGTATATAATGGAATTCCACATTTATTAATTCCAGTAGTAACAGACCCTAAAAAGGCAGCAGGTGCCTTAGCTTGGGCTGTACAAGAAATGGATGATAGATATAATAAATTTGCAACTAAAGGTGTAAGAGATTTAAAAGGATATAATAAAGCAGTAGAAAAAGAAGGTGGAATAGGAATTCTTCCACAAATTGTGATAATAGTAGACGAGCTTGCAGATTTAATGATGGTAGCAGCAAAAGATGTAGAAGAAGCTATATGTAGATTAGCACAAAAAGCAAGAGCAGCTGGAATGCATTTAGTAATTGCAACACAAAGACCATCTGTTGATGTAATAACAGGATTAATTAAAGCAAATATACCATCTAGAATTGCATTTTCTGTATCTTCACAAATAGATTCAAGAACAATACTAGATACAGTAGGAGCAGAAAAATTGCTAGGAAAAGGTGATATGCTATATTTCCCAACAGGTGCGCCAAAACCAGTAAGAGTACAAGGAGCATTTGTATCAGATGATGAAGTAGAAAAAATAGTAGACTTTATAAAACAAAATGGAACAGCAAATTATAGTGAAGATATATTAGAAAGTATAGAAAATAATAATAAAACAGAAAAAGAATTGGCTCAAGAACAGGCAGAAGATGATGATACAGATCCATTTTTAAATGAGGCAATAGAAACAGTAGTAGAAACAGGTCAAGCTTCAACATCATTTATACAAAGAAGATTTAAAGTAGGCTATGCAAGAGCAGGAAGAATAATAGATCAAATGGAAGAAAGAGGAATTATATCAGGATACCAAGGAAGTAAACCAAGAGAAGTATTAATGACAAAAGAAAGATGGGAAGAACTAAAAATGCAAGCACCAGAGAAGCAAGATGCATAAACTATAAAAAGCTTAAATAAGTGCAAAATTTCAAAATAAAAAACAAAAGCAAAAAAGAAAACATAAAACTAAAGTTAAAAGAAAGGAATTTTTACTATGCTAAAAAATAAGGAAAATCTTTTAGACAAAATAGTAAAAAAAGATTACAATAATGAGCTTGAAACAATATTAGAAGAAAAAGAATTTGAAGAAAATGCAAAAAGTATTTTACTTAGTATATTATATAAAATAGAAGCAGCATATAAAGATGTAGAAACAGTAAAACAGGATGTAGAAAAAAAAGAAGAATATATAAAAAATTATATAGAAATCATAAAAAGTAAGATAAATAAGTTAAAAATAATAAATATGACATCAGAAGAAAGTAAAATGATGCAAGGAAAAACATTTCTAATTGATAAAGAAAAAAAAGAAATATATTGTTTTCCAATAGAAAGAAAAGTATTGTATGCTATAAGTAAAATATCTAAAAAAGACAAAATACTTAATGAAAAATATGAAATTATAGATGAAACAATATCAGATTTAATAAATGTAGGCAGTAGTATTAATATGGTAGAGCCTTTAAGGGATTTTAATGGTTATTCTTGGACAAGTATTCCAAAAGAAATAGAAAGTATAAAACATAATTTGATATTTCAAAATTTAAGGATTTTATTAGGACATGAATTTTTGAATAAATGGATAACAAATTCTGAATATATGCTTGATTATTTTGAAAAATTTAATAACATATTAGAAGAAAATTATGGAAAAACTTTTGCTACAAATTTAACCAAAATATTTTCAAAAATATCAGTATTATTAGATATTAGATTTAATCAAGACTTAAAACAGAGGTTAATGAATCAAAAAGAAGAAGTAAATAATAAGCTAAAATTAATGGATAATAAAGAAGAATTTATACAAAATATTACAAATGAAAAAATAAAATTAACAAGACTTATAAAAGAAAAAGATACAATAATAAATAATAAACAATTATTAGAACAAGAATATATAAAAAGAAATGAAAATCTTAAATTAGAAGAGAAGATTTTTAGTATTAGAATTTTGACAGATATAATGATAAGAGAAAGAGAAAAGCTATTTGGAAAAATGGAAGAATTAAATAAAGCTTTAATACCACAAAATTTTGTAGAAATAAAAAAAGAACTAGAAAAAAAAGAAAAAATTCTAGAATATGTAGATAAACCAGAAGAAACAATAGAGCAAAAAATAGATGAAGAAATAATAGAGTTTCAAAAATTATTTTTGAAGGCGATAGAAAAACAAATAGAAAAAGCAGAAACAAAAGCACAAATAATAAAGCTTATGTATCATTATAGGTATTATAATTTATTACCATTTGAGCAAGATTTAAAAATAGGAGACTTAAAAGAAATAGAAAAAGCTAGAGAAAAAGTAACTAAAGAGTTGCTAAATAAAGCAAAAAGTATGAAAGTAATAAACGAGTATTCTAAAAACGAAGATATAGATTATGAAATTGAAAAAAACATTTTTTACTCTAAAATAATAAAACTAGAAGATTTACAAATGAAAGTTACAAAAGAAAAAGATAATTATTTTATTCAATTATTTGATGAAAAAATGTTTGAAGAAAAACTAAGATTAAAAATAAGCCCAAAAGAGACGAAAAAATCTCTAGGATTAAAAGTTAATAAAAAAATTAAATTATTTGAATAAAATAAGAAATCAAATTATTTAAGGGACGCGAATATTTAAAATTGGAATATGAACTAAAGTGCTAATTAAAATAACAAAATCGGTTTATAGTAAATCGGAAATAAAATTGTAAGAGAAGGTGGAATTATATGAAAATTACATTTTTAGGAGCAACAAGAACTGTTACAGGCTCAAATTATTTAATAGAAGCGGCGGGTAAAAAATTTTTGGTGGATTGTGGAATGTGGCAAGGAAAAGCAGAATTAGAAGAAGAAAATTTTAAAGATTTTGACTTTGACCCAAAAGAAATAGACTTTGTTTTACTAACACATGCACATATAGACCATTCTGGAAGAATACCAAAGTTATATAAAGAAGGATATCGAAATAAAATATATGCACACAAAGCAACATGTGATTTATGTACACTAATGTTGCCAGATAGTGGGCATATCCAAGAACAAGAAAGTGAATGGAAAAATAAAAAAAGAATAAGAAAAGGAGAAAAACCAAGAGAGCCTCTATATACTGCAGAAGATGCTTTAAAGTGTCTAGAAATTTTTGAGCCTGTAAAATATGATGAGATTATAGATATTACAAATAAAATACATGCAAGATTTAATGATGCAGGACATATGCTTGGCTCAAGTATTATAGAACTATGGGTAGAAGAAGATGGAAAGCAAATAAAAACAGTATTTACAGGAGATTTAGGAAATAATGATATTCCACTTTTAAATGAGCCAACAATGATACAAGATACAGATTACTTAGTCATGGAATCAACATATGGTAGTAGATTGCATATGAGAAATGATAATAAGGCAGAAATATTTTTAGATATAGTATCAGAAACATTAGATAATGGTGGAACAGTTGTAATACCATCTTTTGCTGTAGGAAGAACACAAGAAATACTATATGAAATAGATAAACTAAAAGATATAAGAAAAGATGAAGAATTTAAAAGAAAATATAAAACTTTAATGAAAGTACCAGTATATGTAGACAGTCCTTTAGCAATATCAGCAACAGAAGTTTTTAAAGAAAATATGGATTTGTTTGATGAAGACACACAAAAAGAAATATCAAAAGGTGAAAATCCACTTGAATTTCCAGGACTAAAATTTACAATGACAACAGAAGAATCAAGAGCATTAAATGAAGATAACACGCCAAGTATAATAATTTCTGCAAGTGGAATGTGTGAAGTGGGAAGAATAAAACATCATTTAAAACATAATCTTTGGAATCCAAAAAGTACAATATTATTTGTAGGTTACCAAGCACCAGGAACATTAGGATATAATATAGTAAATGGAGCAAAAAAAGTTAAGATATTTGGTGAAGAAATAGCAGTAAATGCAAGAGTTGAATATATAGAAGGCTATTCAGGTCATGCAGATCAAGAAGGTTTAATGAATTTTATATATTCATTTAGAAAAAAACCAAAACAAATATTTTTAGTACATGGAGAAGAAGACTCTGAAAAAGTTTTGGAAGAAAAAATAAAAGAAGATACGAACTTGAATGTAACAATTGCAGATTTTGGAGATGTATATGAGCTTAAAGATGTAGCAGAGCTTAGAACTAAACGAGAAACAAAAATACCATTTGGTTTAAGATCAGAAGTAAGATTAAGATTAGACAAATTAAAAGATGAAATGAAAGACATGGAAACAGCTGTAACAGATGATTTAGCAGATAAAGAACTAAAAGATGAAGATATATTTAGAATAAATGAAAAGATAAAAGATTTAGAAAAACAAATTTTGAATGTAATAGAAGGATAAAATACTATAATAATTTGAATGTGAGAATATTAATTAAAGCAATAAAAGCAAAATAATAGAAAAATTGTACTAAAACAAAAGAATACTAGGAAAGAAGGAAAATAATTATGGAAAGCAAATACTTAAATGAAGCAATAATAGGAAATAAAGATATGCTTGCAACATTTAGTCGGTAAAGGAGAATTACAAAGAATATATTACCCAAATAAAGACAATAAACAATATGTATATTTTTTCCATACAGGTGTAAGAATAAACAATTCAAGTTTAATATATTTACATGATGACATAAATAATTTGTATTTTCAATATTATGATACAGATACAAATGTGTTAAATACAGAAATAACAAATACCTATTTTAATTTGAAAATTGTACAAACTGATTATGTACTGATAAAAGAAAATGTTTTAGCAAAAAAATATATATTCTTGAATGAAGGAAAAATAGATTTAAACACAGAATTTTATATACATTCTGAATTGTTATCAGATTTTAACAATATGGTAAGTACAAAAATAATAGATGGTGGAATGATGCAATATGCTCATGATTTTACATTTTCTACATTTGCAAAATCAAAAGATATAAAAAGACATCAAATAAATGGTAGTTATGAAACAATAAAAGAAGGAGAAATATATGATAAAGATTATATAGGAATGTCTAAAGATGCTAGCATAAGTTTTGATATAGGAGTTATTAAACCAAATGAGAAAAAAGAATTACAAATATGTATATTAATTGGAGAAAATAAGAATATATCAATAGTAGAAGACGAAATAGAGAGAATAAAAAGAATAGATTTTGAAAAAGAATATATAGGTGTAAAATCATATTGGAGAAAATATCTAAAAAAACATGATGGATTAAACTTTAAAGAGCCAACAAATTCATATGAAGAAAAGATATATGAAATATACAAAAGAAGTATTTTACTATTTCCATTACTTATAAACGAAGAAACAGGTGGAATAATTGCATCACCAGAAATAGATGAAGGGCTTACTAGGTGTGGTAGATACGCATATTGCTGGCCTAGGGATGCAGTATTTATATGTAGAGCAATGGACATATTAAAAATGAACAAAGAAACAGAAAAATTTTATAATACATTCTGCAAAAAAACACAAAGCAAATGTGGTATGTGGGAGCAAAGGTTTTATACAGATGGAAGTTTAGCACCATGTTGGGGTTATCAAATAGATGAAACAGCAAGTGTAGTATATGGAATATGGGAACATTATAAATACACAAAGGAAGAAAAATTTTTAAAAGATAATTTGCATATGTGTGAAAAAGCCGTAGAATTCTTAAAAGGATATGTAAAAGACTGGTTAGAATTAGAAGACAAAGAAGAAAATGAAAAAGATATTGTAAAAGAAGAAATAGAAAAACAAAAAGAAAAACTAGAAAAGAAGCATAAATATCATATAAGTTATGACTTATGGGAAATGTGTGAAGGAATACATTTATATTCACTTGCAAGCATATATGCAGCATTTGAAAGTATTTCAAATATATATAAAGTACTAGATAAAAATATATCAAGTTTTGAAAACAACAGATTAAAAGAAGAAAAAATAGCAAAAAATGAAAAAAGTATACAAAAATTGATGTTAGGAATAAAACAATATATAAATGAAAAACTATATGATGAAAATCAAAAAGTATATGTAAGAAATACAGAAGATAAAAAAATGGACATAAGTATACTAGGAATATGCACACCATTTAAACTAGTAAAACCAAAAGAAAAGAAAATGCAAAACACAGTAGAAAAAATAAACCTAAGCCTAAGAACATACACAGGAGGGTACCAAAGATTCGAAAAAGACCACTACAGAAATGGAAACCCATGGCCAATTGCAAACCTATGGATGACACTATACTACTTAGAAGCAGGAGAAAAGAAAAAAGCAAAAGAAACATTTGACTTTGTAGTAAAAACAAGTGGAAAACACTATATATTAGGTGAACAAGTAAATAACAACACACTAAAGCCAGACTGGGTACTAGGACTAGGTTGGTCACATGCAATGTTTATTATAGTATTAGAAAGATTATATGGTAATGGTTAATCTGGGACAGGTCCCAGTTAACCATTTTTGGTCATTCTGGGACAGGTCCCGATTAACCATTTTTGGTTAATTTGGGACAGGTTTAGAATTAAACCTTTAAAATAAAATATTAATTATTTTATTTAAAACAGATAAAAAATATGAAATTTACTGGAAATTATAAAAAATTAGTGTTATAATATGATAAATTTTACGAAAGGAGATTTATAATTGCCCAGACAACAAAGAAAAAAGAGCATCTCAGGAATTTATCATTGTATATTAAGGGGGATAAATAAACAAGATATTTTTTTCGAGAATCAAGACTATATTAAATTCTTTGATATTTTAGGAAAATCAAAAAAATTATTTCATTTTGAGTTATATTCATATATTTTAATGCCAAATCATATTCATTTAGAAATTAAAGAAAAAAATGATTCACTTTCAAAAATAATGCAAAATATAGGAGTTGCATATGCAACATATTTTAATAAAAAATATAATCGTGTAGGACATCTATTTCAAAATAGATTTAAAAGCAAAGCTGTTGAAACACAAATTTATATGCTAAACTTATTGAGATATATACATCAAAATCCAGAACAAGCTGGAATAGAAAAAATGGAGAAATATAAGTGGAGTAGTTATAATGAGTACATAAATAAGAAAATTTTAACAGATACTGAAATTGTTTTGAAATTTTTTTCAAAAGATAATAAAAAAGCTATAGAAGAATTTGTTACATTTAATAATATGAAAATAGGACATTTTGAAAGTGATGAAATACTGGAATTTGAGATAAAAGAATACTTAACAGATAGTGAATTAATAGAAATTATAAAAGATAAATTACAAATTAAAAATTTGCAAGATATTCAAAAATACAGTAAAAAATCTAGGGACGAATTATTAAAAAAATTATCACAAATATCAGGATGGACATATAAACAAATGTCTAGAGTTTTAGGAATAAATATAAGAATAATACAAAGAGCAATAAAAGAAATAGAAAGATAATTAATTAAATTTAGTTAAGGAGACCTGTCCCAGACTGACCCAAAATGGTTAATCGGGACCTGTCCCAGAGTGACCAAAAATGGTTAATTGGGACCTGTCCCAGATTAACCAAAAAAATATAAAAAAATACTTGAAAAGTATTTAATTTTGATATAGAATAAATTTGCTAACGAGGGTTGATGACATGTTAGCGAAGTAAGTTTTAAAGGAGGAATTTATTATGTCAATTAAATTAGGAATCAATGGTTTCGGAAGAATAGGAAATCTTTCTTTCCAAGCAGCTTTAGCAAAGGAAGGAGTAGAAATAGTAGCAATAAATGATCCATTTATTACAGCAGATTATATGGCATATATGGTAAAATATGATACAGTTCATGGAAGATTTAATGGAACAGTTGAGGCAAAAGATGGAGTTTTAATAGTAAATGGAAAAGAAATAAAAGTATATAATGAAATGGACCCACATAATATCCCTTGGGGAAATCTAGGAGTTGAGTATGTACTTGAGTGTTCAGGGGTTTTCACAACAATGGAAAAGGCACAAGCTCATATTGATGCAGGTGCAAAACAAGTTGTAATTAGTGCACCATCAAAAGATGCTCCAATGTTTGTTATGGGAGTTAACCATAAAGAATATAAACCAGAAATGAATATTGTTTCAAATGCTTCTTGTACAACAAACTGTTTAGCACCACTTGCAAAAGTTATAAATGATAATTTTGGAATTACAGAAGGTTTAATGACAACTGTTCATAGTACAACAGCAACTCAAAAAACAGTTGATGGAGCTTCTAAAAAAGACTGGAGAGGTGGTAGAGCAGCAGCTGCAAACATAATTCCATCTTCAACAGGCGCTGCAAAAGCTGTTGGAAAGGTTATACCTTCATTAAATGGAAAATTAACAGGTATGTCATTTAGAGTTCCAACAGTTGATGTATCAGTTGTTGATTTAACTTGTAACTTAGCAAAACCAACAACATATGAAGAAATTTGTAAAGTTATGAAAGAAGCATCAGAAAATGATATGAAAGGAATAATTGAATATACAGACGAGCCAGTTGTATCTTCAGACTTTATAACAGATCCACATACATCAATTTTCGACAGTACAGCAGGAATTATGCTAACAGATACATTTGTAAAATTAATAGCATGGTATGATAATGAATGGGGATATTCAAATAAATTAGTTGATTTAGCATGTTATATAGCATCAGTTAAAAACAATTAATTTAAAAATATAAGTAAGACTATTCTATATAAAATTAAAAAAAATTTATATAGAATAGTTTTTTTATTAAAAAATAAAAAGAGCATTATAAAAATATTAAAAAAATCTTAAAAACATATAAATGGTTAATTGCAAAAGTAAATTCTAGTTTGAAATACAAGACTAAATGCTAG
>CAKNNA010000008.1 GCA_930989765.1 uncultured Clostridium sp. | reverse complement strand
CGCTTCATTTATAAAATTTTTTATTCCTTCTATATAATTATTTTCCCCCTTAATTATATTAATTTTTCTTTCTATTTTTCTATTTGTTGTTTTAGCTTCTCACTACAAGAATCAATCCAATCTTTTGGAATTTCAAATAAATCGTAACTATTTATTACTGTATCTCTCCAATATATATCAAATTTTTTAGAATCTAAATCAATAATATATGCAAAATCCGTACCATATAGTTCACTTTCTTTATTAACCATATATTTTGCATTTGCATCATCTCTATAAATTGCTAAATCACCTATTGTTTTTTCTAAAAAATTTGTAAAAGTTTCAGATTTTTCTATTATTTCTTCTAAATCTAACTTCTGACATTTTTTACATTCTTCTAGTTGATTATCTACTGCCTCTTTTAAAGAATCTACCAAAATAATTTTGTCAAATATTTTTTGCATTTTATCAATAGAAGTATTATTGATAAAGTCTACTACTTTTACTCCAAATTCTTCATAAGTTCCATTATCATTAACATTGGTAACTTTAAACTTGTTATCTTTTATAAAACCATATACAGCTTTAAAACCCATATCCTCATTGATTAGATTTTTAAGCTTTTCTATTTCCTCCTCTTGATATTCACTTTCATAGAATATGCACACTCCATTTTGTGCAAACTCTTTGTTATCAGATAATTCTGAATAAATAAAGAGATCATCTCCATCATGGCTTGTCATATTTCCAAATTTATCTTGAGGACCAGAACTATGTACTATTTTCATTTTGTTTTTTAGATAATATGTATCAATATATTCTTCATAGTAATCTTCCTCGATGTCTTCATCACAATTAATAACATATTCGCCATCAAATATTTTTTCAAATCTTTTGATAGCTTTATATACATCTTTTTCTTTCATTATAGATTCTAGCCATATATTTAATTTAGCTTTTATTCTTTCTCTTTCATTTTTTATTATTGATTTACTTTTAACCATATTTTCATATCCTTTCACTTTATTTTCTATAAAAATTATTCTGATAATTCATCTAATAAACTTAAATTCGGAAAACCTTCTCCTGTTCCTATAAAGAATCCTGTTTCATTTAATTTTCTTACATCTATTTCTTCTTTTCTTTTTCCTAACCAAGAAATATGGATTCTTCCATTTTTTACTTTACAAATATCTAAACAAGTTAAATCATCTCCTGTTTTTTCTGATTCCATTATTATTTTTTTAAACAACTTTTTTGCATCTTCAGTTATTGAAATGTGTTCTTTGCCTGTTACTCCTGAACCTATAACGCTTCCGTGAGGAAAGTAACTGTCTTCACTTATTTTTCCTTTTCCTTCTAAAACTAAAATATTATTATTATCTTTTGTATAGATTTTTAAAAATATATCTTTTTCCACTATATTTTCCTCCTAACATAATTTTAAATACCAGTATTCCTGTTCTTTATAGAAATTGGCATTTTCATTTAATGTCTGTCTAATTTTTTCTCTTACATGATTATTATTTTTTGCTTTTTTAGACTTAATTAAAATATTATAAATTTCATCTACAGATGCCTTATTATTAAAAAATTCTATGGTAGCTTGTATTAAATCTCTCCAGGTGATATTAGTTGCATTCATAATATTTTCTTTTCTGGTTTCAGTAACTTTAAAATTAAATAACCATATCTTATCTTTTTTAAATACTAAAATATGTTCATGTTTAATTGCAATAAAAGAATTATTACTGTAAATCTTATTATTAGATAAGCAATTATGCTGTATCTTTATAATATGGCTTTCTAGTTCTCCAAACCAAGTCATATCTTTTAGTATGCTATAATATTTACCATTTTTTCTAATATCTCCAATTAGTGTAGCGTGTCTACCTCCATTTACTAAACTATGATATATTTTTTCATTAACTAAATTTAATTTTTGTATAAATTCTTCATAGTTCATATTATTAGACAGATCATTTTTTTCAAATTTTCCTCTTTGTTTTTCATATCTTATAATGTTCCAATATGGAGGATGGCTAAATATAAAATCAGAACCTGATGGTATTTCATCAATTAGTGCATCCCAACCATTATTTAGGTCTAAATGTAAACTATTGCTTATTCCTAGTTCTATTGCTACATCCTTTCCTGTTCCTCCCCCCGAAAATATTTCGATAAATTTTTTAGGCTTGGAATTAGGATAAAATTGTGATATTAAATCTTTTATAACATATCCAGAACAATTACCTCTGTATTTTGAATCTCCATAATTTCCTCTATCTTTATAGCTAATTACACTTTGCATTTTTTCCTCCATAAAATAAAGTAAGAAAGTAGAATAAGCTCTACTTTCTCATATTTTTTAGTTTATCTTTGTGATATAATCCAAAATAAAATTTTACTTTTCTAATTAAATCGTTGAAATTCTTATAAGAATATTTACAACCTGAACTACAAGGTTCACCTAGATAAATTATTTTTTCTTTTGGATATATCGTCAAAAAACATTCAATTATTTCTTCATCATCTTCCAAGATATGCCTCCTTATATTTATTTTTCATATTTTCTTGATTAAAATGGCAAATCGTCATCAGATGATATGTCAAAATCGTTTCCATTAACTGTTTCCCCAGAACTAGCTGCAAAGGGATCAGATGATGTATTAGAATTTCTTTTACCTTCAGCAAAATAAGCTTCCTCTGCAATAACTTCTGTTATATAGTGTTTCTGTCCTTGATCATCTTCCCAATTTCTTGTTTGTAATCTACCTATAATACCTACTTGTTGACCTTTGCTAAAGTATTTACTGCAAAATTCTCCTATTTTACTCCATGCAATGATATTTATAAAATCAGCCTGTCTTTCCTCTCCTTGCTTCACAAATCTTCTATTTACAGCAAGTGTAAAACTTGCTACTAATGTATTACTTGTTTGAGTATATCTCACCTCTGGTTCTTTAGTTAATCTTCCCATTAAAATTACTTTATTCATATCTTATTTCTCCCTTCTTTTTTATTCTTCTTCATTTGATGGTATAATCATGTGTTTTATTATTTCTTCTACTGTATTAATTTTTACAGATAGTCTACCATCAATATTTTTATTACTTTCTGTTGCTTTAAAATTAGCTAAATAGAAATATGCCTTTTTATGACCCTTTACTTCATAAGCTAGATTTCTTAATCCCATATCTTCTGTTTGAAAAGCAGTTCCACCTAATTCTGTAATAAACTGATTTATTTGCTTTATTATTTTTCCTTTGTTACAATCTTTTTTTATAAAACATAATAATTCATATTTTCTCTCCATTTTAAACTCCTCCGTTCTTTTTAAGCTACTAATTCCTCAAAAAAGTCCTCTTGTTTATATTCTGCTTCTTCTATATAGGTATCAAATAAACAGCTTAAAAATTCTATAATATTTTTTCTGGTCCAAACACTTCTAAAAGCATCTTTTCTGAACTTGTAAGGTAATCCTATACATAACTCTATTTTAGAATCACTTTTTTCAAAATCTTGTTTATATAAATTACCTTTTTCTACTGTTTTCAAGAACACTTTTAGCCAATAGTTTAAATATAAATTATCACCATCACATTCTTTTCCTTTTTTTCCATAAAGATAAATCTTTCTTGGTAATACTTTTTTCTTGCAATATATAATAAAACTATCTGCTTGCAAGAAATCATCACCATTTACTTTGACTTCACAACTTTTCACTAAAAACATATCAGGATATTTTAGGAATCTTTTACTATAATCTAACTTTTTTATATCTTTTTGATCTTCCATATTATATTTTAATTTCATGCAACATTTCCTCCTTCTTTTTCTAGTGCTTCTAAATAGCATTGTCCATATAAGTCTTCTTGATAAATATAATTATCATAATGAATTGGAAAATATCTTTTCTTATTTTTTTCTAATTCAATATCTAACTTTCCACCATTCCAAGTAAAACACTTTTTAGGTTCGTATATATTTTTAAATTTTTTAGGAAAGCTAGATGCAAAAGCTATAGCACTATTATTTTTAATTTTTAAAATTTTGATTCTTAAAGTATTGTCTGCAACAACAAATGGTTTATGGTTATAAAATCCAACAAAAATGCTACTAAAATTTTTTAATGATGCTAAACTCAAATGATATTTTTCCATTGTTTCAAGTATTGCTTCAGTATCTGTTATTCCTTTTATCTTTGCTAAAAAATTAACTGTACTTTCTGTTCCGTTCATTGCTATAACAGTTTCTCCTCTCCTAAAAGGATGACAATTACTGTCGCTTACTGTTCCAATAGAAGCAAGCCTAGTATGAAAAATTGCCCAATCATAATTAGTCTTTCTAAATACATTTGCTATATCTCTTACATCCAAATTTACACCTTTTTCTAATTTTATAATCTTTCCATTTTTCATTAATGCAAAACCGTTACCATGTCCTCCCATTTGTTTTTCTAAATATTTTAGGTATCTATCTAATCCATAAGTTTTTTCTATTTCTTTTTCAGCTTGTTTGTTCATTAGTAAAACTCTACACATCCTTTATTACCTCCCTATATTTATCAGCAATCATTTCTCCTAGTTTTTTTGCTTTTTCTTCATTAAATTCTTCATCTTTCATGTTGTTGTTTAAAAATCTTGTAGTATCAATACAAAAATCACAAGCTCTTATATATTGGTCTGCATTTATAAATTTTAAAAGTCTAAATTCCAATGTATCTACACTTGAAATTGTATTAAAAGCATTATATCTGTCAAAATCTCTTATATCAGAATGACAATAATGACCAAAGAATCTGCCCCAAAACTTTCTTGTCTTTTCTTCATTCTCTAGCATCACTCTAATAATCGGCTTAAACAGTTCTCTTTTATACCTATCCATTTTTAATTTATAATCTGTTGATACATGTAAGTGCGTTCCACAACTTTGCCCAACAAATCTAGCAAATTTGTTAATCTTCTTACACACACAATGGAAAGTTTTTTTACTATAAAAAATTGGTGATTTCCACTCAAGTCCTGTGATACTACCATCTGAACAACCAATAAAATTATATTTTCTTAATTCAAATAATGACTTTGAATTACTTGAAGTTTCAAATTCAAATGAAAAGCTAATATCTCTTTCTTTTCCAGTAAATAAAAAGTTTTTAGTATAATAACTATTTCCTCTGCTACATTCGCTACAAATAAATTCATCTTTATTTATTTTTATTGCCGAATATGCTAAAAACTCTTTACCACAGCTAACACATTTTCTGTATTTCAAAAAATTTCTTATTTTTAGCACAGATTTTCACCTTCCTTTTTAGATAAAAAAATAAACTACCATTATTGATAGTTTTAAGCTGCTTCCATTAATTGGTTGCTGTTTTCTTCTATTTTTTTATCTATCGATCTTTTTTCTCTTTCTAAAACTTCTGAATACGAATCTAATATTTCTAATTCATTAAACTTTACAACTATTGCCATAATAATTTGGGTATCTTTTGGTAATTTCATACCTGTTATAGATTCTACATCATCAACAAACATTGGTGTTTTTATGCCTAACACTTTATTTAATAGTGTAGCAATTTCTATATCTGCTCTTAACTTATAAGATTTAGATAACTTTTCATATTCTCTACCAGAATACTTTATTTCATATACATCTAATATTTCACCTGATTCTTCATCTACTTTACTAAATTCAATAGTTACTTTATCTAAATACTCTGAAACTTTTTTCATTTGTTCCTGGATGATTAAAAGATTTAATCTTCCTGCTATTTTTATTTGTTTCTCATATTTTTCTATTGTATTTTCTATTGTTTCAATTTCTTTATCTAATTGTTCTATTTTTGATTTAGCTTTTATAATGTCATTATGCTTTATTTCAATTTCTTTATTAAATAAGTCCACTTTTCTTTTTTCTTCCTGTAAAATATCAATTCTTCCTTTTAGTTCATCTCTTCTTTTTGTCTGCTCTTGCATTTCTGGTGTTTTCATGAGTTCATATTTTTTTATTTGGCTTTCTTTTGTATTTATACACTCTTTTGTTTCTTCCTTTAATTTTCCTATTCTATCAGCTAATTCATTTACATTATTTTTATATTTTATCTTTAAAACTTTAATTAAATTTTCATTTTGAATAGGTTGTTTGCAAACAGGGCAATTAGATGTAGTAGAAGATACATTATTAAAATTCTCAAGTTCCTTTTTTTGCTTTTCCTGAAGACTTTTTAACTCTATATTTACATTATTTTTTATCTTTTCATCCAGCTTTTTTATGTCTTTTTCTAAATCTTCTACAGTAATAATATTGTCAGTATTTTCAATTATCCTTTCATATTCCTGTTCTATATTTTTTAGCTCTTGTGCTTTTTCAAAGACTAATGGAGCATCTTCTTTTTGAATAGCAATATCTATAAGTGCATTTTTATTTCCTAGCATTTTATCTAAATCAGATTTCATCTCTTTAATTTCTGCTCTTCTTGCCTTATTAAATCCTTTTATATCTACTACTGGTTGTTCTAAAATTTCCTGTTCTTCTTTTTCTAATAATGTAAAAGCATAATCAGATGAAATTGCTGGTAAAACTCTTAAAAGTAATTCTCTTTGATCTGTAAGTTTCATGCTTCTAAAGTAACTTGGATTATATGCACAAAGAAAAGCGTGTATGTCTTTATAAAAAACTGAAATTATTTCTTGTGTGGTTCTTATACCATCAAGCATAACGCAATTATCTTTTCCTTTACTTCTAGTTATTATATGTTCGCTTCCAGTATTGTCGATAATTGTCATACTTGCTATTGTATTTAAGCCTCTATTTTCTTTGTCATTAGATACAACTTCTCTGTTATTACCAAATAGACTGTAACCAGTTAATATCCAAACAGGCAAAGAGCCTATTGTACTTTTATTTTTAGCATTATCACCTATAATGTATGTAATATCACTAAAATTAATATTAAATCCATCATCTAAACCTTTATAATTTCTTACATTAAATATATTTTTTATATACATATTTTACCTCCAATTATTGTATTTTAAGATACTTTTTCTGATGAAAATATTTTGTCTAATTGGTCTATATCATAATTGCTTTCCCCATTATTTTGACTTTCTTCAATGTCATTGCCAATAATATCTAATTCATCATCTGGATTATCTTGTAAACCATCATCTTTATTATCATTTTGAATTTCATCTTTAATAGGGATTGCAAATACTTGTTGCATTGCATATCTATATGCTCCCGTTAATGCTCCAAATACAGCCCTACCTTTTTCATCAAAACCAGATGCAGGAATTTCAACTTCTATGCAATTCTTTTGTTGGTCTTCTACATCTATAAATTGATACTTCATTGTTATATGAACTTTATTTCCTTGCGTACCAAAGTTTATAACCTTCTGTGGTAAAATAACAACTTTATTTTTTATAAGTAATGGTTGAACCATTGAGATTATTTCCTCTGCTTTTACTGTTTTATAAGTTCTCCCATCCTCATCTGTTACTTCAACTTTTATAATTGGTTGTATTTCCTCCATTATTTTTATAATCTTCTCACCAATCATACTAATATTCCTCCTACATTTTTTATTTTAATTTTTTGGCAAATTTCAAATATATCTACATTAGAATCATTATCTATAAATTCAAATATCTTCATATAATCAGGATTTGTTTCGCCTATAATAATTTCTTTATAAGCTATATTTTGTTTTCTTAACTCCTTAAATGAACTTTGAATACAATTTACAACAAAATTATTTTCACTCCAGTATGTAGATGTCCATACTAAAATTGCATATTGTTTTCCGTATGCTTGATATTCTTTATAAATATCAATTTTATTAAAAATATTGTTGTGTTTATTTGGCATCTTTTTAATTTTTCTTTCAATGATTTCTAACCCTCGTATATCTATTGCCAATACCACCTTAAATTTTTCTTGCTTTTTAAAATTTCTTTCCATTACAATTTTTATGTCTTTTTCTCTAAACCAATCTTCAGTTTTATCAGAGATAAGTGTTACTAAATATTCGTTATAGTAATATTCTTTTGCTTCTATAATTCCTAATTGTCTATGTTTCTTTTCGCTGATTTTTCCTATACCATCTACAAGAACTACCTCTCCTTTTCTAAACCTGTTTTTCATTGTAATTCCATCCTTAATTCTTTATCTAATTTTTTTATAAATTTTTTGATGGTTACATTGTATTTATCCCAAAACTTTGTTATAATTCTATATATAAAAATTAAAGATTGGATAATTAGAATAAGGCATACAATTAAAATTTTTTTTACTACTTTCATTTTTTATCCTTTCCAAGTAGTCTTGCAACACCCTTTGCTAGACTGCTTTTTTATTTTCTATTTCGTCTGAAATTGCTTTTAAAACCTTGTATTGATAAAGTATAGTATTTGTATCTTCCTTTATCGTTTTTAAAGGTAATATGATGCTTCCTGGCTTTAAATATAATATCTGTTCATTGTCTTTCTTTTCATTTGGCATTAAAATAAGTTCCAAATCTTGTTTTTGAACATTCATAAACTTTAATTTTGGAACTTTTTGATTTTTATATATGGTCATTTGACTTCCTTTATACATTAAACAATTTTTTAAAGCATCACTTTTTTTATCTTTACTTTCTTGATTAGCATTATTACTTTTATTTACATTATCGTTATTAGTATTATCTTTTTGTATTTGAGTTTTATTTTCCTCTATTTTTTCATTATTTTGTTTATTTAGAGTTTCTATATTATCGCTTGTAATTTCTCTAATATCTGGTATATAATTTTTGCCTCCTCTAGGGGCATCTTCAGAAATTAAATAAAGTTCATGCCAACAATTTGTCAGATCTTTTCCTAAACGATTTGCTCTTTCTATTCTTTGTTCTATATAGCTAATTCCTTTTTCACTACCAATAGGAAAACACCAAACGCCTTCTTCTTGTGGTATTTTCTCCATATAAAAATATAATCTAGCTGCTTTTTTACATTCTCTTTTTTTCCTATACGGACAATCATTTACATTGCATTCTATAATTTGTGCTTTTCCTTTTTCATCAAATACTTTAGCTTTATTTCCGTTTCCATAGCAGGTTCTTCTTTTTCCTTCATATCTTTCATAATATGTAACCATTGGCTTTTGACATACAAACTTTATTCTTATTTTATTTGGATTCTTATATGCTTTATTAAATAATTCTACTGCTAAACTTGGAGTAGATTTATCAATATGCACATTAAAATATGCAAGTTTTACAGGTCTATCATTTTCTCCTCTTGTGCCTGTTCTAACATTGCCTAATAGATTTCCTTTTATACACTCTTGTAAACTTTTTTCCATATTATTACCTCTTTCTATGCTATTTTTACCAATGTTTTTTTATTTGAATAAATAAAATCTTCAATTTCAGCAATTAATTCATTCCTTACAGTAGTTTTTATTCTTCTTTCCTCATCTTCGCTATTTTTTGTAATACCTGGTAATGTTACATTTAGTTCTTCTAATTTTTCTTCAAAAATTTCTACTATTTCTGAAGCAAATTCTCTTTCTATTGTTTCATTATTACTAGGGATTACATTTTTAGCTCTTTTCCTCGAGATAAATCCCATAATTTTTCTCCTTTCCTTTATATTTTCTTATTTCGTATTTAAAACAAGGGATTAACTCTAAATTCCTCCTTTCCTCAAAATAAAAAAGCAAAAAAAGAGCAAAGAGGTACTAGGGGGTGAACCTATCTTTGCTAACTTTTTTTTACTTAATTAAAATTTTAAAGCACACTAAATAAAGTCTTTACTTTTAAAGCATTTTGTGCTTTTTAACTACACTTACATTTGTAAGTATTACTAGAACATTAAATATGTCCTTAAACCTAAATCTAAATCTCTTTTGTATTTAGTCTAGGTAAATGAAATAAGTTTTTTCCTTATTCCATCACTTGTTTTAAATACATTTACATTATACAACCTATTTCTCTGAAAAAAAATATAAGAAACAAAAATATTTTTTTGTTGATATTACAACCTTTTTAAGATATTTTTTACGAAATTTGTAAAATTACAAGTATTAGTAGATTTTTCATTGTATTTGTGCTATACTTTAAAGTACAACACAATTTTTTTAATAATAGGTGATGGTATGGACAATATTTATAAATGTAATCAATTAAATCTTATTCCAGATAACACCTTATTTTTATTAGATGATGAATTAGGTAGCATTTCTTTAGCTCTAAAATCTAAAGAAAACAATTATAATCATGTTGACTTTAGATTCAAAGAATTAAAAATATCTAATGAAACATTTGGCGTTTTATTGCTAAAACTGGATAATAAAATATATAGTTGTTTTATTGATTTGGATAAATTACAAGATAAAATATGTTTAGAAAAATTAATACATTTTGATTATCTAACTCTTATTATTTTTGGAAATTCTAATGAACACAAAGTCTATAAGATCTCAAATAGTTTAAAGAATAAAATTCTATTTAATATTTCTAATAGTTCTCAAAAGGAAAAAAAGCACCAAATATCACTTGATGAAGTTAAAAATATGTTTTCTAATACAACTCTTTGGAATATGTAACTCATAGCTTAAAATTATCCATATAAACAAATAAAGGATAGATTTTTTTACCTATCCTTTTTTGTTATTTATAATTTGATTCATAATCTCCCATTGCTTTTTATCTATTATAGATTTATGAACTGTCATTTGATTATTGTTAATGCTATTCATTTTTCCTGTATAAATAAAGTGTTTAATGTACTTTTTTAATTCTTCATCTGTATTTTCTTCAGTAATATTTCTAATTTTTTCAGCAATTATTTGAACTTCATTTATATAGCTCATTTTTTTGGAAATTTCATCTATTTTACTTGCTATAAACTCATTAAATGATTCACTTTGTATGTCTATCTTTACATTATCTTTTATATCATCTAATGAATCAAGTATTTTTAATTTTAGATTATCTTCATTTACGCAATCTTCTATATTACAATTATAGCACATACAATTTTGATAATAATTTGCTTTTTTAGAATTTTCGCCTAGCTCATCTATGATGGTTTCTATAAGTATTTCTATATTATCCTTAATTATATTATATGCACTTTTTTCTCCAGTAAAAATGTAATAAATCTCATCAATATTAAAACCTTTACTATATAACTCATATATTGCTTTTATGCCTTCTTTACTGTGTGCAATTTCTTTTATATTCTTCAAATCCACCACCTATTCCATTATACCCTATCCTTACAGTTTTTACAATTATAATTTAGTATAACATTCGTCTAAAATTTCATTTTTTTCCTTTGCTGTTAAATTTCTTTTTAATTCCTTTTGCCTTTCAAAGATTCTCCTACTTGAAACCTCAATTAATTCCTCTGCTTTTGGTGCTAGTAGCTCTCCTACCTTTTTATCTTTTTTCTCATAGTAAGTTTCATATATGAATGTTACAACTGCTCCTCCAAATATTATAGCTAATACAATTTCCATAACTACCATCCTTTCTAATTTTATTAATATACACCATTATATATACCATCATGTTAAGATTTCAATTTGAGAAAAAATTTTAGTTTATTTTATCTATTATTTTTATAGGATATGAACAAATAAGTACCTCTTTATTAGTATTTATAAGCTTTTTATTATATTGTTCATTTTCTAATACTATTATTATTTTATCTGCATTTGAATAATCCTTTAATTTTTTAAAAACTGTATCTTGTTCGATATGTCTTACTACAGCTATATCACAAACTATTTTTTCATTTGTTAAAACTGTAAATATTACAGGAAATCGTTTACTATATCCTATATCTTTAATATCATTTTTTATCATTTTTACTACATCCAATGCTACTGCTGTTCTTACATCTACTTTTTTCATTTTTAGATATAACAATTTTGTCTTCTCGTCTTTTATTATTAGATTTGCTGAAATTAGATATTGAATATCTTGAATTGAACAATTTGTAAAATACATTAACTGTTCTTCACTACAACTTTTAAATTTACTTAAAAATTGCAATACACTATTTTGTGTTTTAGTCATTCGTGTTCTCCCTTCTTACAATTTTCAATAATGAACTATAAATTTTTCTTTTCTCTGGTATTATTTTTTTTACTTTAACAATAATCGTATCACCAGGTAGTGGAGGCATCTCAAGCCAAACTGGAAGTGTTGCCATAGTATCTATTCCTTGTTTTAAACTTGCAAATACTCCATTGTCAGAAAATCCTGTTGTTTTAGCTAAATACTCTCCTCCTTCTACAAAATATTTTCTTATGTTTGTATATGGATCTTCTTTTGTTTCCTTATGTGATACTTTTAAGATTCCATTTTCTATATCTATTTTTTTTATTATAACTTTTATTTTATCTCCTACTTGATATAACTCGTTTAAATTTGCTACATATCCATATTCTAAATCTCCTATTTTGAGTTTTAAATCCATTCCTAAACACTCTATCTGAAGATATTTGCTCCATACTGCCATTACTTTTGCATAAACAATATCTCCAGCTTCGTACTTTTTTAACTGAATGTTTTTTATTCTTTCCATTGCTTTTTTTCTTGAACCTACAGCAGTATTTGTTAGTTTATCGGATTCTAATATTATAAATTTTATTTCTGAACCAATAAGATTTCTAATGGTTTTTTTATCATCTTTTTCTAATCCAAGTTCTTTTCCTGGAATTAGCACTTTTATATTTTTAAAATTAACAATTACACAATTTATATTATCCTCATAAATTTTACCGTCTTCATGCGTTAGTTTTACTTTCTCATTTTCTATTGCTATTGCTCTTCCTGATAATATTTTATTTTTTTCTTCGGATGTATTTATATTTTGCCATGCAAATTGTTTTTCTAATTCTTCTATCAAACTTTTTTCCTCCTTCCTCTTAAAAATTCCTCGAATGTTGGCAATCTCACTTCATCTTCATTTTCATTTTCTTCTAATGGCTTTAATTTATATTTGTTTATAGGCTCATAATTTTCCACTGATTTTTCTTCAATACCTTGTCCTAGTCTATACTCCCAATATCTTAATTTTTTACATTTAAAAGGTTTATAGCCTCTTATAATAATTATTTCTTCTGTATTATCCATTCTCATTATTTCATCCTCATTCATAACATTTCTTTTAACAACAGATGTTGATTCTACTCCATATTCTAAAGCTCCATCAAATTCTGCATCTTTTCTAACACTACTACTGATTGCTGAACTTACTCCGAGAGATCTAGTTACATAACTTGCCGTCATTAGGTCGTTCACGCCCATTACGATTTTAATATCGCAGTTCCCGATTAGCCCTTGCCAAGCATCGTCTGGATACAACGGGATCAAGGAAGCTATATGCTGGCACACTATCGTACAGGATATGTTTCTGGACCTTGTTGTGCTTAATTTCTGCTGAAAGTCTGGAATTTGTCCTATATTAGCAAACTCATCTAATAGAATACATAATTGTCTATCTAGTTTTTTATTTATATTTCTATCAGCTTGTCGTATTGTCTTTATGAACAAAAATGAAAAGAACAGATTATTTAAGAAGCTCATTGTTGTATCCATATCACTTATGATACAGTAAATAATCATTTTCTTGTTGTTTAAATCTGTAAAATCTATATCATTTTTCTCTGTTATTGCTGCTATTTCATCAAGTTGGAAAATTTGAAGTTTAGTAGCAAGTCCTGTGATTGTACTTTGTTTTATTACATCACTTGCTTGTGCATATATGTTATATGCAATTTTTGTAATACCTTTAGAATGTTTAAATACTTCATCTACTTTCTTTATATCGCCAGATGCTAGAATTGAGTTTAAATACCTCATATTCTTTTTATTTTTATCTTCGACTTCAAATTTAATATGTAATAATAATGCCTTTAATAAGTTTTCCTGGTTATTTTGCCAGAACTCATCTCCTTTTTTTCCTACATTTTGATTAGTGCTTATTAACACTTGAGAAAATACTTGTGCATCTATCTCTTTTTCTATAAACTTAAATAAATCTATTCCGTCTGAATGATTAGGATTTACTAAATTAAATACTCTTACTTCATATCCTTTTTCTTTAAAAAAATTGCTTGTTAAGCCATAAAGTTCACCTTTTGGATCTGTACATACAACATTTTTTCCTTCAACTGCATTTTTTTCTAAAGTTTCCTTTGTAATTTTGTTATTATCTTCATAAATTTTCTCTTGATCTGCTATTTTTAAAGCATTTGGAATAATATAACTTGTAGATTTACCAGAGCCTGAAGAACCCCAAATCATAATATTACGATTTATTTTCTTACAGCTATCTGGGAGTGTTATTATTTCATCTGTATCTAATGTTTTACCTAATACTATTCCTGAAGTATTTGCCTCATCTCCTATTTTTAATATATCAATTTCTTGTGGTGTAATTAAACTAGCTGTTCCATGTGTTCCATCTTTTGTAAATCTAATACCTTCTTTTTCTGTTTTCATTTGTTTTTTAGTAAAGAAAATATTAAAAATAAATAGTGCTATTTGAACTGTTATTATTAAATAAATAAGTAATATTATTTTATCTGTAAATATTGCTTTGAAACAGTCAAATAGATTAGAAATCTCTATTATTTGGTAATCTTTACTAAAACATTTCTCTAGTTTATTTATATACCAATTTGTTATTGGTACAATGGTTATTATTGACAAAAAAATATAAACAAAAGATATTACTAATTTGTTTTGTAATACCTCTTTTAGGCTCTTAACATTCAAAAATACCTCCTAACCAATCTTTGTCAATTACTTTTATGCTACACCTATTATCACCTACCATTTCTCCTATTTTTTCTTTATTTTCACTTATTGTTATAATTTCAACTTTTTTTAAACTATCAGAATTTTCTTTATAATACCATTTTAATTTTTCTATTTTTTCCGTATTTATAAATATCATTTCAATAATATATTTATTTTCATCTAATAAGTAATCTGCCTTATCCCAATCACTAATTAGAAGTTCCTTGTTATACATTATTTCTAATACTTCATGCCAATTTATATTTGAATAATTATTTATAAGCCTTTTATTAGTATTATCATTTACAATAACAATCGTATTTTGCTTTCCAAAAGAAAAGTTTGAATATTTTGGACATATAATACTTAAATCTTCCACAAAAATTATAATATTTTCGTAGTTAAATGATTTATTTATATCAAAAAGTAGCTGCTTGATATAAACATCTTCCTTTTTTCTTGAAACATAATATGCAAGATATTCTCTATTATCAATAATTATTTTTCCAATATACCTTCTAGCTGTTTCAGTAAATATATCTTTTTCTTTTATAAGCCAGCTAGGTTCAAATTTTATATTAGAATCTATGCTTAATGTTGCAATACTAGCAATAGCTTTTAATCTTTCCATATATGCTTCATTTTTTATATTTTTAATATATCCTTGTCCAACTTCTCCTAAGGCTTTTCTTCCATTTTTATCTAAAATTATGTAGCTTTTATATCTTTTTACATATCCTTTATCTATCAATTTATTTACTCTATCTCTGTAATATCTTTTTGTATGATAGATAAGTGTTGCATCTTCTACTTTTAACATTTTATATTTTGACAAAAATTTTAATACTTCTAAATCTTCTTTTTTTAAGTTGTTTTTCTCTAGCACCTAAAACCTCCTTTTTTCATTTAAGACACAGTTTTTTCAACGGTGTCTTAAACTATTGAAAAACAGAAAAGTTTTTTTCCGAGATTTAAAGATTTACAAGATTTTTTTATACAAAATTTTTTCCTTTGAATTTTTTTAATTTTTTTCGTATTTTTTATACCGTTTTTTGTAGTTTTTCTATCCAGGATAAAATATATTTTCCATCCAATACAAATACTTCTGTATAAGGCTTTTTAGTATCATTTTTGCCTAATGCAAGATAAAACATATTATTTATATTGTCATCTTGAATAATATTTTGTAAAACTAAAGCATCCACGATTGGCTTTATATATTTGTTATCAATATCCATATTTTCTTGTTTCTCGTGTACTATAATTACTACAAATGTAAGTTTATCCTTAAATAATCCTTTGTAATCTTTTACTGCCTCTGCTGTATTTAATAAAATATTTTTATAAGCATAGTTATTGATTCTCTTATATTTTGGAATTACTTCTGGAATATATATCTTTAAAATATCCTGTTTCAATTCTGCTTTATATGAATTATTTATACAATGAATTTTGTCTTGTTCTTCTATTTGTTTATCATTATTTAACTTTATTTCATTAAATATTTCATATCTTGTTTTTTCTAAAAATCTTAAATACTTTTCTATATCTTTGTTTTCTAAAATATTTCTGTTATTTATAATAAAATCTGTTTGTTCTTTTAATTCGTTTATTTCCGTTAAAATTTTAGAGTTCACTTTCTCCTCCTTGTAAATAAAAAATTAAAGAAGATATAAAAGTCATCCTCCTATATCTTCTTTTTTTCTTGGTTATTCTTCTGTTTCTTTGTCATATTCTTCACAAATTGCATCTAATATTTGTTCTCTTGTATTCTCATTTATTGGATATGAGCTGTTTTTTCTTGTCTTTTTCATTTTTGGATTTAAAGGCATTAAAAAATATCTACCCTTTTTTCCCTCAAAAAATTCTATTCCATCTACAATTATTGAATCATCTATTAAAATACTTGCATATCCTAAAAATTTACCTCTGTTTATTCTTTTTATTCTTACTTCACTAATATTTAACATATAATAATTCCTCCTTCATTAAAATCCTGTTTTAGGTAATTCTTTTTCTGGTACTGTTGGTGTTTTCTTGTAAACAACTGTATGTGCATCATCTTCATCTTTTAAATCTGTTTCTTTATATGTTGCTGTTACATAAGTATCATTTACAAAAATTTTGCCATTTGCTACATCTTCATTTACTTTAGCAGTAAGTTTTGGAGCTTCTACTTGTGTAAATCCTGATTTTACATGACCAAAGCATAATCTATATTCTGTAACATATTCATCTTCTTCTAATCCTAATGTTGTAAAATCAATCGTGTTATTTTTAGTTGTACTAAATTCTCCATTATCTTTCCAATTCGTATTTTTATTTGTGATATATTGAACTTTATATGTTAGGTCTTCGTTCCATGTTCCTGTTTCTAATTTTTGTGCTGTTACCTGTCTTGGTAATTTATCTCCCCATATAAAATTATCTACATCTATATTTGAGAAATTTCCTATTTTATCAAAATCATAAGTTATAACTTCTCCTGGTTCAGCTTCTGTTGGTCCTTCTTTTTCTACATCAACAATTAAATTAACATTATCATTTTCTACTGTTAATTCAACAACCTGTCCATTTTCTTCAAATTTGAATGGGATTAAATCTTTTGAAATTACATAATAGTCATCTACTGACAATTCTTTTAAGTAGTATTGTTTACCTGTTTCTAAATATTTATATTCAAATTCACCATCTGTTGTCTTTACAGTTTCTACATAGTTTTTATTTTCATCTAATATGTCAAATGTAGCATTTATTTTTGTGCCTGCATCTAAATCTGTATATTGGTTATATTCTTTACTAACTTTTTTAACTTTTAATATATTCTCATATACTTTTACTGGTACATCGTCCTCATCTTCAGCTTTAGCTTCTAAATAATGACCTACTACCTTCACATTGTTTATAAATGTAGAATCATCTACTAATCCTTCTATAACTTTTGTTTGAACTTTCATTTGTGAAGAATTACTAAATCCTATTTTTACTGTCCCAAAGTGAAGTGTATAGCTCGTTACATATTCTCCGTCAGATAATTTTTCTTTTGTAAAATCTATTGTATTATTTTTTGTTGTACTTAAATCTTTAGCTATTTCAATATCTGTTTTCTTATTAGTATTATATGTTACTCTATATTTTAAGTCTTCATTGTAAGTACCTGTTTGTAAACTTTGGATTCTTACTTCTTTTGGTAAATAATCAGTAAGTGTGAAATTATCTAATTTTACATTAGATAAATTTTTTACATTGTCTATTGTATATTCTACAATTTCATTTCCTTGAGCCTCGTCTTTGTTAGATTCTTTATCAACACTAACTTCAATGTCAACTGGTGTATTTTCTACTGTAACTTTTTTATCATCCCCATCGTATTTTCCCTCAATTATAAATTGAGTATCTTTTCCTTTTAAGTAGTAATCTGGAGCTTGAATTTCAGTTACGGTTATTTCTGTATTTAAAGGTAAACCTTCTATATAGATTTTTCCGTTTTCGTCAGTTTTTAGTATTCTTTCCTTTTCTTCACCATCTACTACAATTTTAAATGTAGCTCCTGCAAGTGGACTTCCTTCTGCCTCTCCTGTAATTTCACTCTTTCCATTGCTGACTTTTTCTATCTCGACATTGAAATCAGGAGTATATGTCATTGTTGCTTTTGCTGTACTCATAACAAATGGATCTGTTGTAAGTAAATAATCTTGCACATTTTCATTTGGTGCTTTTCCAAATAGAATAGGATATGTTTTACATTTTCCGTCAAAAGACATTTGAACATTTATTGTATCTGTAATATTCTTTCTTGGAACTAATACTTTAAATGTTTCACCTTTTGAAAATTCTGTTTTTGCATTATTATTAACATCTGCTAAATATGTTCCTTCTGGTGCAGAATTTGCATTTAAAACTGCCTTTATAGTAGACATTTCTACTTGTGAGTCAACAACAAAGCTTTGTGAAATATAATCTTTATTTATATTATCAATACCAGCATCAGATGTTGCATTTACTGTAATTACTGGATCTTTATATGTTTGTGTTCCGTTTCTTCCTATATCAACTAATTCCTTAATTTTTGCAACAATTTTATTTCCTCTTTCATCTTTTGCATAGTAGTCTGCTGGTTCTCCATCAATTACTCTATACACAGCTTGTTTTGTTGCCATAAACGCATCATATTCATCTTGTAATCCCATTTCTTGAGGTGTTTTATATGGATAGCCATTTACTAAAACTCTCCATAGCCCCTCAAAGTTTGGAATATTGTTCATGTCTTCAACAACTACCCCATATTGTGTTTCATCATCTACACCAGGTAGATTCTTATTTAAACAATAACTTGGTCTAAATTGTCCATCTTCATAAAAACCAACCATGTGAGTTAATACTCCAATGCTTACTCCATCTTTTCTATACCAAATATTTGCAGGACATACACCCATATTTACTATATCTTGTGTACTGCCTATTTCTACTGCAAATACTTGTGAAAAACTTGATAATGTTATCATAAGTAATAAAATAGTACATACGACTTTTTTAGTTTTTTCTTTCATATTTCATTTTCTCCCTTCTAAAAAAGAAGAATTGATAAACAATCCTTCTTTCAATTTTAAATTATTATTCTATGCCTATATAATATTTTGTAACACCATTTACATCTACTGCATATATCACGAAAGTACAAGAAAATACATTTGCAACTTTTGCTTCAATTTGACTTTCTCTAAATGGATAAAAACAGTCGTATTGCATTGCATCTTTTGAAACTCTTATTTTATATAATTTTTCTCCATTTTTTCCTATTAAATCTGGATTCTGTTTTGCATATTTATCAATACATTCAATCATTCTATCAGTTTCTATTTTATTATATATAGGCTCTTTTGTTTTATTTTCTTCTGTCTTTGGTGTTTCTTCTGTTTTATTATTATCTACTTTATCTTGTGTGTTTTTATTGTTTGTTATTACAACCTTTCCATTTGTATTTTTATTTTTATTTTCTTTGGTATCATTTTTACTTACATTAGTTTTTGTTGTATTTACATTTTTATCATTTAATTGTTTTTCTTCTTTTTCAGTTACAGTATCTTTATTTACAGTAGTAGTATTTTTTTCAGTTAAATTATTCAAATTATCTTTTATCTCATTGACCTCTTGCTTTAATGTATTACCTATTTTATTTTGTAATTTTCCTATATCTAATACATTTTCATTTTCTACACTATTGTCAAATTTATAATTTAAAAAACTTATTCCACCTATTACTCCTACAGTAACAAATAAAACTATAACTAATATTATTTTCTTAACCATACAAATTCCTCCTTTTTAATTTCAAGTATAGAATTTATATGATTTAATTTACAATGTGAGAAAAAATTTTAGCTATATTTTTTCTTCAGCTACAACACAAAATCTTTTTTCTGGTTGATTTTTAATGCAAGTTACTAATGTAATAATATTTTTATCTTCTGTATTTTCTGTAATTGACCAATCTGTGTTGGTAATTTCTTTTGTTGATACCACTTGGTATGTTCTTTCCCCTAGAACTGTCTTATATATAATTGTATCTCCGTTTACTAATTCATTAATCTTCTCAAAATAGTGTTTTACAAGCGAACCTCTATTATGAGAAGCAAGGCAAACATTGCCCTCCCAAATACTGCTATTTTCAAAATGTCCTATATATTCTTTCATAGTTTCCCAGTCTGTTCCTTCTTTTATTGGTGCTGATACTCCAATTTTAGGAATTTCTAATATTCCAATCACACCTTCTTCATCGGCTAAAACAATATCATCTTCTGAATCTACTGTTACCTCTTGTGGAATATCATTTACATATATCATGTTGTTATCAATATTGTTATCTTTGCTAAATTTTGAAACTATTATTGATATTATTACTGCTAAAATTATAATCAATAAAATAATTCCTATTGCTATTAGCTTAATTTTACTTTTTTTCATATTTATAGTCCTTCCTTCTATTCTTTTTTATATGTATATCAAACCATCTTCGATATATTTTAGAAATATCAGAAAATCGTTTAGGATTATTTAATATTTCTACTATTTGGCTTGGATAAAAATTTCCAAACACTAAATCATATATGCCATATTCTAATGCTGTTTTTGTTTTTTCATTTTTGTCATTATCTAATAATAGAATAACCCTAATATTCTTACTTCGTAATAAAAATAGATATTCTTTTAAATCTCTTTCAATAGAATTTGCTCCTAATATAACTGTTTGGTCTTTGAATTTATCATCTTCTATTATAAAATCTTCATAACTTACAACCATACTACCTTTAATTTCTGCCTCTAAAATTTTATCTATTTCATTACTTCCTGTATAAATAACTACCACTAAAAAATCCTCCTTTACTTTAAAATAGTTAATGGATCTATTGTTTCACCATTTTTCTTTACTGTAAAATGGCAATGACAACCTGTTGTAGCCCCGTTTGTTGGATTACCTTGACTATCCTTGTATGGATTTCCTGGTACTCCATAAACATTTTTAGGACCTACTTTTCCTATAACTTGTCCTTTTTTAACTTCATCTCCTACTTTAACAATAAAATTAGGATCACTATGACAATAAGAAAAACTATATTCTCCTGATTCTATTGTTATTGTATATCCACCAGCACCACCCCAAGAAGTTCTAGTTACTTTTCCATCTAAAATCGCAACTAATTTTGTTCCCTCTGGTGCTGCTATGTCAATGCCACTATGATATGTTGATGCTCCAGATGTAGGAGCTTTACGATAACCATAGTAACTTGTAATATCTCCTCTGCCTTTTCCAACTACAGGGAAGTCTGCATTGCCTAATATTTCTACTCCAAATATGCTATCTAAAAAATCTGCTACACTTTCAAAAAATGTTTTACTATCTTCTTCTGTATATTCTTCATCTGCATAATAGTATTTAACTTCTTCTTTCATATCTACTTTATCCTTATGTTTATCTCCTAAATATAATATGTCTGTTATATAGCAAACGAAGAGAAATATAATTGATATAATGATAATCGGTACAATTAAAGGCTTTAATATTAGAATGATTGCTGTTTTTATTTTTTTCTTTAAGAAGTTTTTGGCTTTCTTCTTTATCATACTTCATCATCCTCTTGTATATTTATAATTGTACTGTTCTCATTATCTTTTTTCTTAAAGTCTTCTTTTCTAGTATCATTTACATTATTTCTATTGTAATTTCTTCTGGTATCAAAATTTCTTCCTTCAGCCATATACATACCCATATTTAAAAACTCCTTACCTGTGTTGAAAGCTTTTCTACTCATATTTGTTATATTACTATTCTTTTTGCTTGTTTCTTCTTTTTGAAGATTATTACTATTTTCTTTTCCTTGTTCACTTTCTGTATTTAAGCTATTCATTGGTGTTGTATTCATTTTATTAGTTTCCATAGGATTTGTTTTCATTGGAGTAATTTGGCTAGTTTCATTATTATTAAATATTCTTCCTAATAAACTTGTCTGATTACTGTTATTATTTACTTGAGATTCTGAACCTTTGAATTGATATGCAATAGTTTTTATACTATATGCCATAGCTCCTGCCATACCAATTCCTCTATTTGCTAGTTCATCATTATTTACACCAGCTATACGAGATACAAGGTCTTGTAATGTATTTTGTAAAGCATCTGCGATTGGAAGAATCATCATTGCCCATAAAATTGATGTAGCCCAGCCCCCACTTTGAGGTAGAAATTCCATATAAATTAAAAATAAAAAAGCATAGATAAACTGCATAAATACATTTATTAAAATTTGCCCAAACCATATTGCTGCTCCAATCGTTCGTTTATTTAGCATCCACATTACTGCTACTACTGGAGTAAATAGTAAAAATACTAAAATTGTAAATTGTCTAATTATAAATTTTACATTTAGTTTAAAGAATAGATAAGCAAATAAGGCAATAACTATAGCTGTTGCAATAGCATTTCCTGTTTGAATATTAGTAACTACTCCATTACCTAGTAACTCATCTAAACTTCCATTAGCATATCCTACTATCATGTGAACAAGATTATTATTCAAAAATAGCAAGAACTTGACAAACAATGGTGCAAACACAATAGCAACTGCTCCGAAAAATAATCTCATAATACTGTCTTTTGCTTCTGTTCTATGTTCAGCACTATATCCACTAATTATCATTTTGTATGCTACCACAACTACTGCAATGAAAATAATACTTCCTGCAATAGAAGACATTATTTTGTACCAGTCCATCATTGAATCCCATTGTTCATCTGTAAATGGTGAAATAACTGTTGCATCTTTGGCAAAGATTAGCTCATCATAGTTTTTGAAGCCCATACCAAAATCTTCATTTGTTGTTAAATCAAATATTGTAGCTGCAATTCCACCAATTAGCTTTGCAATTATTTTCTCAAACAAGCCTCCATCATCATTGTCGATTGTTTCTTCAATTTCACTTTGTGCTTCATCTTCGTCATCATCAAAAATACTTGCTTGTGATGTATTAGGAATTAATAAGCTAAAAAAAACAAGTATAATTAAAATACTTGAAATAATCTTTTTAGATATATTCACTTTTTACCTCCTTTACACCTTAATCATCTCTTTTTCTTTTTCTAACACTTCTATTGTAATTGCTGATACTTTTCCCTCCATATATAAGATTGCTTCACCTTTTCTTGCCTGTAACAAAAAATCACGAGTACCTTTTGAAAGTTTAAAAAATTCTATTACTTTATCTACACTCATTGGTGATTGTTTCATTATAATAGCTGTACCACAAGAGTTAAGTGTGGCTCTTCCTTGAGATGTCGAAGTAAATTCTTCCGTATTCTGGCTTGCTAGTACAAGCCTTACTCCCCTTTTTCTTGCTCTACGAGCAAGCTGTTCGATAAAATCTGCTGTTTCTTTGTGTTTTAAAATCACCCAAGCTTCATCTACATATACACTTTTTTCTTCGTATATTTCTGACCTTTTCATATATTTTTCAGTTATCCATGTAGTAATTACCATTGAGGCATAAAATCTAGTTACTTCATCTGTTATTTCTGATATGTCAAAATCTATATAAACATCATTTACATTGATATTGCTTTGACAGTCGAACATTCCTAAAGACTTTCCCTTTAAAAAGCCAGATAAAATTTCAGCTAATTCTTTTGAGTTCTTTTTTGTTGTTAATATTCTTTGAAAATCTGAAAGTGTTGGCATCTTTTTTCTTATTTTTCCAAGTGTAAGTTTTTCTCCTATTTTTCCTCCTTCTTTTTCATAAATACTTTCTTTATTTGTTGTAATTCCTTTTTCTTTGTATGTTTCAATTACACTTTCTTCTATATCGACTAATTCTTTTGCATTTAAACTTCTATCCATATAATTTCTCATAATAGCAGATAAAATGGCTCTTATTTCTGCTACTTTATTTAAGATATTAACCTTTTCCATTCCGTTTTCATCTATTTCTACATCTATATCAAATAAGTTGATTCCTGCACTCATTCCTTGCTTTATTTTTATAACTCTACCACCAAGACTTTCTTTTCTTTTTACATACTCACCTTCAATGTCTAAAATTGCTGATTGTGTGTTTCTAGTTACCAAACTTCTTGATGATAGTGTATCCATTGTTACTGATTTACCAGCACCTGTAATTCCTAAAATAACAATATGAGGATTTGTTAAACTTTTATCAAAAGTGTTTAGATAAACAGGAAGTCCAGTAAAATAGTTTCTTCCTATTGGCACACCATTTACATTTGATTCTGTATTAGAATTAGCAATAGGAAACATTGTAGCTAGTCCTTCACTTGTAACATTTCTTTCATAATCTATAATGTTAGAAGTATCAAATGGAAGATTTGCTCTTAAACCTTCAAATTGTCTAAAATTTAAACATCTTGCTTTTGCTGATATTTTTGCAAACTCACTTTTTAGTAAATTACTTTTTGTATTTAATTCTTCTAAATTTGTTGCATTTATTCTAAAGAAAATACTTACGAAAAATAATTTATCATTATATGTCTGTACTAAATTTCTGATTTCATCATAGTCATAAATCATTTTTTGTATTGGGTGTATTAAATCAATAGTTCCCTTATTCTCATAAGTCTGCTTTTCAGATTCCAGTATAGTAACTTTTTTATTTAATTGTCTAACAACTGTATCTTGATCTGTAGGTCTAACCATAATACTTAATGAAACATCTCCCAAAAGTGAGAATATTCTATCTAGCCAACCTAAAAATATTTTATTTGGATATGTAGATATTACAAAATTTCTAGAATACTTATTATCTCCTAGAACAATATAATCTCTTTTTTCATCTACACAGTCAGGAATCATTAATTCAATTAGGTTTGGCATTTTATCAAAAATATTATCTTTTTTTCTTTTATTTTCTCTTTTTTTAGCCTTTTCTAAAGATATTTTCTTTTCACCTTTCCTATGTTTTACTCTTTGATTTAACATAGAACTCCATACCTCCCTCCTGTATTATTTTTCTTATTTTTTCATTATCTCCTTTGTTTAATTCTCTATAAATAAGTTCTATTGTATCTAGCTCATCTATCAATGTTGTTTTTATTTTTATAAGTGTTAAATTATATTTTAAATCATCATAAAACTCTTTAAGTTCAATTAAAGCCTTATTATATGGCTCTTTTGATTCAATAATTAAATAATTTTTTCTAACATATAAATTTTCTTCTTGCATAATGTTTTCTAAATATTCTATTATGTTTTCTCCATATTCCTTGATATTACTATTCTTTTGTTTATTTATATTATTTCTAATTTCTTCTATCTTGTAACTTGTGTCTATTTTCTCTATGGTACTAAAAAACTGAACTTGATTCTTAAATGTTTTTGATATTTTCATTAGGTTATTATCAATGTTGTCCTGTTCTTCATCATTCATAAGTTTATACTCAATACTTCCAAGTTCGATAATCATTACATATTTGTTACTTACCCAGAAAATAGAATTTGCAAAATCTCCAAGTTCCCAAATATTTTTTATTGTTTTCTTTTGTTTCTTTAGACTCATTTTCTCTTGTGGCTTGTACTTGTATAAATTATTCTTTTTCTTTAAATATATTGGTACAAATATTATTAGCGAAATACTTGCTAATGCAAAAAATATTGTAATTATCATTATTCTTCCTTACCTTTCTCTAATATAAATTGTTTTTTTCTAAATAGGAATTTTATGATGTAAATAAAATATTTATCTGCATAAGTTTCATCTACTTTTAGAAAAGCAAATAATACAAACATTGTAGCTATCAGTAAAAATAATAATGACTTTATAAAAATATTAACTAATGGTATAAAAAATATTCCTACTGATAAAGCTCCAAATATCAGATATATTGCTTGTCTTAAAGATAGATAACCTCCAAATATTTTTTCTTCATGGTTAAAAGCATAAGGTACTTTGTATATCCTCATCTATATTTTCCTCCTATACTGATTCTCCTCCACCTACCATTGCTCCAGAACCATTTGTTGCTACACTTAATACTATTCCTGAAACAATTAAAGCAAGAGATAACAACATAAATCCAGCTGCTACCCAAGCAAGTCCACCAATTCCTTCTGATCTCTTATTTGGATTATTGGCATTTACAATTAATTTAATTGCAATAATAACAATACTTACAAACATTAACACACTTCCAACTGGCATTGCTAATTTTATTACTGCATCCCTTATATTTTGTGTAGCTGTTTCAACCTCTTGCGTTCCTATTGTTGATGCTGCATAAGTTTTAACATTTAACAACATTACCATAAAAGGTATTGCTATACTAGATATTTTTAATTTCAAATTTAATGCTCTTTGTTTTAATTGCATTTGTTCATTCCTCCATTACTTATAAAAAAAGTAACTAGAATGGCAACTGCTCTTATATAAAACATAGTAATTTAAAACATTTTTTATTTTACCTATACTACTAAAAAAAAGTAATAACTACTGGTATTGCTAAAATAAAAATTTGTATTAAAGCACTTATTATCAAATTCTTCATTCCAAACTTAATCACTTTTTCGGACTTAATACGGCTTCCGAATAGCCAAATTATTAAACTAACAAAAATCCATACTGCAAATAATATAATTAGAAAAAAAAAGCATTTTCCATCATATTACCAAGCATCTGATTTAGGTTGTTGTTTGTATCTAAATTGTACGGTTCAATCATTTAAAACCTCCATTTAAAGCAAAAAAATAAAAGCTTTTTATTTAGCTTCTAATTTTCTTACTAGACTTGTATAATAATAGTCAAAAAAATTTCTAATTTCATTTTCAGTATTTTTATAAGAATTTTCAAATCCTTTGCAATTCTCATAAACATCTAAAAAATTTTCTCTTGTAGCTTTCTGTAATAATCTTTTGTTTTTAAAAAACATTTCTTTAAGTGTATAAATTATAATCTTTAGTTTTTCAATATTTTCATCCCTAAATGTTTTTATTATTTCTTCAGTATAATTAAATTCAAATTTTATTAAAAGTTCATAAAACTCTTGATATATTTGAATTTCTTTAAATTCTTTTTTCAATTCGCTTTTATTATTATTTATAATTAAATAAAAGAATCTATCTATCTTTATATCTTTAGCTTTTTGGCTCATAGGGTATTGTTTATTTTGCTTATAGGGGTATGTGCTATTTTGCTTATAGGTATCTTGCACAATTTTCCTACAACTTATATCTGTAATGTAAATTCTTCTTTCTGTTATCTCTTTCTTATCATTTTTAATTAGTTCAACATTTATATAACCTAATTTCGATAAATGTGAAATCCATCTTGAGATTGTTCCTGGTATTACATTATATAAGTTTGCAAAGTATGAATTAGTCGCAAAACAATATCCTTCTTTTCCAATTAAAGCTGTAATTTCTCCATATAATAGTCTTTCTGCATATTTTAACCTTTCATCATAACGAATTGTAGCTGGAATTATTGCATAATATGCAACCTGTTTTTCTTCGTTCACATTTGGCATCACCTACCTAAAATTATTTTTTTGTATAAAAATAAAGTGTATTTCTACACTCTATTTTTTACGGTAATCACTAATCTATAAATTAAATTTAACTGTTTTTATGTGATTTTTACTAAAAAAATGCCAAAATTGCAGATTTTTAATTTTGCTCTATTCTTACTCTCTCTAGTGATATAGCCTCGTGTCAATTTCTGACAGCCAATGACTGGTCCTCAACTTATGGCATATCTTTGCCAGGTTAATATGTGGCTTGAGAAGTATGAGCCTAAGATTGAGATATAAATTACAAAAGGTCGTAAAACTACGACCTTTTGTAATTTACATTCCTAAATCTTTCTCATTATTATAAATAAAGTATCAATTTCATCCTTTGTAACAAAATTAATATTTATCTTATAATATTCAAACCATCTGGTTAATATCTGACTTTTCTTAATTAGTTGTTTTTCTTCATATGGATTTTTTTCAAATAATAAATCTTGTATAAGAAATACCAAATATAACCTCGCCTTTTGATTCTCATGTCTTTTATTCATTTCTTCCATAGTTTCTTTTTTTAATCCCAGAAGTAACTTAACATTTACTTTTAGATTTTCTAAAGCTTCTTTCCGTTCTTGACACCTTTTAATTTTATAATAATATCTAATTTTATTCATTTTTCTTCCTCCTTGCCAATTGGCTTTCTAAACTAAGTTAACAAGTTGCCATTTATTTAAACCTCTCTTAAATTAGAACAGGAATTTTCAAAAGAATATATTTATATTTTAGCATAATCACATATATTTTTTCAACTGTAATCACTTATTTTCTCTATATATTCATTATCTTCAATTTTTGAAATTGCAAAACATTTCTTACCTAAATCTTTTAACGATGCACCAATATGATACAGTTCTTTATTATCTATTACGATAAATCTATCATGAAATTTATTAGTATATGTTAATTTTAATACTGGATATTGCTTATTAAATTTTTGAATATCCAATTTTTTTATATTACTATTCTGCGATGTCAAAATCACAACTTCTACATCTTTATTTTTCTTTGATAACATTTTTAAAATACTATCATCTATGTAATTATCTATGATTAAAATACTTTGCTTTGCTTTCTTTATAATATCTATAATTAAACTATACGCATCAAAGATTTGTCCATCAAAAAATATGCTTTGTTTAAATCCTATTTTTTCATTTTTTTGAAGTTCATCAAAAACTTTTTCAAACTTCTTTTCATGTTCTGTTAATATTTTATTTTGTTCCAACATTCTATATTCTATGCTAGTTAGTCTTTCAAATACTTGTCCATTTGTTGCAATAAATTTTCGCATTTCAACAAAGGCATCCATTATATATATACTTACTTGTATTGCTATTTCATTCTTTAGAAGTCCTGAAAGCATTGCAATCCCTTGTTCCGTAAATGCATACGGTAAATATCTTCTACCTCCATAATTTTCTTTTTTCAAACTTGAGGTCACAATTTGTGACCTCAAGTTTTCAATGTCATCTCCTGTTAGTTGAAAACAAAATTTTTGTGGAAATCTTTCAATATTTCTTTTTACTGTTTGATTTATTTTCTTAGTTTCGTAGTGATATAACATAGCAACATCACTATCTAACATTACTTGTTTCCCTCTAATTGTATAAATTAAGTTTTTAATGTTATCTGTTTCATATTTTTCTACATCTGATTCTTTATTTACTAAAATAACATTACCATTTTCTTTTTCCATAACTATCACTTTCCTTGTAATATAACTCATAATAACATATTTAGATGATTTACTATTCTATTTTTACTACATTTATTACAGTTTGTATGATATTACTGTATTATACAGTTTAAAACATTTGTTTGTATTTGTCAAGTGTTTTTCAATTATTTTTACTTATCATTTAACATTAATTTTCAAAATCAACTTTAATATTTCCTATTCCCCCATTTATCTCAATATAATTTTCTCCATTACCAAAAGTTTGACTACTACTTAAATCATTTCCATCAATTTCAATTTGACCTAATCCTTTTTCTGCTTTCATTTTATAGTTTTCTTTTCCTCCTTGTAATGTTATATTCAAACTACCAATTCCAGCATCAATATCATTTTTTCCTTTAAGAAGAGTTGCTAAATTTACTTCTCCTACTCCTAGTTTTAAATCCATATTATTTATTAAACTATCTTCAATATTTGTCACACCTGTTCCACTCTCAATTTCACAATCTTTTGTTACAGTTAAATTTTTAATTTTTGTTTCTCCTGCCCCTAAATTTAAATCTAATTTTTGAGTTTGCAGATTTTCAATACTAATTTTTCCTGCTCCTGCATCTATTTCAACTTCTTTAAATTCTAAATTTTCTGGTAAATAAATTATTAAATCTCCTTCATTATTTTGCCAAAACCAATTATGCTCTTTTTCTTCTATTTTTAATAATCTATTATTTTCTAAACATTTAATATTGCTATTATTAGTTTCTATTTTTAAAGATTCACCTGTCTTTATAATTAGATTTGTATAAACTACATCTATATTCAATTTTTCAATGTCATTATTTTGTAAATATATTGTACTTATCTCTTTACTAATACTATAATCATCATTATTTTTTAGTCCTAATACATTTGAAAAAGCATAAAGAACACCTAAGATCGCTGAAATTATAGTAAATATTAAAAATATAGCAAAAGCAAGTGCTAAATATTTTATTATTTTTTGAGCTGTTGTCATTTTACATCAACACCTCCAAATATACAGGTTGCATTTATGTATATTGTATGTGCATCTTTATTTTCTGTTTGATTTTTCCTTTTTTCATCAACTCCTCCAAATATTGATGAAGATTTTATTTTAACTTTCATGTTTTCTGGAACAAAAATATCTGCACCTCCAAATATAGTACTTACATTTATTACTACATCATTTTCAATAATTGCATTTCTTATGTCACAATTAACACTTCCAAATACTGCTGTTAGATCTGCTCCATTAAATTTTTCACCATCAAACTTCGCATTTTGTTCAGAAAATGTTGCACAATATTCATTATTTGCTGTTTTATTTTTATTTAATTTTTTGATTTCTTCACTAATTTTGCGATCAAAAGTATTTTTAAAAATAAGTGATAATCCTATTATAATTAATATTGCTGGTAAAATTAGTTTCCAAATCATATTAAAATCTAATATATCTTGGCAACATAAAAATAAAATTATTCCAATTATAAGTCCTATTAAATTTCCTGTTTTTTCTCTTTCTTTAAATAATCCAATAAAACATGGTATTATAATAAATAAAGTCCAGAATCCATCAAAAAATATATTAATATTTGTAATTCCAAGTGCATTGCCTCCTATAATAATACCTAATACAATTAATACTATTCCCCATAATACATTTCCAAAATTCTTCATTTTTAATTCCTCCTTTTTTCATATTTTATAATATCATACTAGATATAAAAAATAAACCTATAAATTATTTTTTTAATTAGTATTTGAACATTTACATAGCCAAAACAGGATGTGTTTCCTGTAAAGGTTCCTTTTCTTTGGTAGCTAGTTTATATGAAACTACACTAGCTCCAATAATCCCCACAAATTTCATTTTTTATATAAAATTACTAGACAATTATATATAATTTGTGATATTATAATTTTTAAGCAAAGGAAAAGTTATAGGAGGTTTTTAAGTTGGAAATAAAAAAAATTTTTTTAAGCTTATTATTAATAATTTTAATTATACTAACAGGTCAAGGTGCTGTTTTTGGAATTGATTTAAATTTAACAAATCCTGAAAATTCATCATCTAATATGGCAAACAATACACAAACTTCTAATGAATCAAATAATGAAGCAAATGTAGCAGGAAATACTCGGAAATACTAACACACCAGCAAACCAAGTTCAAAATACTAGTTCAAACAATACTCAAAATAATAATCTAAATAGTACAAATTCTCCAGCTTCTAATAGTTCTAGTAATACAAGCACATCTACAACTGTTAGTAATCTATCAGGAACATCTGAAGATGCATTTAGCTTATCAAATATATTAAACATATTTTTAATAGCAATTGGCATACTTTTAATTTTACTTGCAATTGCAATATTAATCAAATTAAAAAAATAATTTTCTATTTTAAATTTTTTACAAATTTTAATAAGTATATTTTATGCAAAAATATCAATAATATAAGTAGATTAATTTTTATTTTTAAAAATTAAATTTACTTATATTTTTTTGTAAGTTATTTTTTAAGGAGGATTCATTATGCATAAAAAATTGTTATTAGGTGCTATACTTTCTATAGCTTTAATATTTGTTTGCAATTTTTGTTTTGCAACTGAAAATAATGGACACCCAATACAAGATGCAGCAAATTCAGTAAAAAATGTAGTTGGTGGTGCTGAAAACGCTATTGAAAATGGAGCAAAAGACATCTCAAATACTGCAAAAGGTGCTACAAATTCAATGGAAAATGCAGGCAATCATTTAGGAAATGATGCTAAAAACACTATGAATCATGTTACAGAAAATCATATTAATACTACTTCTAATGCAAATAGTTACACTGCCACAAGAACATCTCGGTAATGGTGAAACTACTTTACTTGGTATGAATTCTACAGCTTGGATTTGGTTAGTTATAGGAATTGCTACAATTGCGATTATTGCTCTAGTATGGTACTATGGTAAACAAAATGTAAATAATCATAATAGAAGATTAGACTAATTATAAAAAATACAATAGATAGTTTTTAATTATCTATTGTATTTTTTATCCAAATATAATTTTTCACAATAGTCATAATATTGAAGTTTATACTATAATATGTTATACTTTATCTAATTATATTAAGTTTTTTATTGATAAAATTAACTTTAACAGGAGGTCAATATGAGCGAAAAATTAATTGCAAAAAATCCTACTGCATTTCATAATTACAATATAAAAGAAAAATTAGAAGCAGGAATTGTTCTATATGGTACTGAAATAAAATCAATAAGGCTTGGAAAAGTAAATTTAAAAGATAGTTTTGTACTCATAAATCATGGTGAAGCATTTATTCGTGGATTACATATAAGCCCATATGAGTATGGAAATATTTTTAATAAAGATCCTCTAAGAGATAGAAAATTACTACTTAATCGCCATGAAATTAATAAACTAATTGGCATGACAAAACAAAAAGGATTTTCTATTATTCCACTTACTATGTATTTTAAAAATAATTTTGTAAAAATTGAAATTGGTATTGGTACAGGAAAAAAACTTTATGATAAAAGACAAGATTTAGCTAAAAAAGATGCAGAAAAACAAATTAGAATAAATTTAAAAAATAAGATGAATCTTGTTTAGGTGAACTTTAGGGACGTTCCTTAAAGTTCATTTTTATTACTTAATTATAAATAAATTATTAAATTATAGCAAAAATGAACTTTAAGGAACATCCCTAAAGTTCACCTAAGATATCTATATCTTTCCAGCAGATCCAAATACATCTATCATTTTATGCTTTACTGTTTCTTTTATAAGCTCTCTTGCATTTCCTAAATATTTTCTTGGGTCAAATACATTTGGCTCTTCTGCAAATGTTTTTCTTATTCCTGCTGTCATCGCAAGCCTTAGGTCTGTATCAACATTTATTTTTGATACACCAAGTTTACTTGCTTGATGTAAGATTTCATCTGGAACACCTTTTGAGCCTTGAATATTTCCACCATATTTATTACACATTTCAACTAATTCTGGTATTACTGTTGATGCCCCATGTAATACGATTGGAGTATTTGGAATTTTTTCTTTTATTTGTTTTAAAATATCAAATCTTAATTTTGCTTCACCTTTAAATTTGTATGCTCCATGGCTTGTACCTATTGCTATTGCAAGAGAATCGCATCCTGTACGTTTTACAAATTCTTCAGCTTGCATTGGGTCTGTATACATTGCATCAGATGCATCGACATTTACATCATCTTCAATTCCTGCAAGTTTTCCAAGTTCTGCTTCAACTGTAACATTCTTTTCATGTGCATAATCAACTACTTTTTTTGTTAGTGTTATATTTTCTTCAAAGTCATATTTTGATCCATCTATCATGACTGAAGTAAAACCATTGTCTATACACATTTTTGCTGTTTCAAAATCTGGTCCATGGTCTAAGTGAATAGCAAGTGGAACTTCTGGATATTCTTCAGTTGCCGCTTCTACCATTTTCATTAAATAGTTTATTCTCGCATATTTTATAGCACTTGATGATACTTGCATAATAACAGGTGATTTAGCTTCATGTGCTGCATCAGCTATTGCCTGCATTATTTCCATATTATTTATGTTAAAAGCACCAATTGCAAAACCTTCCTTCATAGATTTTTCAAACATTTCTTTTGTTGTTACTAACATTTTTTACCTTCCTTTCTGGCAATTTTTTATTTTCTATGTTATTTATATTTTGCCATTTTGATTTATTTTTACTATAGCTATTTTATTTCTAATTTTTAAATATGTCAAGAAAATAGAGAAGAAAATTATTCCTTCTCATATTCATAACTTGCACACATTGATTCATCTGGTTTTTTTGTATTACAGTTTTCAATTGGCTCTACATTTATTGCCTGTAATTTGCAAATATTATTACCTTCATCATTGTATTTACAAGTTTCTACAGTACAATGTATTTTTTGTTTTCCTTCCATAAGTAACCTCCATTCTTTTGTTTTAACATTAACAAACTATTTGCATAAAACTTTGCATATTAGTATTATGCAAAGTTTAGACAATAAATATTCAAAAACTATTAATTACTATGTATTTTTTTAATTTTAATTTCAATTACTGCTCCTTTGTTTTTTCACAAATTTCAGGAGGATTATTAAAACTTAAGTACCAACTTATTCCATTTCTATTTTTTTCAATATATCTTATTCTGTTTTCTAACTCATTATAGTTTTTGGGTGGCATAGCTATAATTGGATTTCCTGGCATCCAGTTTGCTGCTGTAGAGCCTTTACTACAGTCTACCATTTGCAGAGCCTCTACTATTCTTATTATTTCTGGAATAAATCTACCAACATTTAAGGGATATATTAAAATCGTTCTTACTATTTGCTTGTCATCTATTATAAATACATTTCTTACAGTTTCGGTATTGCTTACATCATTTGAAATCATTCCATATTTTCTTGCTATTTGGCCATTTCTGTCTGCTATTATTGGAAAGGAAATTTGTATTCCAGTTCTGCAGAAAATATCATACATCCAAGCTAGATGTGAACTGTTGCTGTCAACACTTAAGCCTAGCAATTCTGTGTTCATATTTTTAAAATATTGATGTGCTCTGGTAAAAGCTATCATCTCTGTAGTGCATACGGGGGTAAAATCTCCAGGGTGTGAAAATAATACTAGCCATTTTCCTTTATAATCATTTAAGCTCATTTCTCCAAATGTAGTCATAGCTGTAAACTCTGGTGCTTTTTGTCCTATTTTGACATTTCCGTTCATCATTAATTCATAATCCATAAAATATTCTCCTTTCTGTTATATTTTATGGACTTTTTGTGTTTTGGTTACAGAGTTTAAGTGCTTTTTTACTTATTCTTTGGAAGAGAAAGCAAAACAAATGAACTTTCGGAACGAAACCTGCGATACAATTAAAAAGAGGTATTTTTAAATAAGTTATATTCCGCATATAATTATACTATAGATTTACATAATTGTCAAATATTTCTTTTAGTCAAACATCAAAATCACTTATCTTAGTTGGATAAAATTTTCATATATCATCTATAAAAAATAAACTCTTTTCCTTATAAATTATGAAAAGAGTTTATTTACAAATAAATTATAACTTTTAAATTTTTAAACCTTAAAATTACAATTGTAATTTTAATCATTTTCTAATTCTACAAACTTGCCATTTACTAATTCTCTCCCCTCTTTTTCTAAGTAACCATCGTTTTTCATTTGTTTCTTCATTTTCATAGATATATACTTGTCCAATTTTTGACTTTGTTTTAGTATTTTTTCATAGCTTGCCCCTTTAGCTATTAGACTTTCTAATCTACTTTTATTTCTCATAATAAGTAATGTTAATTTAAAATCGTCCATAACATCACCATCCTATGGCGATATTATACCATATTTTTTTAAAAAGTGTGTCGAAATTTGTCTTTTATTTAAAAAAATTGCAATTTAATTTGTTTAATCATCTTCAGCAATTGTATCTTTTTTTAAATATAATCTTTCATTTTGATTATTATCATCTTTATTAATTATAAAAGTACGTGAAAAATTTCCTTCTGGATTTACATTCATAGGATTTACTATTTTTTCAAAACTATCTAAACTCATCATTATCATATGTCCATAACCATTTTTAGTTAGATATATATGTTCTCCTTCTTCTGCCTTTTTTTCTATGTCATGAAAATTTTCTTTTAAATCCTCAATTGGTTTAATTTGTATCAATATAATCACCTTCCTTGATTATATTATGTACAAATTTCCAATTTTTAATCTTAATTATACCAAATCTTTATCATTATAATTATCATCAAATTGTTTCAAATATTCTATATATTCTTCTAAGCAATATCCTTTTTCCTTCATAAATGTTGCATTTTCTATTCCAACATATCTATAATGCCAAGGTTTATACTCGATCATTGTTAAATTTTTCTTTCAATAGAATATCTTTGTATAAAGCCATACTTATAAGAATTTTCCATAAGCCATTGCTAAATTCTGTGTTTCTTCTTGATTTTTATCTAATATTTGATATTCTCTAGAAACAATATCAACTGCAATTCCTGTTTGATGTTCTCCAGTACCTGGAATTGCTACCCAGTATGATGCTAGATCATATGCTTTTTCATATGAGTTTGTTTAATAATATTTTGAATACAAATCAATTGCATACAAAACAAAATTATGATATACTCTTATTAAAATTTTTTAAGGAGGTAATAAAATGATTCGGCAATTGAAGAATCTTTGTGGAATTGATATTGGATGTACCAATATAAAGATGACAGCTCTAAAAGAAAATACCTTAATACAAAAAACTGTGCCTTCTGGAGATGATTTATCTAAAGAAAACTTAATTAAAATAATTTCCGAATTTTACACATCTTTTAATTTTAATTTTAAAGGACTCGGAATTGCTTTTTCAGGATGCACTACTGATGGCACACATGTTTGTGATACATCTTTGCAATGTTTAGAGGGCTTATCAATTTATGACTTTGTACATCTAAACTGTAAAAACATTCGTTTAATCAACGATGCTAACGCTTCTGCCCTTGCGGGATTGTTAGAATATCCGCAATCAAATGTTTTGATTAGTATTACAAACGGAACAGGAATTGGTTGTGGAATTGTCATAAATGGCAAACTTTTTACAGGAGCTTATGGATTAGCCGGCCAGATTTATGGGAATCCAACTATTGGTCCTGACGGAAAAATAATTAAAACTGGAAAAATTTGTTCTGGCTCAAAAGTTTTAAAAAAAATAGATAATACCTTTGAAAGCTTCGAAGATTTAAAAATTATTCACCAATCAGCTTCATATATGGGAATTGAAATCGTATCTTTGATTCATTCATATAATCCTGATATTATATATCTTTCAGGTGGAGGTTTTAGCTTTCCTGGATATATGGAATCTTTAACATGCTTTATATATCAGCACACTTATCCCAATTTTCTTAAAAACTTAAAAGTTGTAAAAACAAATTTTTCATCTTATTCTGGTTGTTTTGGAGCAATGAAATATTTGCTTTTGGAATAATCTCTTTAAGCTATATAAAAGAAAAAAATCTCTTAAAATGTCAAAAGGGACTAAAGAAAAATTACTATTTTTCTTTAGTTCCCTTTGATAAGTCTATGAAATTTTACAGTTTTTCTAAAACATTTGCAACTCCATCTTCATCATTTGACAGTGTTACATATTTAGCTTGCTTTTTTACATTTTGCACTGCATTTTCCATTGCGATCGAATTCGGAGTTAATTCAAACATTGAAATATCATTTTCTCCATCCCCTATTGCTATAATCTCCTCTTTTTTTAAGTTTAGATACTTACATGTCTCAAGTACTGCTCTTCCTTTTGAAACATCTTTACTTGTAATATCACAATAATAATTTTTGCTTGGCTTTAAATCAAAATTTTTAAGTCTTTTGGATTCATTTACAATTTTAACCATTTTAAGTTTTTTACTTAAAAATTTCTTAAATTCTATTATTTTATCTATATCTGGATTAGATATTACACATTGAACAATAGGTTTATTTTCTATAATATCTTCCAATTCTGGAATTGACTTTTCTTTATCTTTTTCATCTGGATAAAAAGCTTTATTTAAAACTAATTTATCTTCATAATTTAATTTTATCTTACATTCATTTTTTTCTGAATATCCTAAAAGTTGTCTTACATCTTCCTTTTTTAATATACAATTATAAATTTCCTTTTTATTTACTTTATCGAAGCAAGATGCACCATTTGATGAAATTATATATGGGCTTGCACCAATTTGCTCTTGATATTCAATAGCTTCTTTCCTTGACCTGCCTGATGTTAATATTATTTTAATTCCTTTTTGTATGCATTTTTTTATCGCATTTTTTGTTCTTAATGTTACTTCTCTTTGTGAATTTGTTAATGTATCATCTATATCTATAAAAACTGCTTTTATCATTATTTTCTCCTTTTACTTTAAAAATTCGCGTATAAAGTCATTTTCACTAAAATCATCATTATGTCTTGCAATTTCAATTAGCTCTTCTACCATCTTTTTGGTTATTCTACTACTTTTTTTCTCATAAAATTTTTTTAATGGTTTTTGTAAATCCATCATTACTTTTGTAGCTTTATTTGCATCATGCTCTTTTTGCAGATTTTTCATCTTTTCTATTTGATTTTCATAAATAAATTTTCCAATTTTTGTTTCTTTTATTTGTTCTAATGTATTTTCATCAGTTAGTTCTTCTAATTTAAGATATCTTCTAGGAATTTTTCTTCCTAGCAATTCTTCAAATTCATTATCAGTAATTTCATTAATATCAGCTGTATAATATTTTTTTGTATATGTTTTTTCTATATTTTTATCTTGTGATTCTATAAAAATTTCTTTTTCTAGTACAATATCTTTGCTTGATTTTCCAACTAATATTTTGTATTTTCCTTGTTCTACACTCCACATAGAAGTTTCAGGGTTATAGTATTCAAATGATTTTCTATTTAATGTTACCTTTATTTCTTTTTCTTCTCCTACATCAAGTTCTACTTTTTCAAATTCTTTTAATTCTTTTCTAGGCTTAAATATTTTTGGATTTTCCTGTGATACATATATTTGTGCTATCTCTTTTCCTTTTAAATTTCCTACATTCTTTATTTTAAATGATACTTCTAATATATCTTTATTTTGGTTAATTATTAAATTTGAATATTCAAACTCTGTGTAACTTAATCCATACCCAAATGGGAAAAGAACTTTTAAATTTTTTGTATCATAAAACCTATATCCAACATATATAGATTCTTTATATTCTACTGTTACCTCTGTGCCAGGATAGTTTTTATAACATGGAGTATCTTCTAATTTTTCAGGATATGTTTCGGCTAATTTTCCACTTGGATTTACTTTTCCTAATATACAATTTACCATTGCTCTAGCTCCCGCTTCTCCTCCAAGATATCCTGTTATAATTGCTTTTACTTTATCTTTCCAAGGCATTAAAACTGGAGAGCCATTTGATAATACTACTATAATATTTTTATTTACTTTATAAATTTCTTCTATCAGCTTATTTTGATTTTCAGGAATATTTAAAAATTCTCTATCTGCTCCCTCAGATTCAAAATCTTCTGTTAGACCAATAAATATGACTACAATTTCATTTTTCTTTGCGATATTTATTGCCTCTTTTATAAGTAATTCATCATTTTCTGATTCAAATCTTTCATATCCTTTGGCATAATCAAATACTATATCATTTTCTTTAAAATTATCATAAGCATTTTCTATTTTATAAGGATTTATGCCTGAACTTCCAGTTCCTTGGTATCTTGGATGTTTTACCATATCTCCTATTAATGCTATTTTCTTATTTTTTAATGGTAATATATTTTCTTCATTTTTTAATAAAACAATAGATTCTTCAGCAATTTGCTGTGCAATTTTATGATGATTCTCTTTATCATATTTTTCACCACTATTACCTTTTTTACTTATTTTTGCTATAGTAATAATTCTATCTATAATATTATCTAATTTACTTTCTTTGATTTTATCAGTTTTAACCGCTTCTATTACTGTTTCTATTGATGTTCCTCTTCCACCTGGCATCTCTAAATCATGGTCATTTTCTATTCCTTTTACTCTATTATTTTCTGCTCCCCAATCTGAGATAACTAATCCTTCAAAATTCCATTCTTTCCTTAATATATCTTCTAATAGATGTGTATTTTCACTACAATACTCACCATTTACTTTATTATATGCACTCATTATAGACCATGGTTTTGATTTTTCTATAATCATCTCAAATGCTTTTAAATATATCTCTCTTAGGCATCTTTCATCAATTACCACATCTATTGTTCTTCTTCTAATTTCTTGATTGTTTACAGCAAAATGCTTTACACAAGCTCCTACATTTTGTTTTTGTAATCCTTTTACATATTCACTTCCTAAAATTCCTGTTAAATATGGGTCTTCTGAAAAATATTCAAAATTTCTACCACATAATGGAGTCCTTTTTATATTAATAGCTGGTCCTAAAAGTATATTAATCCCCTCTGCTTTAGCTTCTTGCCCTAATGCTTCTCCAAGTTTGTATGCAATTTTTCTGTCCCAACTATTAGCTATTGTTGAACTTGCTGGAAAACATATAGATATTTCGCTTTCATTAATTCCTAAATTATCTGCTTTTCCTTTTTGTACTCTTAAACCATGTGGACCATCTGACATTCTTATTTTAGGTATATCATATTGTTTAAACTCTTTACTACTCCAATAATCTGCACCTACACATAACTGTGCTTTTTCTTCTAATGACATTTTATTTATTATTTCTTCATAATTCATAATGCACCTCCGTTTTTATATATTTTTAAGTTATAAACCATTCTTATTATAATATATACTTTCAATTTTTTAGTTTATTTTCACTATTTAATTATAGCTTAGTTATACCATAGAGTTACTATTTTTTCAAGAATAGGCTTGAAGTTTTCAATATTACGATGTATAATTCTATTTATTATATATTATTAATAATCTCTTAAACTCTATTTTTGAGTTTAACACATTCTGGAGGTGCTTTTTATGATGTTTTCAGTAATAGTTCCTTGCTTCAATTCAAAGGATTCTATACGGAAATGTATAGATAGTATTTTGGAGCAAAGTTACCATGATTTTGAGGTCATCCTTATTGATGATGGCTCTACTGATGGTACTTCTGAAATCTTGGATGAATATTTTTTTAAATTTCCATATGTTCAAGTATATCATTTTGCGAACGCTGGTGTTTCTTACTCTCGTAGAAGAGGTATCACACTTGCAACAGGTGATTATTTAATCTTTGTAGATTCAGATGATACCATTAACAAAGATTTGCTTGCAAACCTTGCTTTAACAATAAAGCAACATAATTTTCCAGACATTATTAGATATCAGTCAAACCTTATTGGTGATGATAAACATAAAAATCATCAAAGATATAACCTTGATTGCCATTTAAACATACTTTTAACAGGTATTGACTCTTTAAAACATTGGTCTATTCCTGGAAAAAAATATGCAGTCTATTGGTTATTCGCTTTTAGAAAAACAATATTTTCTAATGTTTTATTTACAGTTGACTTAAGATGTTATGAAGATGTTGCTCTTATTCCAATATTAATTGCTTCATCAGAAAAAGTTATAACAATTGAATATATTGGTTATAATTATACCTGTAACAATCTAAACAGTCTAACCAATAAGCAATCTTTAGACGCTATGCGTGCTAGAGCCTTAGATTTTGTTGATGCATACAAATATGCTATCGAAAATTTTACGAAACTTCACAATGTTTCTCACTTAGATATCGCATTTTTCTATGAAGACTATACAAATAGACTTCGTGAAAAATACAATTCACTGCCTGAAGATCTTAAAATTGAACTATCAGATGCCTTTCAGTTATAATGTAAAAAGGACCATCTTTCTTTTTTTACGAGAAGATGGTCCTTTTATATTTTTTGTTAATCCTTATACACAAAAAAATTATCTTTTATCATAGAAAATTACAATAGGTAAATATGCCTTTTTTCAGTAATTTATTTTAAAATCAAGAATCACAAGAAAAAATGAACTTTAAGGAACGTCCCTAAAGTTCATTAAATATATTACATATTTATAATTGTATAATTTTTTCCCAAGGTAAGTCGTCTTTACCAAAATGCCCATAATTTGTAGTTTTAGTATATATTGGTTTTTTTAAATCTAAGTAGTTTATAATTCCTTCTGGTGTTAAATCAAATTTATTTAAAATTAGTTTTTCAATATCTTCATCTTTAATTTTTCCTGTACCAAAAGTATTTACAAAAATAGATAAAGGCTCTTTTAAACCTATTGCATATGATAATTGTATCTCACATTTATTAGCATATTTATTTGCAACTATATTTTTTGCAATATGTCGAAGCATATATGCAGCTGACCTATCAACTTTACTTGGGTCTTTTCCTGAAAATGCTCCTCCTCCATGTCTTGCAATTCCTCCATATGTATCTACTATTATTTTTCTACCAGTAAGACCTGTATCACCTAAAATTCCTCCAATTACAAATCTACCAGTTGGATTTATATATATTTTTGTTCTTTCATCTATCATATTTTTTGGAACTACCTCATAAATTACTTTATCTTTTATAGCTGTTTTTAGCTCTTCTATTGAGGCACTTTCCAAATGCTCATTTGATATCAAAATAGTATCTATTCTTTTTGGCAAATCATCTTCATATTCTACTGTTACTTGTACTTTACCATCTGGTCTCAAAAATGGAATTATTTTATTTTTCCTTACATCAGTCAATTTCTTTGATAATTTATGGGCCATATTAATTGCATATGGCATATAGTTTTCAGTTTCACAACTTGCATATCCAAACATTATGCCTTGATCTCCTGCTCCACCTGTATCTACTCCCATAGCTATATCTGGACTTTGTCTAATGATATCAACATTTATATTGCATGTTCTATAATCTAAATCAGTTTTTTCATTATCATAACCTATTTCTTTAATGCTTTCTCTTGCAATTTTTTCTATATCTAATTTAGCATTTGTCGTAATTTGTCCAGCAATTGTAATTGTTTTATTACTTGCAAATGTTTCTACCGCAACTTTTGAATTCTCGTCTTGTTTTAAACATTCATCTAATATACTGTCAGAAATATAATCACATAATTTATCTGGGTGACCTTCTGTTACACTTTCTGATGTAAAAAAATAATTTCTCATTTTTATCTTCCTCTCTTACATAAATTTGTTTCCAAGTAATCATACTTGCTTTTAATTTATTTGTCAATATATCTTTATTAATTATATATGGCTAAACTTAGTTAAAACTTAAAATAAATTATAAAATTTTCATAAAGCATGAACAAGTATTTATAAAGTTTTAAATATATAGTTGATTTATTTCTAATATTATGTTAATATTAGTTCATGATACAATTTGTTCATTTCAACTAATTAGGGGGAATAACTATGAAAGCAAAAAAGATTCACGAAGTTTATCATTGTCCATATTGTGGATACTCATGCTCTCGGATACAAGTATATAAGCAAAGCGCTATATATGCTCCATTATCGCAGTATCCTCACTTTTTTAATATCGAAGGGCTGCCTAAAACACTGCAAATAACTTTGTCCTCAGAAACTTTACTAGAGGAAAAAAACTTTGCACCAATTGGAGAATTTTCTACCATTTATTTAAATATTGGTGGAAATACACCTTCACACTATGCAATTGGATATATGTGTCCAAAATGCAAAAATATTACAGATTTAAATGCTCGTGAGGAAAAGATTGACTTATCCTATGAATACATTTAATGCTTTCAATAAAAGGACCTTAAAAAAAGGTCCTTTTATCTATAAATTCCAAAACATTTTTAAATCAAATAACAAATTTTTACTAAAATTTAATATTAAACTATTAAATAATCTTAAATTATTTAACTTAGATATTTTCCTTTCTAATAGTCTCAATTATATTTTGCTTTTTAGTCTTTCTTACTGAATAATTCATTGTTATAAAAATAATCGCCATAACAAATATGATTGATATTATAATTGGTATTATTGGAAACTTATACTCTGTTAAATATATTTCGCCCATTGTTCTATATATTAAATATGATAGTATCAATCCTATAGGTATTCCAATAATTAAAGATTTAACTCCATAAATTAAACTTTCATAATTAATCATTTTTTTAAACTCTTTATCCTGCATACCTATTGATTTTAATATTGCAAATTCTCTATTTCTTAGTGCCATATTTGTTGTTATTGTGTTGAATATATTTGTAATACCTATAATTGAAATTACAGTTATAAATCCATAAAGAAATATAGATATTATAAGTACCATATTTTTTTCTTGTTTTACTTCTTCTTCTATGTTATAAATATTTGATTTATTTGTATTATCTATTTTAATTATTTCTTCTTGCAATTTACTTGCATTTTCTGCATTTATATACATACTTTGAATTGAATAATCAAATTCTTCCATTTTTTCATCAGATACTATTAATACAACATTACTATCATTTTCAAACAATCCACCAAGTGGAAGGACTTTAGTTCTTAATGCTATTTCTATTTCTCCATTTTTTGCATTTTTTCCTTCATCATCTAAAATTTTATAAGGAAATATATCTCCTTCATCTAGATTTAACATATTGTATTCTACTCTTCTAGTTCCATCTTTATTTTCGTCATATTCATAACCTATTCTTGTATCATATAAAATGGCCTTGTCTTTTACATCTTCATAATTTAATCCTAATTCCTTAATATATTCTCTATATGCTTTGTCTCCAATTGCTCGAATTAGTACAATCAGCCCTTCGTCTGATAATGAAAATCCTGTTGAAGATGAAAAAGTTTGAGTTGTATAATATTTTTCATCAGAATATTCTACCGCCATTTTTACTATACTACTTTCTTTTATTCCATCTAAATTTTCTATTTTATTAAAGTATTCAAGAGATTCTGCATTATCATCTTTATAACTATGAACCGTAATATTTGCTCTTCCCTCACTATATTGTAAACTTGATAAATTAAAAACATTTTCTACAAAAGAATTCATAGAAATAAATAAAATTATACTAATTGCTATAGAAAAAATTGTAGTCATATATTTTTTTCTGCTTCTTTTAAAATTTTTACTTGCTATAACCCCTTCTATACCAAATAATTTTTTTCTAATTCTATATTCTCTAAAAAATTTAGATTTTTGTTTGTTTTTTCCAAATCTTTTTGTTTTTACTTTTATATCTTGATTTTCCCTTATTGCATCTATTGGAGAAATTTTTCCAGCTCTTATACTTGGCTTGATAGTAGATACTAATATCATAAAACAAGAAACTAATATTGCAATTAATATTGCAGGAATAGATAAAACAAGTTTCAAGTCAAAATTATCTACAATTGCAGTTTGCCCTGATGTCATTAAATTATTTACTATTAAAAGTACAATCCATATTGCAACTATACCAACAATAATTCCTATTGGAATTGCTATACAAGATAATATAAATCCTTCAAAAAATATACTTTTTCGTAATTGCTTAGATGTTGCTCCAATACTTGCAAGCATACCAAGTTCTCTTGTTTTTTCTGTTAATGATATATTAAAACTATTTCTTATTACAAATGCTGATGTAAATAAAATTATTGTTATTACTATAGTTGCAAGTATTGTAAGTGTATCTTGTGTTCTATTACTTTTAAATACTCCTTGATATTGCAATAAACTTTCATTTTCTAATATATTTTCTTCTTTAATGCCTAACTGTTTTGTTAAATAATCTGAAAATTCATATGTTTTTGAGGCATCTTTTAATAATATCGAAACATTAGCATTATAGCCTTCAGTAGTATTTATATTATTGTCACTCATTTTTGTTATAATTGTATAACCTGGTGCTGAAAAATCTTCAGAATTTGGTCTTTCTATTATTCCAACTATTGTATATTCTTTTGTAAAATTTACTCTAATTTCTTCTTCTTTATATTCATAATTTGCTATATCTCCATTTTCTTTTGCTATTTCATTTCTATTTTCAATATCTTCTTTTGTATAATATGGATTATTTTGGTTTAATTTATCACCATCTGCATATCTATCACCAACATCTAGTATTAATTTATCACCTATTTGTAATTCTAGTTTACCATTTGTTAAGAGATGATCAGGTATTACTATTTCATTTTCGTTTTCAGGCATTCTTCCATCTATTAAAATTAAACCTCCATTATTTAGCATATAATCATCAAAACTTTCTAAATATAAATATGGCTTATTTTCATTTTGAATTCCATCCACCTTAGCATAACCTAAATCTTGTGATATACCAATTTTTTCTACTTCTTTATTATTTTTTATGTATTTTAATTGTTCTTGCGTTACATCATAAGCTTTAACATAGTAGTTTCCTCTTTTTACAATTTCTCTTTCTACTAAAGCATTCTGAAAACTCGCAACAAAAGTTGTAATAGCACATATAAGTGCAACAGAAAGGGAAATACCAATCATTGTGACAATCGTTCTTTTTTTGTTTAATTTTAAATTTTTAATTGTTACCTTATTTAAAATCTTCAAAATACTTCCCCCTTTATTTTATTTTTTCATCTTTAATAATTTTTCCATCTTGCATAGTTATAATTCTATCCGCTTCTAAGGCTATATTTTCATCATGTGTTATCACAATCAAAGTTTGTTTATATTTTTTATTATACACTTTAAGCAAATCCATAATCTCTCTTGAAGCTTTTGAATCTAAATTACCTGTTGGCTCATCTGCAAGCACAATACTTGGATTATTAATAATTGCTCTTCCAATTGATACCCTTTGTTGTTGACCTCCAGACAATTGGTTTGGCAAATGCTCGCTTCTTTTGTCCAAACCTAAAATATATAAGATTTCATTCAAATGTTTTTCATCTACTTTCTCTCCATCTAAATCACATGGCAAAGTAATATTTTCTTTAACATTAAGAATTGGTATTAAATTATAAAATTGATAAATTAAACCAACATTTCTTCTTCTAAAAATTGCTAAATTATCATTATTCAGTTTATAAATATCAGTTCCATCAATAAACACTTTACCACTACTTGGTCTATCAACACCACCAATCAAATGCAATAAAGTAGATTTACCACTACCAGAAGCCCCAACAATTGCAACAAACTCTCCCTTCTCTACACTAAAAGAAACATCATCTAATGCCGTAACCAAAGTATCCTTCTTACCATATTTTTTAGTCAAATTCTCAACCCTTAAAATTTCCATCATATCTCCTCCTTTATTTTCTATATTATTCCTTAAAAGTGACTCTTAAGTGACTCTTAAAAACTTGCCAAAGGGGACGGAGTAAAATGGCAATTTTTGAACTTTGGGGATGTTCCTTAAAGTTCAAAAATTGCCATTTTACTCCGTCCCCTTTGGCAACCCTTTGGCAAGTTTTTAATTATCAAGCTTTATATAATTTAATAAAAAATGTTGTTCCCCTATTTCTTTTTTCTTGTGAGCTTTTCACTTTTATGTCTCCATCTTGGTTTTGAATTATACTTTTAGTAAAAGCAAGTCCTAAACCTAAACTATCTGATTTACTATTTTTTGATTTATAAAATCTTTCAAATATATGTCCTAAATCACTTTTATCTATTCCTTCGCCATCATCTTTAATGGTTATTTGTGTATATAATTCATTTTCTAAAACCTCTAAAATAATGTTTTTTGCATCATGTTCTATCGCATTTTTTACAATATTGCTGATTGCTTCTTTAGTCCACTTTTTATCACATATAATCTTTTCTTGTTTAGTTGATTTTATCTCTATTTTACAATTATGTATTTGGGCAATTGGATTTAGATTTGTTTTTATCTCTTCTAACAATATATAACAATTATTTTCCTCTTTAGTTAAAATAAGTGTTTTTGAATCTAATTTTGCTATATTAAGAAGTGTTTTTATAAGCCAATTTATTTTTTCTAATTCATTTGCTGAAGATTCTAGAAATTCTTTTCCTTTTTTAGTTGTTATTTCTTTTTCTAATATATCATTTATCAAATTTAATGAAGTCAAAGGTGTTTTTAACTGATGTGATATATCTGCAATAAGCTTTTCTGTCTCTTTATTATTCTTTTCAAGCTGTGAGTTTTTCTCCCTTAGCATTATTGTCATTTTATATATATCATCTCTTAATATTGATATTTGTCCTTCTTTTTCTTCTTCTAAATGTATTTCATAATTACCTTTTAATATTTCCATACAATATTTATCTATTTCTCTTATTTTTTTACTTTGATATTTATTATTTATGGCTATAATAATTATTAATAAAATAACTATAAAAATGGTTGCAATTACTATATATATAATTTCTTTATCTATATTAAATATATAGCTTTCTGTTAAATTTTCCGGATTAATTCCATATTTTTCTAAAGCATTATTATCATTTATATCTTCATTATTGTAAGATGTATTATTAGTAATATTATTAATAATTTGCTGTATTATATCGCTTTCAGCTTCATTATATTTTTTACTTATCAAGTTTACAGTTTCATTTACATATTCATATATTTTTTGATTATATTGTTTTTTTATATTTAACAATAAAATAGTTATAATCGTTATAAATAATATAATAATACTACTTATACCAAATATCAGATACTTTTTTTGTTTTGAATCCATTTTAATTCCCCTTTTAATCTATTTTGTTTTAGCCTTCATCTAATATTTTATATCCTATTCCTCTTACAGTTTTTATTATTTCAGCATTATTGGGATCTTTTTCAATTTTTTCTCTTATTCTTTTTATATACACTGTTAATGTGTTATCATTTACAAAATTCTCATTCTCATCCCAAATATATTCTAAAATTCGTGTTCTAGATATTATCCTACCTCTATTTTCAAATAGCATTTGCAAAATTTTAAATTCTAATGCGGTTAGTTCTACTTCTTTATCATCTTTTAATACTAATTTTTTATTCAAATTTATTTTAATATTTTTTATTTTAATTATCTCATCTTGATTAATATTTTTTGTGTGTTTTAATACATTTTTTATTCTATATAATAGTTCTCCAGCATGAAAAGGTTTAGTTATATAATCATCTGCACCTAATTCAAAACCTTTTACTATATCTTTTTCTTCATCTAAAGCTGTTAAAAATATTACAGGAATATTTTTATTTTTAATGACTTTCTTATATAAATCAAATCCATTTCCATCAGGAAGAGTTACATCTAATAATATTAAATTATACATATCATTTTCTATTTTTTCACAAGCTTCTTTCATATTATTTGCAGAATTAATTTTAAATCCTTCTTTTTGCAAGTAATATGTTATGCTTATTTGTATATTTTTTTCATCTTCAATTAGTAATATTTTCATCATATTCACTTTTCCCTTTCATTTATTGCCATTTATCTCCGTCCCCAACAATGTCTATTTAAGTTAAGGCTAGAAGTATTGATATATCTTAAAATGCAGTGATGCGCAGTTTGGGAGGATGCCAATTAGTATAAACCAGTCCAGCGCAACTTATCAAATTTTGAATTTATTACTATAGTTATTCATATGATATGTCCGACCAGCAAGGAACGGAATTTTAAGATATATCAATACTTCTAACCTTAACTTAAATAGACATTGTTGGGACCAGAGATAAATAGTAAATTTTAAGATATTAAAAATTTTTATTTTCCTCTAATCCTAAATTACAACTTATAAATTTAATACTATTTTCTATATTTTCTTCCATTTCCTCTTCAGAATATATTTTGTATTCAAGCTTTTGACTTTCTAGAATACTTTCAGGATTTGTTATTTTTTCTTTTATATATTCAATTGTTTTTATTATATCTGATTTTTCTAGTTTAAGCCAAGTAACTTCTTTTAATAATTCTTCAATATTTGATGTATATTTTATTTCTTCTACTAGATGCTTTTTAAAAATTTTATATGCATATAGTTTAAAGTCATTACTTTTTATTTTTCTAATTTCTTCTTTATTACATATAAGTTTTTGCCCATCTTTTAAATTTACTCCAATTATATTTTTATCAGCATCTAAAATAGCTCTTTCATTATATGTTTTATTATTCCAATAACTATCTGTTAATAAATGTGTATAATACCCTAAAATTAAAGGGTTATTAAATTTTTGGTGATATTTTTGATAAAAACCACTGATATCAGCTCTTTTTTCTTTATGATTACCTACAGTTATTTCTTTGTCAAAATGTGTTTTTGTATGGCTTATATTGCAAGATATATTTTTTATTACAAATTCATTTGGTATATCTGGTAATAAGTTTCCAAAGTAAAATTCATTATAAGTATTTTTAAATTTATCTGGAAATTTAATTCTAAGTTTTTTGGCTGTTAATAAATGCATCCCCCAAGTTGGCATAAAATATCCCTCCATATTTTTATATTTACTAATATACATTTCTTTATGCTTTTGATTTTATCATACCAGACCTTTTTTTACAATAATAAACTCATTTTAAGACCTATACTAATACTACCTATTATTCTAGATTAAAATTTTTTAAGTTCTTTTTCATATTTCAATTTCATATATGTATAGTAGCAAATTGTTTAAATATATGTTCTTTTACTTTTTTAGGTTAAATAGATTAATTTTAAATATTATCTTAGGGGGTTTTTATGAAAAAAATATTTAAATTTTATACTGGTTTAATTTTAAGCATTATTATTGTTTCTATAAGTATTATTCCATGTTTTGCAACAGATGATTCCTACATTTGGTCTCAAACAGTTGAAACAAATGCTAAAGTAACTAAAGAAGAAAATACAAGTAACAATTCTTTATCGATTTCAAATAATACAGCTGAAAGTACTAATGTATCTACTAATTCGTCAAATACCAATTCTAGCTTAAATGTTCAAACTAACTCTCAAGTAAATTCGCAAAATAGTACAATTAATGAAGATAATCACTTAAATCTTGAATCAGAATCTGCTATTCTTATTGAACAATCTACTGGTCAAATTTTATATGCACATAATGTTCATTCACAATTAAGACCTGCTTCTGTTACTAAAGTTATGAGTATATTATTAATTATGGAAGCAATATCAAGTGGAAAAATTTCGTACACAGATGAAATACCTTGCTCTGAAAATGCTGCATCAATGGGTGGCTCACAAATTTGGCTAGATCCAAAAGAAACACTTAGTGTAGATGAAATGCTTAAAGCTATTTGTGTTAATTCTGCAAATGACTGTGTTGTCGCAATGGCAGAATATATAGCAGGCTCTGAGGATAGCTTTGTACAAATGATGAACGAAAAAGCAAAAGAACTTGGTATGAATGATACCTGTTTTAAGAACTGCCATGGACTAGATGAAGACGGACATCTAACCTCAAGTTATGATATAAGTATTATGTCAAGAGAACTTTTAACAAAATACCCAGATATTACAAAATATACAAGTATATGGATGGATACTCTTCGTGATGGTGAACTTGGTCTTACTAACACCAACAAACTTATTAGAACATATAAAGGTGCAACAGGATTAAAAACAGGCTCAACTTCACTTGCATTATATAATTTATCAGCAAGTGCAACACGCGACCGGATTATCTTTAATTGCAGTAATTATGAAGGCTCCTTCGACAAAAGTTAGATTTCAAGAAGCAACTAAATTACTAGATTATGGATTCAATAATTATTCTTATAAAGAACTTGGCAAAAAAGGCGATATTGTTAAAAGTGTTTTAATAAACAAAGGCACAAAAAATTCAGTAAATGCTGTTTTGGAAAATGATGTTGGCATTCTTTTAAAAAAAGGTGAAGAAAGCAATATAACTCAAACTCTTAATTTATCAGATATATTTTATGCACCTATTAATGCTGGAGATAAACTTGGCAGTATGACTTTTGAATTAAATGGAAATACCATAGCTTGTGTAGACCTTATTTCAGACAGTGATGTAAATAAAAATACATTGTTTAATATGTCTAAAGAAACAATTTTTGATTGGCTTTATTTATTAAGAAATTAAATTTTTAATATAACCAAGTGTCCTAAAATACTAGAGTGAGACGACAATGTCTATTTAAGTTAAGGCTAAAAGTATTGATATATCTTAAAATTCCGTTCC
>CAKNNA010000007.1 GCA_930989765.1 uncultured Clostridium sp. | reverse complement strand
GACTTATTTCAACTATCTTTCTTCATAGTTGCATTTACTTTGTTAATTGACGAGATATTGAATAGTAAAAATAAATTACAAAAAGCCTTGAAAAATACTAAAAATCAATGTATAATATATTATAGGGTATTTATGTAACGTAAAATTAACCCAAGTAACGAAAATGTAACAAAAATTTAATAAAAACGAAACACAAATGAAAATAGAATTTCCGTAATAAGGGAAATAAAAACAATAAAAAACCAAAAAAAAACAAGCTTGACACCATAGTTTATAGCAATTATTATATAATAAGTAGTATTATAAACAAATATTAAGTTTAGGAGGGGTAAAAATGAAACTAAAAATAGGAAAAGCCATACTAGTCATAGCAATAATAATCACAATGACTTTTGCCAATTTCCTTCTTTTAGGAATCAATGCTATATCATATGCAGCAGATGCACTAAGCCAAGATGTAGCAACAAATAACTCAAATGTAGAATTTGGAGTAACACTAGTAGATGCAGAAGGAAATAAAGCAAATACATTAGAAGCAAAAATGAACTCAGAAAACCTAAAATTGCATTTAAGTATCAGTGTTAAAAAAGACGGATACTTTAATGGAATAGTAACTTTAGGTTCTAGTAACTTCAGACTAAGTGAAGAAATATTAAGTGAAGGAATATCAAAAATAGAAGGTAATACAATAACCTTAAACCAAATAAATGCAGGAGAAACAAAAGAGCTAGATGTAGGAATAGAAATAATTAAAGATGATATTTTTGATATAAATTCAATTGATATGGAAAGTAATATAACTCTAAATGGAATATACAAAGATAGTTCTGAAAAAGACATAACAATAACAGGGGCAAAAACAGTAAGACTAATATTAACAAGTCCATATACAGAAGAATACATAGGAGCTATATTAAAATATGATGTAATAACAAATAAAGTATTAGATTATAAAGGAGAGCCTAAAAGAATAATTCAAATAGAAGTAACATCAGGAATTGAAAATAATCTATATCCTATTAAAACAACATCTTTAGAAATCCCATCTCCTAAATTAGAAGATAAATATCCACAAGAAGTAGAATTAACTTCAAAAGGAAACTTAACAACTAATGGAGAAAAACTAAAACAAGAAGACTGGAATTATGATGCAAATACAGGTTTAATAAATATAAACATAAATAATCCAGAAGAAGATGGAAAAGTTAAATGGGAAAAAGAAGGGCAAGATACAATAATAGTCACATATATATATGACTCAATAGAAGAAAATGAAGCCCAAGAAATAGAAATTTCTTCAAAAACATTATTATATGACAAAAACAATACAACCATTTCAAAAAGATATGAAACCACAATAGGAAAAGAAGAAAAAGATTCAAGTATAACAATAGACATAGCAAATGAAGAAACAAGTATATATAAAGGAAAATTATATGCAGGAATAGAAAGAAGCATAGTTCAAGATGTAAACTTAAATGTAAACCTATCAAGTGTAGCAGACGAAATAACACTAGTAGAAAATATAGAAAACATAGGATTACAAAATGTATATACAACAAATATTAGTATATCAAAACAAAATCTTCAAGATGTACTTGGTGAAAATGGAGAACTAAAAATAATAAATAATGAAACATCAGAACAAATAGGATTAATAAATAAAGAAACAGAAGCTGACGAAAATGGAAATGTAATACTAAACCTAGGGGACAATGTAAAACAAGTAAAAATAGTAACATCAAAACCAGAAAAAACAGGAGCCCTAAATTTCAAATTAACAAAGCTTATTAAAGAAAATGCAAAACAATTAATACAAAATACAAACATGCTATCATTTACAATTGAAGGTACATATACATCAAGTGATATGGTAACAAACTTAGAGCCAAAAACATCAGTAACATCATTAGAAGAAACAGAAAGCTCTGCACAAATAACAATAGACAGAAAAGACCTATCAACAATGCAAGTAAATGAAGATGTAGAAATAAAAGTAGTATTAAATTCAAACTCAGAAAAATATGAACTATACAAAAACCCTACTATAAGAATAGAATTCCCAGAGCAAATAGAAAAAATAGATGTAAAATCAATATCAGAGCCACTATATGCAGAAGGATTTAAAATAGTAGAATCATATATGCAAGGAAATGCAATAATATTAAGCCTAGAAGGAGAACAAAAAGAATACTTTAATGAAGCAATAGAAGGTTTAACAATTGTAATAAAAGCAAATATAACAGTAGACAAAAAAGTTCCAAGTAGTCTGCAAAACATAAAATTAATATATACAAATGAAAATGCAGTAAACTACAAAAATGGTGCATCTCAAGGTGAAGAATTATTACCAATAAATATAGTAGCATATACTGGAATGGTTACAAACACAAGTATACCAGAATATGGAATACAAATAATTAACAATGAAGGAGAAAAAACTTCAAAACTAGAATTAGGAAAAGAAGCAAAACAAGTAACATTTAATAGTGAAATAATCAATAATAATGATGCACAAGTTTCAAATGTAAAAATACTTGGAGAATTTCCAAATAAAAATTCTACAAATAATATAGATACATCTGTAAGTGAAATCAAACTAACTGGAATAGATGCATCTAAAGTAAAAGTATATTACACAGAAAATGCAAATGCAACAGATGATATAGAAAATGCATCTAATAATTGGGTAGAAACAATTACAAATCCAGAAGCAACGCAAAAATATCTTATTTTAATAGATAGTTTAGATGTAAGTGAAAGCCTAAACTTTTCATATAATATAATCTTACCAGCTAATTTGGAATATAATAAACAAATGCAATTAGGATATGATATTAATTATGTAGAAGCAACAGGTGTTAATAAAACAATAACTTTAGACAGAATTAAATTAGAAACAGGTGTAGGAGCAGTACTTGAAACTTCTATAAAAGCATATGTTGGAGGGAAAGAAGTAACAACTGTTAATAAAGGAGAACTGGTAAAATATGAATTAACTGTAACAAATACAGGATCAGAAAATGTAACAAATGTAAAAATGCAAGGACAAGTACCAGAAGGAACAGTATATGCAGAAGAAGCTATTACAGGTAGTGTAGAAAACACAAATAACGGTATATTTGTAGAGGACTCAAATAGAAAAGAAATTGAATATACAATAGATTCACTTCAAATAGGTCAAAAGGCTACAAGAGAATATTATGTTAGAGTAAAAGAAAATATAGGAAAAATAGAAAACATTTCAAAAATAACATATGGAGAAGTAACTAAACAATCAGATATATTGAGTATAGAAGTAAGTGATGGAATTTTAGAATTTTCAATGCTTCGTTCAGGGGCAGGTAATACAGAAAATCTAGAATCAGGTAGTATATATCAATTTGTGGCTACAATAAAAAATAATTCCGAGCAAAACATACAAAATATACAATTTACTCCAGAAATAAATAATGCGGAAATTATAGATATAAGTTATTATAGTACAATACAAGAAAAACAAGTATCAATAGAAGAGACACAAAATTTAATAGATAATATAGAAGCATCAGAAGAAAAAGAAATTATAATAAAAGTTAGAATACCAGTATTAAAAGAGCAAGAAATAATGAAAATAAAAGCAACTTGCACATTTAATAATCAAACATATAGAACAAATGAGATAGAATCAACAATAAATGAAATAGATATAACATTATCAAATACTTCAGAAAATCAAAACGATTATGTATCAGCAGGAGATATTATTACTTATAATGTAACAGTAACAAATAATGGAAAAACATCACAAAATTCTGTAAAATTAACTGATGAAATTTCAAATTTAGTTACATTGCAATCAATAAAAAGAAATAATCAAGAATTAACAGAAGACCAATATACTATGTATTATGATAAATACATAGAAATCAATGATACATTAGAGCCAGGTCAAACAGTACAATATACAATAGAAGTAATAGTAAATTATATCTTAAAAAATGAAGAAGTAAAAGAAATAACAAATATTGCTTCATTAGATGTTGGTACAGTAGAAGTACAAAAAGTTGAAGTAATGCACATATTAGAGCCAGAAGGTGATGAGCCAATTACACCTGATGACCCAAATAATCCAGAAGACCCAGATAACCCAAATAATCCAGATGATCCAAATGACCCAAATAATCCAGAAAATCCAGAAGACCCAAATAATCCATCAGTTCAAGAAACTAAAATAATTAGTGGTAGAGCTTGGCTTGATATAAACCAAGATGGAGAATTAGATCAAGAAGAAACTTTATTAGAAGGAATAAATGTAAAATTATTAGACACAAATACAAATACATTTGTAAAAGATGAAGACGGAAATGAAATTACAGCAATAACAAATGAAAGTGGATTTTATAGTTTAAATAGAGTACCACAAGGAGAATATATAGTAATATTCGAATATGATACATCAAAATATATATTAACAGACTATAATAAAGAAGGAGTTCAAGATGCATTAACTTCAAAAGTTATTAATAAAGAAATAACAATAGATGGCAAAACAAATCAAGTAGCAGCAACTGATATTATTGTTATAGAAAATAGCAATATAGCAAATATTAATATAGGTTTAAAAGAAGCAAAAATATTTGACCTAAAACTAGATAAATATGTAAGTAAAATTATAGTACAGAATTCAAGTGGAACACAAACACAAGAATACACGAATGAGACTTTAGTAAAAACAGAAATAGATTCAAAGCTATTAAATAGTTCAACTGTAATAGTAGAATATACAATAAGAGTTACAAATGAAGGAGAAGTAGAAGGATATGCAAGAAGTATAGTAGATTACTTATCATCAGAATATAAATTTAGTTCAGAACTTAATAGTGACTGGTATCAATCTGGACAAAAACTTTATAATACAAGTTTGCAAGATGTAAAATTATTACCAGGTGAATCAAGAGACATAAAATTAACTGTAACAAAACAAATGACAGTAAATAATACGGGATTAATAAATAACAAAGCAGAAATTGCAGAAAGTTATAATGAACAAGGATTAGAAGACATAGACTCTACTCCGGGAAATAACTTAACAGAAGATGACTTAGGTTCAGCAGATGTATTAATTTCTATAAAAACAGGACAAGTAATAGGAACAGTATTAATTATAATTACTATAGTTGCAATACTTGGAGTTGTAGCAATTATAATTACAAAGAAAGTTTTAAAAAAGAAAATTATATAAGAAAGGAGGAAATGAAGGTGAGTAAAATATTAAAACATATAACTATAATATTAGTACTTATTTCTGCATTTATAATTGTTTTAATTACTTATGCAAATGGAGCATATTTATCATCATTAGATGAAGTCAAACAATTAGGACCAAACTCGGTAGGAAGTACTGTCTGGATAAATCAGTATTCACTAGAATATAGGGTTGACTTATACTGCATAAACCATGGTGCAGCATTGTGGAATAGTAGATATACTTCTGCTACTGTGTCTCAATATGTAAAAATTGTAGGAAACCAAGTTTATGATAGAAATAATACATTAATAGAAGGACTTTCAGACGAGGAGAAAATTGAGAATGCAAAACTTGCATATCTAACATATTTAGGAAGAAATGTAGGTTATGGAACATATGGTGGCTATTCACAAGCACAACGCGGTATATACAGAAATATTAATAAATGGTTAAGTACTGTAGGAGCACGTTTTGGACTACAAGGATGGCAAGATCCAGCAAATGATTGGATAACTGTTTCATCTGATACAGAAAATGCAATGAATGAATATGTACAAAGTTTAGGAAACTCAGATACAACTACTGATGTAAAAGATCCAGTTGATAATACAGTAAAAGAAAATGTAAAAGTTGGAATGTATTATAGACAAGTAGATGGAGTAGAAAAAGCATTTTATAATATAGGACCTTTTAACTGGAATTTTACAGGTGAAATACAAAGTTTTACAGTAACAGATAAAGAAAATAATCCAATAGATGCAAGCAAGATATTTATAAGTGAATATGAAGGTACTAATCAAAACTTTATAAATTATACAGATATAAAATCAGATAGAGATTTTTATATATCAATAGATGCACAAGAAGGAATAGAAGGAATTAAAAGTATTTCAGCTATATTTAAAGTTAATAATACAAAAGAAGTATATTCAGCCGAATTATGGTTTTTAAATGGAGGATCTGACCAAAGAGTTATGTTAGTAAATCCATATGTAGATACTATTGATAAAGACCTATCTATAACAACAGATATACCTTTAGATTTTCCAGGAAACCTTAAATTAATAAAATTAGATAAAGATAATCTAACTAAATTGCCAAATGTACAATTCAGATTTAAATATAGAGACAAATATTATACAAAACAAGGGGGATGGTCAACAGACCCTAATGACCCAAATGTAATATGGGAAACAGATGGAAATGGTGAAATAACACTTACAAATATACCAATAGGAACTTGGACATGGGAAGAAGTTGCAAATAATAATCCAGAATACGAAAATGCTGAAATATCAACAGATTCTGGAACAAACACAATAGATGTAAAATGTTATTTATATTCAACTAAAACGGAAATAGCAAGAGAAGTAATAAAAGGAATATACGAAAGTACAGAAGGAAGAGCAGCAACTGCAAGATTAAGTAATGAAGACTATGTAAGAGTAGCATATAAAGCAATACTAGGAAGAGATCCAGATGCAGCTGGACTAAGCGGAAATGTAGCAATTCTAAATAATGGAAGAACACCTGAAAATGAAAGACAAGTTTTAGCAAATATATATAACTCAGATGAATTTAAAAACTATTTTCAAGAAACAGACACATGGAGAAATACATTTATAACTAACCTATATGAAAATGTATTAGGAAGAACACCTTCAGAAAATAATGAACTTGCAACTTGGAGATGGGTTTTAAAAGGATACACACCATATACAATATATAATAAAAGAACAACAGGTGAATTAAACATCAAAAAAGTAGATGAATATACTTTAAATGCAATAGCAAATGTAGGATTTAAATTCCAATATGAAGCAACTGGAAAATATATTCATATGAATGCAAATGGAGACATTAGCTATGTTGATAGTATTGATGATGCAACAGAATTTTTCACAGATAGTTTAGGAAACTTACATATAGAAGGCATATTTATAGGAACATATCTAGCATATGAAACTAAGGCACCAGGAGATTTATATGCAAAATTAGAAGCAGTAGAAGTATCAACAGATCATGAGCAAGATGTGATAGAAAACAAACAAATATATATAAACTTATCAGGATATGTATTTGAAGACATCCAAGCAGAAAAACAATCTAAGAGAAATGGATTGTATAGAGATGATGAATTTGATGTAAATGATATATTAGTACAAGGAGTAAAAGTTAGACTAAAAGAAGGAAATACAATAGTAAAAGAAACTACAACAGATAGTAATGGAGCATATAGATTTGAACAAGTACTAATAGACAGCTTACCAAATTATTATATAGAATTTGAATATGATGGTCTAATATATGCAAATACAACACCATACTTAGACAAAGCAAATGGAGGTAAAGCATCAGAAGGAGAATTACGTAATACATTTAATAATAATTTTGCAACAGTAGAAAATGGAGGAGCAAATAATAAAGTAGCAGTAAAGGATAGAAGCGGAAATACAGTTTATAATGTAGATTATAGTTTAAATCCAGATACTGCATCAGCAAGTATAGGAAATACATCACAATTAACAATTACAGCAAATACAAATAATGCAGGATATAAACTAGAATATCAAAAAGGCTCTGGAGAAACAGAAATAAGAAATATCAACTTAGGAATATATAAAAGAACACAAGCAGACTTAGCAATGATGCAAGACTTAGACCAAGTAAAAATTGAAATAGCAGGATATGGACATATATATAAATATGCTAACAGATTCGAGCATCTAGAAGGAGACGAAATGGATTATACAAAAGATTCTTGGAATGTTGGTGTAAGATATAAAAACCCATATAATCAACTAATTTACACAAGACCAATATATAACTCAGATGCAAACTATGAAGACGAAAATGAAGAAAACGAATTAAAAGTTGCTCTAACCTATAAAATAGCAATAAGAAATGAAGAAACAATAGCAGGAAAAGTAAACCAAGTAGTTGACTATTTTGATAAACGTTATGAAATAGCAGGAATTGGAACTTCAATTAATGAAGAAACAGGATTAATAGAAAATGCATTAAATTATACAGAAGATACATCATACTCAAGTGATACATACAAAAAGGTAATAATTAATACAGATATACTAGTTCAAGCTTCAACATCAAATACAGATGAAACAGCAAAAACTAATACAGCAAAATATATATACATACAATTTAACCTATCAAGAGACAATATATTAAACTTATTAAATGAAGCAAAAATTAATAATAATGATGTATCAAGATTACCTAATTTAGAAAACATAGCAGAAATCACATCATATACTTCATATTCAGATGCTCAGGGACAAACTTTATATGCAGCACTTGATAAAGACTCTGTACCACAAAATACAGAGCCAGGAAATACATCTACATATGAAGACGATACAGACACAGCACCAACAATAGCAATAACAATAGCAAATGCAAGGGAAGTTTCAGGAACAATATTTGAAGATAACGCAATTGATGAATCTTTATCAGATAAAAATATTAGAGAAGGAAATGGAACACTAGACGAAGGTGAAAACAGTATCGGAGGAGTTAAGGTTCAACTTGTAGAAGTAGATGATGCAGGAAATGTAACAGACAATGTTGCAAAAGTATTTGATGAACAAGCAAATAATGGTAATGGTGAATGGACAGATGCAGAATGTTCAGCAGAAACAACACAAGACGGAAATTATTCAATCTCTGGATATATACCAGGAAGATATGCAATAAAATATATTTGGGGAGACGGAACATACAAAATAGTAGACGGAAACCAAGAAGCATACACAGATATGGTAGAAAACTACAAAGCAACAAACTTAACTCAATCAAAATATGAAAGTGAAGCAAACAATAATAAATTCTATAGAGATGCAAACGAATCAGAAATAAGAACATCACATGCACTTGATGATTATGAAACAAGACAAGAAATAGATAATCAATTAAATGAGCATTACCAATATGACGAAAATGGCAATATAATAACAGACGAAAATGGAAATCCAATACTAGAAGAAGGATATAACCATAATACAGAAGTAACAATAAATGAAATGACATCAACAACACCAGAAATGGAATTCCATGTAGAATATGACGATAATGACTTAACTACAATAACATATAGTAGAATAACAGATAGAGTAGCATTTAAAGTAGGACATATGGACTTTGGAATTATAAGAAGACCTGTACAAAGTGTAAACTTTGTAAAAACACTAAGTAAAATCAGAATAACACTTGCAAATGGTCAAGTATTAATAGATGGTTATATAGATGATGAAGGAAACTTACAAGGTGAAACAGGTGGATACTTAAGTTATGTAAAACCAGTTAAAGAAAATGGAATAACAGTACAAAACGGATACTTAAGAGCAGAGCTTGATAGTGAATTAATACAAGGTGCAACAGTAGAAATGGAATATAAACTAAGAACAGAAAACACAAGTAACGCAGACTATACATCAGAAGGATTCTATAACTTTAGTGAAGATTATTACAATAACTTAAATAATGGTGAAGAACTTAAAAACCAAGAAATCATAACAATAACACCATCAAGAATAGTAGACTACTTAGATGCAAAATCTGTATACAAACAAGGAGATCCAACAAACGAAGAATACAGATGGAGACAAGCAACAATACAAGACTTAAAAGACATGAACTTAGTAGCAAGCAATGTTATACAAGCACTAGAAGACGGTAAATACCAATATGAAGAAAATGGAGAAATTTACGAAGAAGAATTAAACGAAACACAAATATTTACAACAGATTACTTAGACACAACAACACTTAAACCAGTACGTATGGAAAATGGTGAAAAGAGACAAGCAGAAGGTGGAGATGTATACATGGTTGTAGAAAAAATACTAAACACAGCAGAAGATGCAAACTTTACAAACCAAGCAGAATTATCATTAATAGACAAACCAGGAGGAAGCAAAATACCACCAACACCAGGAAACTATATACCAAATGAACACCCACAAGAAGAAGACGAAGATACTTCACAAGAAGTAATAATTACACCAAACACAGGTGCTGACAGAAATTATGTATTACCAATTACAATATCAATAATTACAATTGCAATAATAGGTGTAGGTATAATCATTATAAAAAGAAAAGTAATCGGAAGAGGAAAAGATACTTAAATGAACTTTAGGGACGTTCCTTAAAGTTCACCAAAAAAGAGCAAGCTTTAAATTAAGCTTGCTCTTTTAATATTGCAGTTATGAACTTTAGGGACGTTCCTTAAAGTTCACTAAAAAAGAGAAATCTCAAATTTAAGTGAACTTTTTAAAATATTGCTATTTAACTTGTATTTTTTAATGAACTTTAAGGAACGTCCCTAAAGTTCAATTCCCTAAGATTGCATATAAAAATTTGCTTAATGTAATAAAAATGTAATAAAAATTTAATGAAAAATAAACAAAAAAACCGTTTTCTATTTCCGTAATGGCATATAAGATTAACTTGTAATTTAAGCCAAAATTGGCATTTCTTACAATTGAAATTTATTAAAAAACTATTTAAAATTATAGTAATAAAATCTATAGGAGGATATATCATGATTACAAATCTTAAGAAAACATTTGTAGTGGTAATAATTTTTGCATTACTTTTTGCAAATTATTTTTTCTATGGCACAAGTATTGTGTATGCTATTGGAGATGAGCTAGTGCAAGATGGAGCTGATGAAAAAATAGAATTTAGTGCGTTTTTTAAGGGGCAAAATGGAGAAGAGGTAAGCTCTATTAGTGCTAATATAAAAGATGGAGCGACTATATTTATTAAATTAAAAATAGCTGATGAAGGCACTATTGTTAATTCAAGTTTATCATTTAGTGATGCTAATTTTAGCTTGCTTGATTTTGAAAATGATACTGTAAAAGAGATAGATAAAGAGAAAAATAAAATTTATTTAAATGATTTAATATATGGTCAAGAAATAAATTTAGAAATTCCAATTCAATTTAATAAATATGATAAAATTGATGTAGGCGATTTTGAAAAAGAAATATCTGTTAATTTACAAGGAGAATATAAGACATCAGATGAAAATAAAACAGATATAGAAAAATCAATAAGTTTAAAATTGAATTGGACGGATGATGCAAGCATTTTAATAAATCAATCTTTAGAAAAGTTTATAAAACTAGATAATAATACTATTATGCAATTTTTGGTTAATTCAAATGTTGAGGAAAATAGATTACCAAAGGAAAGTGAGAAAGTTTTAGTAAATATTCCAATATTTGAAGAAAATAAAATTCCTGAAATTGTAGTATTAAATAATGGTGTAAAAGTTAAAGAAGATTTATTAAAAATAGATGAAGAAAGTAATACATTAGAGATTAGCTATGAAAATTCTCCTAATGAAAATAATGAAATAAACTGGGTTTGTAATAATGATTATACAATAATATTTGAATATGAAGGAAAACTTGAAGTAAAATCACAAGAAGAATTAAATTTAAATACAAAAGTATATACAAAATTATACACAAAAGAAGGAATAGGAAATGAAGATTCCTTAAAAACAAAGTTAGAAGAAAAAGGAAGCTTAGTAAGTACAAGTTTTAGCCAAATACAAGACCTATATAAAGGATATATGTATGCTAAAACCCAAAATTCAACAAATTACACTGAAAATATAACATTTCAAGTTTCAGAATTAGAAAATTTGCAAAATCTAAAATTTTATAATAAAGAAAATAATTTTCTAAGTTCGGATGAAAACAAATTTTTTACAGATAGTGTTATATATAGACAAACTATGATAAGTAAAGATGAATTTTTAAGGATATTTGGGCAAGAGGGAATAATTGAAATTTTAAATTCAGAAAATGAATTAGTTGCTAAAATTACAAAAGATACACAGGTAAATAATCAAAATGAATATGTAATAAATTATGATAAAGAATATAATAATTTAAAATTTGTATTTACAAAACCAATTGAACAAGGAGAATTTAATTTAAAAAATTATAAATATATTAAGGGTGAAACAAGTTTTGAAAAAGAAGAAATAAAATCTTTTGAAAAATTGCAAAGTATATTTAGTTTAGAAGTAAATCAAGTTGCAGAAGATATGCAAAATAATATTAATTTAAAAGACACTGTTACTACAGCAAATTTAGAGATAAATAATAATAATTTATCAAGTTTGGAAGAAAACAAAAATGTTCAAGTAACATGTACTTTAATTGCAAATGATAATAAACATGACTTATTTAAAAATCCTACATTTAAATTAGAATTTCCAGAAGAAGTGGAAACAATAAATGTAAATTCAATTAAAAAAGTATTTTCTGATGAAATGGATATAGAAAGTGCAAATTTACATGAAGAAAATGGTAAAAAGGTAATTGAAATTTTCTGCAAAGGTGAACAAACAAAGTTTAGTGAAAATTTAACAGATCAATTACAAATTATTATTGATTTAGATATCACATTAAGTAAAACAATACCTTCAAAAAAATCTCAAATAAATATGGTATATACAAATGAAAATAAACCAGGAGAAACTTATAATTCTACTTTAGACATCAATTTAGTTTCAAAATATGGAGTTTTAATATACAACAAATTATCAAATATAGATACTGAAGAAGGGATAGTTGAATCAATAAATGATGATATTAATGTAGGTAAACTTCAATTTGATGAAAATGAAAAAAATGTTAATGGAAAAATAATTGTAATAAATAATTATGAAACAGATTTATCAGAATTTACTGTAATAGGAAAAATGCCAGTGCAAGGTGAAATAAATATAAATGGTATAGAATTGCAAACAAACATAGATACAAGTTTAGCAAAAAAAGTTACAGTAAATAATAATGCGGTGATTGAATATTCTAGTGATAATATTACCTGGACAGAGGATGTAAATAATTCTAAATATTTTAGAGTAAAAATGCAGGATATATTACTAAAACCAGGAGAGAAAATAGAAATAGATTATAATTTTAATGTAAAAAAACAAGAAAGTAGTATAACTGCATATGTAAAAACTGATGTAAGTTATAAATATCAAGGAAATCAAAATTTAAACTCATCAGCAATTGGTTTAGTATCTGATGGTAGTGCTATAACAACTGGAAATCCAGATACAGAAAATGAGCGGAGAAATTCAAGATGGATTGCAAATAAAAGCTGTAGCAACATCAGGAGGAAATGTATTAAATGATGGTGATTTTGTAAATGAAGGACAAACCATAAAATATGAATTAGAAATTACAAATACAAAAAACACTGATATTACTAATATAAATTTAATAGATGAGCATACAAATGTTATATATTATGGAGAAATATATGAAGAAGCAATACCAACACCAACAAATCCGAATACTTATAATATATATATAGATGAAATTCCTGAATTAACACAAAAAGAATTTACAATAGAAAAATTAGCACCAGGAGAGACTAAAAAAATAGTATATGAATTTTCAGTAAAAGAATTAGAAGAAAATACTAAAATAGAAGGAAAAATAAAGATAAAAGCAGATGGTATAGAAGAAAAAGAAATAAAAACTATAACAAACTATTCAAAAGATGCTGAACTTAAAGTATCATTAAGAAGCGGAATATCAGAAACAGAAACAATTTATTCTAAAGAATTTTTAATAGTAAATTTAAAAGTAAAAAATATATCTAATGAAACTAAGGAAAATATAATAACAAATTTAAGTTTAGGTGAACTACTAAATTTTGATACATCATATTTAGTAGAAAGTGATAAATATAAATATTTAGATTCAGATGACAATATATTAAAATTTGAAATATATAGTTTAGAGCCACAAGAAGAAATTACTATATCAACTCTTATATTTATAGGAAGTATACCTATAGATTTGCGTCAAACGGAAACAAAATTACAAGCAAAAGTAACAGTTGGTGATAATACATATATATCTAATGAATATGTAGAAACAATAGAACAATCAGAAGGAAATATTGAAATAACTCAAGTTGCAGATTTTAATGAACTATGGGTTGGAGATGGACAAAAGATAAAATTTACGATAACAATAAAAAATACTGGTGTTCTTGAGATGGAAGAGGCATCAATAAGAGACTATGTTCAAGAAGGTTTAAATATTGATAAAGTTTATGTAACATATAATGGTGAAAGAAAAGAAATACAAGTAGATGGACAAACATTAGAGATATTCAATCCTCTTAAGGTAGGAGATACCATCATTTTAGAAGTAGAAGTAACAGTTGATGAACAAAATGTTACAGAAGATGAAATTAGTCATAAAGTAAGTATAAATGCTTTTGGAAGAGACTTCAGTTCAAATGTTATAACATATAAAGTCATTAGAAAAGATAGTGGCGGTGATATTGTAGATGGGCCAGATTTGCCAACAGATCCAGAAGATCCAGAAGACCCAGATTTGCCAACAGATCCAGAAGACCCAGATAACCCAGAAGATCCAGATAATCCAGATAACCCAGAAGATCCAGAAGACCCAGATCTGCCAACAAATCCAGAAGACCCTGATAATCCAGACGACCCAACTATTCCGGTAATTCCTGAAGAGCCAGAGCAAAAATATGATGTATCTGGAAAAGTATGGGAAGACAGAAATAAAAATGGTTTAAGAGAAGAAAGTGAAGAGTTATTTACAGGAATAAAAGTATTTTTATTAGATGCTACTACAAATAATAAAATAAATGAAACAGTTACAAATGAAAAAGGAGAATATATTTTCAAAGAGTTAGCAAAAGGAAGATATTTAATAGCTTTTGAATATGATAATAGTAAATATAGAGTTACAACATATCAAAAAGATGGTGTAAATGAAACGCAAAATTCTGATGTAGTAAGTCAAACAATTTCAATAGATAATCAGCAAAAGAGTGTAGCATTAACAGATGTAATTGAAGTAGTAGATGAAAGTATTTTTAATATAGATGCAGGACTTACTGAAAACGAATTATTCGATTTAAGTTTACAAAAAAGGATATCAAAAATAATTGTTAGAAATTCTAAAGGTGTTACAGTATCAGAATATAATAATGCTTCTCTAGCAAAAATGGAAGTGGATAGAAAATATGTAGAGGGCTCAACTGTACAAATTGAATATAATTTATTAATAACAAATGAAGGAAATCTTGAAGGATATGTAAATGATATAGTGGATTTATTACCAAATGATTTAGAATTTAATACTAATGTAAATAATAATTGGTATATGTCATCAGATGGAAAATTGCATAATACATCATTAAACAATAAACTAATAAAACCAGGCGAAACAATAAGCATACCACTTATATTAACAAAAACATTAACAAATAATAATTTAGGATATACAATAAATACTGCAGAAATTGCAAAACAAAGTAATGATTTAGGAGCAGTAGATATTGACTCATTACCTGGAAATAATAATGATACAGAAGATGATTATAGTAAAGCAGAAGTTATATTATCTGTGAAAACAGGAACTACGATTTTAATTATTTCTATTATAATTACAATTATTACTATTCTAACTATAGCAGGTTTAATTATTGTATTTTTAAGAAAGAGAGGTGAAAATATAAATGACTAAATTTATTGAAAAATTAGTTATAGGTATAATATTTGCTATAATAGTTATTTGTATTGCCTCTATTTCAAAATCTGTAATGCTTGATGGTAGTTGGGATGTAAGTGGAAATGGATATGTAACAGAATTTGATTTTGCTTTAAAAACACGTTCTTTAGATTGGTATACATTTGATCCATTTGGTGTAGTTGGAAGAGAAGTTTATATGAATGCAGGAGTTTACACAGAAGGCGGAAGAGTAACAATAAATCAAGCGGGAGCATATTGTATCGGTCATGGAAATACATCATGGAATGCTTATGGACAATATAAAATAACAAATATTATAGATATAGATATTGGAGGGTCAAACCCTGGTACAGTACAATCTTATTTAGAAAATGGGCAGGTAATAACAGTTTCAAATCCAGGTATAAATGAAGCTGCAATTAAAACTGCATATGCAGCATATAAAGGTAAAGATGTTCAATATGTAGGTAGTTCATATATGACAAACTGGAAGTATTTAACATTTAGATTTTGGGCATCAGATTTAGATAGTTTTATTAATAATTATCAACTTTATTCAGTATATAAAGAACATACAAGTAGTTTGACATATCCTAATAATGATCAAGGTAGAGAAGCTACGAATTACTATGATTCTATTTTAAGATATAAATTTGAAAATACTACGTCAGGAACACCTAGAATTAATAATGTTAATGGAACTGCATATTTAGGACCATATAGAATAAATACTGCTGAAGGGACAATAAATGGTGCTCAGGCGCCAGGGTATACAGTCTTAGGATACTCAACATCAGTTGGAGGTGCAATTTCTGATATTTCAGGAATACCTAATAATCAAGATTTCTATATAGTAATACAGGGTTCTGTTAGTTCTAAAGTTACAGTTACTTTAACAAAAGCATTGGATGTAGTAAAAGCAAGATTACTTTTTGTATATAATGGAACTTTAGGTGATGGAGCACAACATATTATGATGTTTAGAGGTGATTTAGAAACAAGAACTTATGCCTTAGAATTAACACCAACAGAAGAACCATATACAAATTTAAAACTAATAAAAATGGATGCAGAAACAGCAGCACTTCTTCCAAATGTACAATTTAGATTTAAATATAATGGACAATATTATACAACAAGAGGAACATTTACATCAAATGTTAATGATAGCACAATTTTTACAACAAATGCAAATGGAGAAATTATATTAAATAATATACCTGTTGGAACTTGGACATACGAAGAAGTTGCAAATAATAATTCTGGATATGAACAGTGTATTGTAAATCCACCAAGTGGTACGCAAAATAATGTAGTATCTTATGCAACTATGGAAGGAATAGAGCGAGCAAAAATGATAACTCGTTCAATATATGAAAGTCAAGAAGGGATAAATGCAAGAGCAAAGCTTAGTAATACTGATTTTGTAAAAGTAGCATATAGATGTGTATTAGGAAGAGAAGCAGATGCAGGAGGACTTTCAAGTTGGGTAAATATGTTAAATCAAGGAAGAAATTCTACATCTGAAATGCAAGTTATAGCAGGATTATATGATTCTGCTGAGTTTAAAAATTATTATAAAGATAATGATTCTTGGAGAATAACATATTCAACAAATCTTTATAAAAATCTACTTGGAAGAAATCCTAATCCAAACTCAGAAGTGGGTTATTGGGTAGCAATAATGCAAGGATATTTTCCACTTACAATATATAATAAAAAAGTAGTAGGAAATATTTACATAACTAAAAGAGACCAAGACACAAATGCAGGACTTCCAAATGTAGGATTTAGATTTCAAAATGTAAGCACTGGAAAATATGTAAGAAGTTCAGGTGGAACTATAAGCTATGTAGATGGTGCAGGAAGTGCAACAGAATTTAAAACAGATGGAAGTGGAAATTTAACGGTAAAAGGTGTATTACTAGGTCAGTATAGAGTATATGAAACATCAAACCCTAATCCTGGTTATATAATAAATACTTCGCCAACTACAGTTACAACAAATACAAGTTCATACCAAAGAATTAATAATACATATTATTACGGAAACCTACAAATAAGAAAATACGACCAAGACACAAATGCAAACCTACCAAATGTAGAATTCACAGTAAAAGCAACAAGTGGACAAGCAAATGGAAAATACTTATACTTAAATTCAAATGGAACAGTAGGATACTCATCTAGTAGAGTAACAGTAAAAACAAACACAAATGGTCTAATTACCTTAAACAACATATGGATAGGAAATTATGAAATAATAGAAGTAAGCAATCCAAACTATGGATACCTTGTAAATAGCACACCAAACGTAGTAACAGTAAACAAAAGACAAACTACAACAAAAACAGTTCCAAATGAATATCAACTAGGAAATTTACAAGTATTAAAAATAGATGCAGATAATGATTCAATAAAACTTCCAAATGTAGAATTTACAGTAAGAGCAATAAGTGGGCAAAAAAACGGACAATATGTATATTTAGACTCAAGTGGAAATGTAGCATATTCAACCTCAAGAGCTACAGTAAAAACGAATTCACAAGGATTAATTACCTTAAATAGTTTATGGGTAGGAAATTATGAAATAATAGAAGTAAGTAATCCAAACTATAGTTATGTAGTTGATTCTACTGTAAGAACAGTAACAATAACAAAAAGAAACACAACTAATTTGACAATTAAAAACAAAAAAGTATATGTAAAAGTATCAGGTTATGTATGGGAAGATGGTCCACTTGGTGGAAAAGAAACAGAAAGAAATGATTTATACAGAAACGATGTAAATGATTCAAATGATAAACTATTAGGAAATATAACAGTAAGATTAAAAGAAGGAAATACAGTTGTAAAAGAGACAAAAACAGCAAGTAATGGAAGTTATATATTTATAGATGTATTAATAGACAAATTACCAAACTATTACATAGAATTTGAATATGATGGGCTAAAATATGAAAATGTAATAGTACATAATGATAAAACAAACGGAAGCAAAGCTTCAGAAGGTTCAGCAAGAGATACTTTAAACAATAAATTTGCAAAAGTAGAAAATGGAGGAACAAAAGACCAAGTAGCAGTAAAAGATGCTAGCAATAAAACTCAATATACTATTAAATATACTTTAGACCCATCTACAGCATCAGCGCAAGTTACAGATTCATCTAGTTGCAAAATAACATCTACAACAACAAATGCAAACTATAAGCTAACATATGATAGAGCATCTACAGAAACAGAGATAAAAAATATAAACTTAGGTGTATATTTAAGAACTCAAGCAGATTTGGCTATAATGCAAGACTTAGATAATGTAAAAGTTGAAGTTGCAGGATATGGACATATATATAAATATGCAAATAGGTTCGAAAATGCAAGTAGTGATGAAGATGATTATTATATAGAAAATGCTTGGAATGTAGGAGTAAGGTTCCAAAGTGAGTATAGTAGTTTATCTTATACAAGACCAGTATATAAAGCAGATGCATATTATGGAAAAGATACAGAAAATCCAATACCTGCATCAGAAGAACTAAAAGTTTCTTTAACATATAAAATAGCAATAAGAAATGAAGAAACAATAGCAGGAAGAGTTAACCAAATAGTAGACTATTTTGATAGTAGATACAAAATAGAAGGAATAGGAACTCAAATTGATGATAATACTGGAACAATACAAAATCCATTAAATTACACATTAGACCCAAATACATATCAAAATGGTAAATACAAAAAAGTATTAATAAATACAAATATATTAGTAGATAAATCAATTAGTAATAAAGAAGAACAAGATAAAAAGAATACTCAAAAATATGTGTACATTCAATTTACCTTAGATGATGATGCAGTAATAGACCTATTAGATGATGCAGAAAACACAAATGCACAAAGACTAGAAAATATAGCAGAAATTACATCATATACATCATATTATGACCTAGCAAGTCAAAAATTATATGCAGCAGTAGATAAAGATGCAGTTGTAGAAAACAGTACACCTGGAGATAAAACAACATATGAAGATGATACAGATACAGCACCAACTATAGCTTTAACAGTATCTGAGGCAAGAGAAGTTTCAGGAAGGGTATTTGAAGATAATGCAGAAGAAGAATTACTTGAAGAAAATAACCTAAGACAAGGAAATGGAAAATATGACTCAGGTGAAGCGGCAATTGGCAATGTAAAAGTAGAACTTATGGAAGTAGATGAACAAGGAAATGTAACAGAAAATGTAGCAAGAGTATTTAATGATGAAAGCAACCAATGGGAAGATTCACTATGTCAAACAGAAGTAGACTCAAATGGAGAATACACAATAGATGGTTTTGCACCAGGAAAATATGTAATAAAATATACATGGGGTGATGGAACTTATAAAATTGTAGATGGTCAAAGGCAAGAATACACTGATATGGTAGAAAACTATAAAGCAACAAATATAGATGAAAACATGAACAGACAAGAAAACGAAAATCAAAAATTCTATACAAAAGTTGCAGATGCAGATGAAGAGCCATATTTAAATAAAGAATTGTCACATGCACTTGACAATTATGGAACAAGAGAAGAAATAGATACACAATTAGACCAAAATACTGTAACAGACGACAATAAAGGATATAATTATACAACAACAGTAAACATAAATGAAATGACATCAGTAACACCTATTATGAACTTTACAGTTGAGTTTAATGATGAAATAAATGATGATGGAAAAATTCCTACAGAATATAGTAGACTTTCAGATTTAATTAAATTTGAAGCAAAAAATATGAGTTTTGGTATAATAAGAAGACCAATACAAAGTTTTAAAGTAACAAAAACTCTAGAAAAAGTAAAACTAACACTTGCAAATGGCCAAGTTTTAATAGATGCATACCTTAATGAAGATGGTACTATAGGAGGAGAAAAACAATTTATTTCTTATACTCCACCAGTAGTAACAGATGGAAAAATAACGCATGGAACTTGGAGAGCAGAGATTGACGAAGAATTAATCCAAGGTGCAAAAGTAGATATGACTTACAAATTTACAACAGAAAACACAGGAGAAACAGACTACAAATCACAAGGTTTCTATAACTTTGGAGAAAACTACTATACTTCAAGAGCAAACGAAGAAAGTGCAAAACTTGCAGATATAATAGGAATATCACCATCAACAATGATTGACTACTTAGATGAAGAATCAATTCTAAAAGTAGAAAGTCAAATAAATGAACAATACGGATGGCAAGCATATACTATACCAAATCTAAGAGACTCAAAACTAGTAGATCAAGCTATAGTAACAAGATTACAAAATGGAACAGATGCAAATGGAGAAGCTTTAAATCCAGTACAAATATATGTTACAAATTATTATAAAGATAATGGAATATATGTAAAACCAGCATATTCTATAAGCACAAACTCATCTGGAATAGTACCACTAGAAAAAAGTAATGTATATATGGAAACAGAAAAAGTATTGTCATCAACAGAAGACTCTAACTTTATAAATCAACTAGAAATAGTAATAGTATCAAAACCAGGAGGAAGCAAAATAATAGAAAACATACCAGGAAACTATACACCAAACGAAACAGACCAAGAAGAAGATGACACAGTATCAGAAGAACTAATAATAACACCAAACACCGGAGAAAACAGAAACTTTATAGTACCTATAACAGTTTTAATAATAACATTTATTATAATAGGAATAGGAACATACCTAATAGTTGTAAAAATTATGAGGAAAGAGTTTAAATAGTTGACATTGGGGACGGAGGAAAATGGCAATTTTAAAAATTAAGAAATTGTTATTTGCCTCTGTTCTTGTTAATGTTAGTAAGTTAAGGAAAATATTAAGAAACTTTATTTATATTAGATATTTAAATTATTTTACAAAATTTTCGAAATTTGATAAAGGAGGGATTATATTGGATAGATATAGACCAGGGATTACGATTGGATATGAATTAATACAAAAGAAAAAATATAAAACAATATTAATAATAATTGCTATATTTTTTATCATTGGTGTAATTATGATAATTAAAGGAATAGGAGATTTGAAAACTTATAGTGATTTAGAGAAAGAAAATGTAGTAGTTATTGCCAAATTGTATTCACCAAATAGGACTTCTTTAGATGGTGAAAAATATTCTACTAAATATTATGAATGGTATTATAATGGAAAATATTATAGTGGAAAAATTTCTTCATTTGATGGGAAAACTCAAAAAAAGGCAGATGAAACTGAATATGAACTTTATATAGATAGTCAAAATCCTAAAACATATGCAAGAGTAGATAAAGAAATTCCTGTAGGTAGTGGTGTTATAATGGGAAGTATATTAGTAATACTTAGTATATTATGCATGTTACCTATTCTAATTTTGAAAAGAAAAGATAGTTTAGAAACACAATGACGAATGCATATGAAATAGATATACCCCCTTCTTGACTTTGATTAGATGAGGGGGGTTTTTTATTTTTAGCTGTGAATTGTAGCCAATTATTACTAAGAGAATTTAAATTTCAAGTAAAATATTGCAATTTTGGCCAATTTATAATAAAATACGTAATATAATTTGAAAAAAAGTAAAATAAAAATAAATTATATATCACAAAATGTAGAAAACTTTTTTAATAATGCTTCCTAAATAAGACAAATTTTTGTATGGACAAGTAGTAAAATAGGAGCATAAAAGAAAAGTTTAAGAGGTGGTAAGGATGTTTCAAAATATAAATGAAAGTAGTATTAATGCAAACGAATTTACAAAAAGAGAAGGTAAAGAAAAAAGAAAAATTAATCTTTTTTCAAATGTATTGTCAATTAGGTATATATTAATATATATAGTATCTTTTATGATATCAATGGTTGGAATTAATAATGAATTTGCACCATTTGGAATAAGTGTATTGATGGCTGGAATTGGTAATGCAATACCGATTCTTGGTATTTTAGTAACAAGTTTGGTAGGCTCTTTAATCAGATTCGGAGTAGATGGCTTATTAAATTATTTATTAATGGCACTTGTTTCAATTGTTTCTGTTTTTCTTTTTAAACCAAGATATAATGAAGAAGAAAAAAATGAAAAAATTAAGTTATCAAAAAATGTTTTCATATCTACATTAATTGTTCGGAATTGCAAAAATAGGAATGACAGGCTTTACAGTTTATGATATATTATATAGTATTTCATTTTCAATGATTGCAGTTGTATTTTATAAAATATTTGTAAACTCTATGGTAGTTTTGCAAGACTATGCAAAGGATAAAGCTTTTTCAATTGAGGAAGTATTAGGAGCAAGCTTACTTTTAGCAATTTCAATAACCTGTTTTGGAGAATTTAGTATATTTGGTTTTTCAGTTAGAAATGTACTTAGTATTTTAATAGTTTTAATATTAGGTTGGAAAAATGGTGTATTAGTAGGTGCAACAGCAGGGGTAACAATAGGAGTAACACTTGGAGTAATAACGGCTCAAGACCCAATGACAGTTGCATCATATGCAATTTCAGGAACTATTGCAGGAATATTAAATAGATTTGGAAAACCAGGAGTAATAATAGGTTTTTTATTAGGAAATATAGTTTTAGCATATGTTTCTAATGGTTATACAGTAGAACTAATAAGATTTAAAGAAATATTAGTTGCATCTATTGGATTACTTGCAGTACCAAAATCTATAAAAATTAATATAGAAGAATTTATGGGAAATTCAAAACTATTTCCTGTATTTCCAAATAGGGCATTAAATAATAGTAAAGAAATGGCAACAAAACTAAATAATGTGTCAGAAACAATTCGGACAAATGGCACAAGACTATGAACTAAAAGAAACTCCACAAGAATTAAAAATAGAAGAAGAAAAGGCTAAAAATAAAGAAACATTTATAGCTGAATTATTAGACAATCTAACAGGCTATGAGCAAAACTTGCTTTATGATGATATATCTTGTGTTGATGGAAAAATAGTAGACGAAATATTTAATACACTAATTGATAAACAAAAAATAGAAAGAAAAGATTTATTAAAAATATTTCAAGAATGTAATAGTTATATAGTAGGTTTTGATGATAAGCAAATAAGTGCCTTTTTAGAAGAAAACATAACGCAAATGTTAAGAGTAATTAATATGTCATATAAAATAAGTAAATCTAAATTTGTATGGCAAAAAAAACTAGAAGAAAACAAAAAGAATATGCAAACACAACTAAACAGTGTATCCAAAGCTATTTCAAATTTAGCACAAGACATAGAAAAAGAAATTTCAGATGAAGAAAAATTTGACATAGAAAAAAGAAAAATAATAGAATTACTTAAACAAAAATCAATACAAGTAGAAGAAATATCAATAAAAAGAAAAGATAGATTCTTAGTAGAAATATATTTAGACATATCAAGTGACAAAGACACAAAAACAATAGAAAAAATATTAACAGACATATTAGGTGAAAAAATAGTATTTAACGAAGAAGCAAGTCTAGGAAACAGACTAAACTTTTTATCTGATGATAAGTTTGCAATGGCAATAGGAATTGCGGAAACTGCAAAAAGTAAAAGTAGTATTTCAGGAGACAATATCTTAAACATAAGACTAAAAGATGGAAAATATCTAGTTGCGATAAGTGATGGTATGGGCTCAGGAAAAGAAGCAAACATAAGTAGCGGGCAAGCTTTAAAAATGCTAGAAAACTTACTATTATCTGGTTTTGACAAAGATGCAACAATAGAACTTATAAATACAAGTTTAATAAGCAAAAACGAAGAAATATTTGCAACACTTGATATTGCAATAATAGACCTTTATAAAGGAAATATAGAATTCATAAAAGTAGGAGCATGTCCAACATACATAAAAAACGGAAAAAAAGTCCAAATCCTAAAAGCAAATACAATGCCAGCAGGAATAATAAACCATAAAAATATGCAAATAATGGATAAAGACATAGAACAAGGAGACATCATGCTTATGTGTTCTGACGGTATATTAGACTCGAATATTGAATATAGAAATAAAGAATTATGGGTTAAATATATACTAGAAGATATAGAAACTACTAACACAAAAAAAATTGCAGACTTAATACTAAATGAAGCAATAGATAACAATTTCGGTGTAGCAAAAGATGATATGAGTTTAATAGTATGTAAATTCTTAAATGGTTAATCTGGGACAGGTCCCGATTGACCAAAAATGGTTAGTCTGGGTCAGGTCCCAATTGACCAAAAATGGTTAGTCTGGGTCAGGTCCCAATTGACCAAAAATGGTTAATTGGGGACAGGTTATAAATATTTGTATAGAGTATAAATGATTGTAGAGCATTTAATAAGATATTATAAATTTATAGTATTTTATTGAATGCTTTTAATATGTAGTAAAAAATATTAATTATAATTTTTATGCTATTTATTTTAAGACATTTTAGATATAGTATGTTTATAAAAAAAAATGTCTCAAAAAGAGAGTTGTACCTAAATGAATACCTAAATGAACGCAAATGAATACTTGAAATTCTACACAATTTATGATATATTGTACCAAAATAGGAGGCAAAGTATATGAGTAGAAGAGCAAGAGGCAGAAGATATGATACAGAAGCTAAATTGAATAAGAAAAAAGTAGTTGCAGTGATAATTGCAATAATAGTTTTAATAATGTTTATAATCATAATAAATTCAATAATTTCAGGAGGAAAAGACAATGCAGTTATATCTGGAACAAGTTACTTTACTATATTCAAAGATAATAAATGGGGAGTAATAAATTCAAAAGGAGAAATAGTAATAGACCCATCATATCAAGAAATGATAGTAATACCAGATAGAACAGTAGATGTATTTTTATGCACATTTGATGTAAATTATGAAGATGGCACATATAAAACCAAAGCATTAAATTCAAAAAACCAAGAAATTTATACAGAATACAGCCAAATAGAAGCAATACAAAACAAAGATGAAAGTAATAACCTATGGTATGAAAAAGGAGTACTAAGAGTAGAAAAAGACGGAAAATATGGAATTATAAATCTAGAAGGAAAACAGCTTTTAGAGCCAAAATATGAAGAAATAACAGCATTATCAAATATAGAAAATGCATTTTTAATAAAAAATAATGGTCTATATGGTATTGCAGATAATAATGGTCAAATAATAATAGAGCCAAAATATTCTGAAATAAAAAATCTAGGAGAAGACAATAAATCAGGTTATATAGTAAAAGAGCCAGATTCTAAATATGGAATTGTAGACTATGCTCAAACTCAAGTGTTAGAAAATAAATATGACGAAATAAAACAAATATCTGGAAATGATTTATATGTAGTAAAAGAAAATAATACAACAAAAGTAGTAGAAAAAGGAGGAAATGAAATAATTTCAGATGTGGAAGATGTTTCAGATATCCTTACAAATAAAGAAAATGGAATTATATTTATTAATGCCGGAAAATATGGAGTAATGAATCTAGAAGGAGAAATTACAGTACCTGCAACATATGATGATTTAAAAGAAGGTGGAAACGGCATATTTATAGCAAAAAAAGATGGAAAATATGGAATAATAGATTTATCACAAACAGAAAAAGTACCATTTAACTATACTAATATAAGCTTCAATTCAAAAGCAAACATATATATAGCAGAAAAAGATGAAGTAAATACGAGTTTAATAGATAATACTTACCAAGAAAAACTAAGTGGTATATTATTAGACATAGATGATGAAAAAGGCTATATTAGTATGAAAATTGGAGATGATACAAAATATTATAACTTTAGGTTTGAAGAAAAGCAAAACTCAGAAATATTTACTTCAAATACAATTTTCTTAAGTAAAAAAGATGGAAAATATGGTTTTGTAGATAAATCAGGAAAAGTAGTTGTAGACTACATATATGATGATGCAAAAGAGCAAAATGCACAAGGATTTGCAGCAGTAAAAAAAGATGGAAAATGGGGAAGCATTAATGCTAAAGGAGAAATAGTTTGTGACCCTAAATATGAATTAGATAATTATTTATTAATTGATTTTATTGGAAATTGGCATTTAGGTTTAGATGTTAATATGAATTATTATATGCAAGATTTATAAAAAACAAAAGTAAAAAGAAAGGGAAGTAATAAAAAATGGAACTTAAGACAAAATACCAATATACATATTTTATATACCCATTTGCAGTAAAAGAAAATAAATATCAAAAATACATATTAAAAATACTAAAAAATAAAAATTTTAAATTAAAGATATATGAAAAAGAAAAAGATTTAAGACTATATAAATATTTTTCACCTAAAATGTCTGAATTATTATTCTCAAGTTTTAGTTTAACAAATAAAAAAATAAGTAAACTAGAAGAATTGCGGAAAAGACACAATAAGTGCAATACTTGCAAAATATCCTTGTAGCATATTTGAATATAAACTAGAAAAAGATATTCAAGGAAAAACAGAAACAAGAGGAATATTTTTCAAAATACAAAAATTAGAACTTATGTGCTTTAAAAATGGAATATGTTTTTTACTAATGAAAACAAATATAGAAAATTCGCAAAGCTTTTTAGATGTACTAAACTTTAATTATAAATTTAGAGAAATAAAAAGAAATGATAAAATTACAAATAATTTTGATAAAATATATTTGCAAACAGATTCTTTTTCAAGTATGTCAAAACTTACAGAATTTATAGAAAGTATAACAGGCTCAAAATTTGAAACATTAAAATTAGATATAGATACAGAAAAATTTTATGCATACTCATATGTATGTGTAGATGGTCAAGGACTAGAAAATCAAGAAAGTTTTGAAGATTTGGACTATTATTTTGATAAATTTTCAAACTTTTTATCAGCTGATAATATCGAAACAATAAAACAAAAAAAGAAAGTTACTTTTTCAGAATGGAAATATGCAAAATTTGGTATATCAAAGCATGGTGTTACATTATTTACATCTGATAATGAAATGAATAATTATACAGTCTTACCAGATACCTTTGAAAATGAGTATTTATATACATATATATTAAACTTATATAAAAAAATAACTTTAAAAAAATTAGAAAATGAATTTGAAAATATACCAAACATAAAAAAATCTAGAAAAAAATTTATAGATTTTGTAAAAAATATATGGATACAAGAATTAACAAGTGAAGAAATAGGCTCAATTTTAAATTTAGAAATCAATAAAGTTTTAGAAACAGATAGATTATATTATGAAGTAAAGAACAAATACGATATTTTTTATAAAGAATATAACATAGAAAAAAATAAAAAACTAACAATATTACTTATAATAATTCTTAGTCTTTTATTAATAGTAGAACTTTTAAAACTTTGGTAAAAACTTTAAAGTTCTAAAAAATAAAAATGAAGAAAGGAAAAAATATGAAATTTAGTTGTGGAACTGATATAATAGAAATATCAAGGATTAAAAATAGTATTGAAAATACAGAAGGAGCCTTTTTAAATAAAGTTTATACAGAAAATGAAATAAAATATTGTGAAAGTAAAAAAATGCAAAAATACCAACATTATGCAGCAAGGTTTGCAGCAAAAGAAGCAGTATTTAAAGCAATATCTAATTTACTTGAAGATAAATATTCAATATCTTGGAAAGACATAGAGGTATTAAATAATGAACAAGGAAGACCATATGTAAATGTAAATATTATAAATAACAAAGAAATATCAAATATTGATATTAGTCTTTCACATTGCAAAGAATATGCAGTAGCAAATGCTATAGTTAGTTTAAAGTAATTTTTGCATAAACCAATAAAAAAGAAAGAAGGAAAATAAATTGTTTATAGATAGCCATGCACACTTAGATGACTCAAAATTTGATATCGACAGAGAAGAAGAAATAAAAAAAATAAAATCTTCTGGAGTCGAAAAAGTAATAAGTGCTGGATATAGTATAGAAGGATCACAAAAAGCAATAGAGCTTTCAAATAAATATGATTTCATATATGCAACAGTCGGAATTTCACCAAATGATATTCCACAAACAGAAGAAGAATTGTGGAAAGATATAGAAAAAATTGAAAAAATGATTAATAGCTATTATGAAAATTGCGAAACGAAAAATTTAGTAAAAAAAATAGTTGCAATAGGGGAAATAGGATTAGATTACTATTGGGAAAAAGATGAAGAAAAAAGAAATTTGCAAAAAATTGCTTTTAAAAAACAAATAGAACTTGCAAATAATTTAAATCTACCTATTGTAATACATACAAGAGATGCAATGTTAGACACAATAAATATATTAAAAGAAAATAATGTAAATAAAAAAGGTGTGTTCCATTGTTGCCCACAAAATATGGAATTAATAAAAGAAGCTATAAAATTAGGATATTATATATCATTTGCAGGACCAATAACTTTTAAAAATTCAAAAAATGCAGATGAAATAATAAAACTTGTTCCATTAGATAGACTTTTAATAGAAACAGACAGCCCATATTTAGCACCAGAGCCGGTACGTGGAACTAGAAATACACCAATCAATGTAAAATTTGTAGCTGAGAAAGTTGCAAAAGTACAGGGGATAAATATTCAAGAAATAGCGAAAATAACTTGTGAAAATGTAAAAAGATTATTTCGGCGAATTATGAATGAACTTTTGGGATGTTCCTTAAAGTTCATTTTTTTTGCTTCTGGAAATATAAGCAAGAAAGATGAACTTTAAGGAACGTCCCCAAAGTTCATCTAAAGTTTCTTAAAGCTTCAATTCTATCTTCTGTACTTGGATGAGTAGACCAAATACTTGATTTTTTTCTTTTACCATTCTTACCATTTTTTCTAAATGGATTTACAATATACATATTTGCAGTTGCTGAATTTGCTGTTCGTAATTCGTTTGGGTCACCTGATATTTTTTCTAGTGCTGATATTAATCCATCTGGATTTCTAGTAAGCTCTACTGCAGTTGCATCTGCTAAGAATTCTCTTTTTCTTGAGAGTGCAAGTTGCATTAATGTTCCAAATATAGGTGATAATATTAAGCAAATAAGTCCTATTATCATTAATATTCCATTTGCTTTACTATCACTGTCATTGTCTTTTGTTCCACCAAAAATAAATATTCTAGTAAATAAGTCTGAAAGCATAACTATAAAACCAACTAATACAGAAACAATTGCACTTAGCATGATATCATAGTTTTTAATATGACTTACTTCGTGTGCTAAAACTCCTTCTAATTCGTAGTAATCTAATTTTTCTAAAAGACCTGTTGTAACACATACTACTGCATGGTTTGGATTTCTGCCTGTTGCAAATGCATTGGGTTGAGAATCTTCTACTACATATAAATCAGGTTTTTTTGGCAAGTCTGCTGTTATCATTAGAGAATCTAAAATATTTACTAATTTTTGATCTTCTTCTTTAGTTGCAGGTCTTGCTTTGCATGATGCTAAGACAATTTTATCACTATAATAATAAGACCCAAAGGCAGAGGCAATAGATATTGTAAGTGCAATAAATATTGATAAAGTACCTAAATTTAGTGCATTACAAATATAGTATACAATTAGAGTTACAACTATTATAAAAATACCTATTATTACTCCTGATTCTATTTTGTTCTTTTTTACATTGTAAAACATAATTTACTCCTTTCAAAAATTATTTTTAAAAGTTTTTTTATTTTTTGATTAATATAAAAATTTTTAATAAATTAAAATTTAAAACAAGGATTAAATTTTAAAAGTATCCCTTTAAAAAATAATCCTTAAAAAATTAAAATCACTATTTATTGCTAAAGTCAACTTTTATATTTTTTCTTGCTTCATCATTTTCAGCTTCAAATAAATCACGTTCTGTAAAGTGGAACATATTTGCAATTATATTTGAAGGAAACATTTGTAGTTTTTCATTATACATTGTTACAGTATCATTATAAAATTGTCTTGCAAAAGATATTTTATTTTCAGTGTTTCTTAATTCTTCTGAAAGCTCTGAAAAGTTTTGGTTAGCCTTTAAGTCTGGGTAACCTTCAGATACAGCCATAATTGTTTTTAATGTGTCAGATAATTGATTATCAAGTGCAGCTTTTTCTGAAACGCTGTTTGCATTTGTCCAAGAAGTTCTAAGTTCAGCAATTTTTTCAAATGTTTCTGATTCGTGATTCATATAGCCTTTTACAGTTTCTACAAAATTTGGTATTAAATCAAATCTTCTTTGTAATTGGACATCAATTTGGCTCCAAGCATTGTCTACTTTAATTTTTGCAGAAACTAAACTGTTGTACATTATAATTACTGCAAGTATTATTATTGCTATAATTACGCCTATTACGATTAATGCTGTCATTTTTTTTCCTCCTTTATATTTTATTTATAAATTTTATGGACATATTAATATAATTATTACAAATTATATTTGTACTTCAACTTCTATTATAACCTAATTAACTTAAAATGTCAGTATTTTTTTAATAATTTCATAAAAAAGACATAAAAATGTTAAAAAATTTTCACAAAATTTGTTATATTTGTTTATTGATTAGCATATATTATTATTAGAAAATCTTAAAATTAGCTTGTCCATATTATATAAATTAATACGAGGCAAGATTTTCTAAAAAATTAAATTATAAAAAATAAAAAAAATTAAAATATTTTTAAATAATAATATATAAGTTAAAACAAAGGAATGAAAAGATTTAGAAATTAAATCAATAATATAAAGTGCTACGGAAAGGGCAAGTTGAAGCAAAAAAAATCAAAATTTGACAAAAAAGGAAAAACATAGTATAATAAAGAGGTGTTACCAAAGGAGGTAAAAAAATTTATGAAAATAGAAGAAAAAGCTTCGCTATCTATAATGAAAATCATAGGTGCATGCATAATTCTAATTTTAATCTCAGGTATAGGAGTATTAGCTGTAAGTGACAACCTAAATGATGTAACAATAATAATGCAAAACGGTTATGAACTAACAGCACTAACTTCAAAAACAAAAGTATCTGATATATTGAATGAAAACAATATAGTATTAAGTGAAAATCAAAAGACAATTCCTGATTTAGAAGAAGAAATATCATCAGGAGGAACAATAAAAATAACAGACAAAACATACAATGAAGTACAAATTGCAAAAGTTTCTGAAGAAGGAGCACAAACAACACTAGACCAATTATTAGAAAATTATTCAAGTATAACAGAAAAAATAGTAAAAGAACAAGTAGAAATCCCATTTGAAACAGTAACAAAAAATGTAGCAGGAGGAGCTACAAGCACAACAAATAAAGTAATACAAGAAGGTCAAAATGGAATAAAAGAGGTAACATATAAAGTAAAATATCAAAACGATGTAGAAATTGAAAAAACAGTATTATCAGAAGAAATAATAAAAGAGCCAGTAGACAAAATAGTTCAAATAAATAAAAAGGTAACATCAAGAAGTTCAAGTACTTCAAGAACAAGTACAGTACCAAGTACGCAAGCACAAATAGATGGTCAAATTTATAAAATAACAGCATATTGTTCTTGTTCAAAATGTTGTGGTAAATCAAATGGAATAACAGCATCAGGAACAAAAGCAACAGCAGGAAGAACAGTTGCAGCATCAAGTAAATTTGCAATGGGAACAAAATTAAATATAAATGGACATATATATACAGTTGAAGACAGAGGTGGAGCAATAAACGGAAATAAAATAGATATATATGTAAACTCACATTCAGAAGCTTTACGTTGGGGAGTTAAATACTTACCAGTAAGTGTAGTAAAATAAAATAGTAAAAATTAAAAATGGTTAATCGGGACCTGTCCCAGATTAACCATTTTTGGTTATTCTGGGACAGGTCCCGAGTGACCAAAAATGGTTAATTGGGGACAGAGCTTGTTTTGTAAAAAAATTTATAGATGAATGTGTTAATGAAAAAAGATGGTGGATTTTATTGAATAGTTAAAAAACGAATGTCAATAATCCCTAAGATAAATTAATGTATTATGTCAGTTTTGTAAATAAAATGTAAAGCAAAATTAATATAAAATGTAAATTGACGAAAAATGTCTTTCCGTAGTTATTCAAAAATTTAGTAATAATTTCCATGGAAAAGTATATTTACTTACAGTTTCTAAGGATATAAAATAAATATATAAATATGAAAATGTAAAGGAGACTGTTTGTTATGGGAAAGAAAACACAAAAAACTACTAGAAAAGACAAAAGATTTTTGTCAAATGTAAAAGAGCTTTTGAATAAGTACAAAGTTCAAGTTATTACAACTACTTTAGCAATGCTTGCTATAATGTCAATAGCTATAGTAGCAATTTTGCAAGGAAGTAGTACAAAAAATACTCAAGGAGGGATAAGTCCAGAACTTGCAAAAGCTATGACATATCCAGTTGCAGATGATTCAGAAAAAAAAGTAAATTGGATAGAGGGACTAGAATTTGATGCTTTCTTTTTGCGTGACATAGATGGAGATGGTTATGCAGAAAAAATAAGAGGAACATGCAAAGAAGTAGGCAAAGAAGACACATTATATATGGAATTAAATGTACAAACAGAAGGATATTTAAGTGAAGCAAAAATAGAAATTAATGGAAATAATTTCTATTTACAAACATCTTTGCCAAAAGATGAGGAATTAAAAGATAATTACATAGGAAATAATACAAAAACTATTGAATTTAAAACAATTAACAATGGTACAGAAAAACTTTTAACAGGAATTATAAGGAGTGGGGATTATTCATATCCTTCAAAAATGTTAGAGGCAATAGGTAATAATAGATATAATTATACTAAAGAAAGCAGTGTGGTATTTTCCGGTACTTATATAGATGGAAGTGGAACTTCAAGAAAATTTTCTAAAACAGTCAAATTTGATATAGATTGGTATGGAACCGTAACAGCAAGAATGTATTCTTTAAATCAAAGTAGAAATATAGAAGATGCAATAGATGAAGAAAATGGTTTAATAAATCTAGATTTTATTGTGAATACAGAAGAAACAGAGCAAGAACTAATTCTATCTAAAAATTATGTTGAAGGTAAAATTCCATATTTAAATGGGTATGCACCAATAGAAGTAGTATACACAGGAAGTAATGCTAAATTTAATTATAATGTTGCATCTTGTAAATTCACCTTAGAAAGATCAGCTGTAGTTGCTGGAAGTGGAATAGTAACGAAGGATTTATCAAGAAGTAATGGTTATCCAATTCGAGTAGTATATCCTATAGAGGCATATCAAAGCCTGGGAACAAAAAATGTAGAGTTACGAATTCCTGTTAGTACATATTATGAGGGCTATAATAACACTAGTTCAGAATTTACTAATCCATATAAATCAAATGTTGTAGAATCAACTATAATTGTAAATTATGAAAAAGAAGAAGAAAAAACAGAAGAACAGATATATGAATCTAATTTTGAAGTAACTATAGGAAAGAGAATATATAGTCCATATTATAGAAGTGTCATATCTAAAGAAAAACCACTTAAAGTATATAATGGTCAAAGTGAACAAGAAGTAGATGATACCTACATAGTTACTTGGAGAGCATATATAGGAACAAATGCTAAACTTGATGGAATAGTAATGAAAGAAACAAAAGACGGAGAAACTCAAGTAACAGACCAATTTATAAAACAAGATTCGACTACAGAAAGCACAGAAGATGTAGTGTCAAATACAGGAATATACTTCGGTAATGCAGATACTATACTTGGAGGAGAAGGATGGATTAAAGTATATGATGAAAATACAGGAAATTTAATTTCAACTTTTACTAAGGAAAATTGGAATAAATATACTGCTAGTAATCCATATATATATGAAATACCAGTAAAACATATAAGAGTAGAAACAAGTAATATAATAAAAAATGAAGAATCTTTATATGTTTATAATGTAAAAGAAATAGATGTTGATAAGGTAATTGAAAAATACACACAAGAAGAATTTGATAAACTACAATATATTAAATCAACTTTAGTAGGATATATATCAGGAGAATATTTAAAAACAGTTACAGCACAAGCAAACTATGAAGAGCCAATATCAATAGCTACAATTAATCTTAGTAAAGATGTGCTATCAACACAAGTAACAGAAAAAAATTTAAAACTAACAATACAAACAGAAGCAGTAGAAAGTTATAATCAAGTAAGATGGTTAAATGGAATATTTTTAATAAAATTCCCAACAGGGGTTATAGATTTAGAAATTAATAATATACAAATAAATAATGTAAATGTATTAATGGAAAGCTATGAAGTAATAGAGCAAAATGGACAAAAATTTATAAAAATAGTTACAAGCAATGAAGAACCTCAAAGCTATATAATAACTTTAGATGTAGATATTTCGCCAAACCCAACCATATCAACAGAGACAAGCGAAATTGAATTATATGCAAGCAATGAAAATATAAGCCAATATTATTATAGTGATAAAGATATTTATGATGTAAATAATAATATGAATGTAAATGAGCAGGTAAATCATAAAGCAGTAAATATAAGTATGGTAAGCCCAAACTCTTTATTAACTAACCAAATTGCAACAGAATATGATGATAGAGGAAGTAAGATAATATCACCACAAGTTGCAGACATAAAGCCAGTATATGCATTAGTAGACCAAGAAACAGAACAAACAGCTAAAATAGGAGTACAAGTAAGAAATAATTACGCAAGCACAATTAGTGAAATACAAATATTAGGGAAAATACCTTTTGAAGGAAATACATATGTAATAGCTGGGGAAAGTTTAGGCTCTTCATTTACAACTACTATGAAAAATACTGGAATAGAATTACCAGCAGAATTACAAGGAATAGCAAAAGTATATTATTCAGATAATGAAAAACCAGATGGAGACTTAGAAAAAGTAGAAAATAATTGGAAAGAAGCAGGAGATGTAGAAAACTGGGATAATATAAAAACATACTTAATAGACTTAGGAAGCTATATAATGCCAACAGGAAAAGAATTTGTATTTAATTATATTATTCAAATACCAAAAGGAGTAGAATTTAATGAAGTCTCATATAGTCACCACGGAATATATTTTTCTTTAGATACAGATCAAGGAAAATATAGAACCCAAACAGAGCCAAACAAACTAGGCTTTAGAATTGCAGAAAAATATGATTTAGAACTTACTAAATACCAAACAGGAATGGACAAACTTGTTCCAGAGGCAACATATAGTGTAAATGAAGTAATAAGTGACGAAGTTCAAGAAAATGGTAGAACTGGTGTAACTAATGCTCAAGGAAAATTAACAATTACTAATTTATATGCAGAAAAAACATATGAAATAAAAGAAATAAAATCACCAGAAAATTATGAGCTAAATGCAGAAACTATAAGATTTACTACAAATGTAGATGACGAAGGAAACTTATCAGCAGAAACTTTAGCAGGCACTACAAAAGAAGATATTACTATTCAAAAAAATACAAGTGAAAATTATAAAGTATTAATTCAGGTAGAAGATGAAGTAAAAGCTAGTATAAAAATAATAAAAAAAGAAGAAGGAACAGAAAATGCTATACAAGGAGTACGTTTTAAATTAACAGGATATGATTTACCACAATCTGGTAAGACTATATCTACTAATTCAGATGGTGAAGCAACAATAAGTGGTTTAGCAATTGAACAGGAATATACTTTACAAGAAATAAAAGCAGAAGGGTATTATATGGTAGATACTATAAAATTCAAAATCATGAATAGCAATGGAAATTATACAATTCAAGTAACATCAGGAACAGTAGCAAGTAATCAAGTAATACTTGATAATGGAATACCAACAATAAATATAATACTAAAAAATGAAAAAATACCAACATATAATTTAGAAATAACAAAAATAAAAAAAGTAACTGAAACAATATTAAATGATGAACAAGAAAATGTAGAAAGTCAAACAGATTTATCAAATGCAGAAATAGAATATTTGCAAGGAGCGAAATTTAAATTATATAAAGGAACAGAAGAAATAGGAGAATATATAACTGATAATACAGGAAGATTAACAATAAATGGTTTATATCAATATGTAGAAGAAAAAGACATAGATCAAACATATACATTAAAAGAAGTATTAGCTCCAGATGGATATGCTAAGGTAAAAGATATAAGCTTTAAAGTAAAAGAAGAAGATGGAATTTTAAAATTTTATGAAATAAATGAAGAAGGTCAAGAAGTTCTGGGTTCAAATTATACATCTGATGGAAGTACTATAAAACTAACAATAGAAGATAGCCCATCATTTAAACTTGTAAAAATAGATGCTGAAACAAAACAAACCATTCCAAATGTAAAATTTGCAATATATAATGTAGAAAATGGAGAAAATCCAGCTACAAATAGTAAAGGAGAAATTTTAGGAATAAGAGAGATTATAGGGGGAAATGAATATTATACTCTATCAACAAACCAAAACGGAGAAATAACAGCAGATTTGGCAGAAGGTTTATATAAAGCAGTGGAAGTAGAAGCACCAGAACAATATGAGATAGAAGGGCAAGAATATTATTTTGGAATAGGAACATCCAGAGAAGAAACAACAGAATTACAAGCACAATGGATGGAAGCAATTTATGCAAATGAAAACAATGATTTAACAATTTTCAAAGAGACATCAGATGGTGGTTATATGATGGTTATAGAAGTATATAGTGGTGTATATGATTTTGGAAATGGAATAAAACTAGAAGTTCCTTTTTATAGTTATGGAGCCAATATAATTGTAAAATATGATGCAGATAGAAATGCAGAGTGGGCTAGAACTATAATAGGTCAAGGTAATGTATCAATTAATTCTATAATAGAAACCAGTAAAGGTGAATATATAGTCATAGGAATGTTTAATGACGATATTATTTTAGATAATGGTGAAACTTTATATAATGTATATTATTGGGATGCCATGATATTAAAGTACAATGCACAAGGCATTTTACAATGGGGTAAAAGCATCGGAACAAATAAAAATGATTCATTTGAAAGTATAATAGAAATGGAAAATGGAAACTTTTTAGTTGGAGGATATAGATTAGAAAAGATGATTTTAACTGAATTTGATAATGACGGGAATAATTTATCTATTATTAATTTAGATGAAAATACAAATGGATCTATTTATGCTTTAGATAAAACTAATGATGGTGGTTATATAATAGGAGGAAAGTTTAGCGGACAAGAAATAGATTTAGGAAATGGTTATATCTTAACTAGCGATGTGACAAGTAATGGGCTATTGATTAAGTATAATAAAGAGGAAAATATAGAATGGACACAAGTGGCTAAAGGTGCCCTTATTACCTATATAAAACAAACATCTGATGATGGGTATATTGTAGTTGGATCATTTGTAGCAGATACGATAACGTTAGATAATGGCTTGACTTTTAGTGATAATGGTGGTAATGATGCAATATTAATTAAATATGATAGTAAAGGTAAAACACAATGGGCAAAATTAATAGGAGGTAACGATGAAGATACAATAAATTCTGTAATAGAGACTGTTGATGGAGATTTCATTTTAGCTGGAGAATTTGAAAGCGATAAGTTGTTATTAGAAAATGGCATGGAACTTAAAAAAGACTATACAGCCAATAGTAGTGGAATGATAATAAAATATGATAAAAATGGAAAATTATTATTAGCAAATAAAATTGGAGATTCGTATTATAGTTCAATTGCAGGGATAATAGAAATAAATGAAGGAGAATATCTTGTAGGAGGCTATTTTGGGCACGGTACTATTTTTGATGAAGGAATTCAGATGCCAGATGAACCATCTCGTAGTACTGCTATAGTAAACTATAAAGAACAAGTGAAATTAGAATTTAATTATGACCAATTAAAATCTATTGGATCAAATGGTGATGATAGGATAACTCATATAGAAAAAACAGTAGATGGCGGATATATATTAGCAGGAAGTTTTAAATCGGATAACTTAAAATTAGGAAATAATACAATATATAATACAAGCGTTTCATCATTATATAATGATGTAGTTTTTATAAAATATGATAACAATGATAATATAAAATGGATTAAAACACTAGGCGGAGATAAAAATGAATCAATATCAAAATTAATAACAACTAAAGATGGAGGATTTATAGTAGTTGGTAGTTTTGATAGTACTATGGTACAACTTGGAGATTATATATTGACTAATAGTGGATCTACTGATGCAATGATGATAAAGTATAATGCTCAAGGAGAAGTAGAATGGGCAACATCTACACAAGGTGAAAAGGCTGAATTTAATGGAGTAGCAGAGACTTATGATGGTTCAATAATTGTGGGAGGTACTGTTACTGGAAAAAGGATTCAAATACAAGGACAATCTTTTTACCTAAATGATTACTATACAAATGGAGTACTAGTTAAATATAGTGAAGATGGAAAAATGCAATGGGTTAAAGCTATTGGAAGAGGTGTTGATGTTATTACACCTTTGAATGATGAAGGTTATGTAGTATCAGGAGATTTTGGGGATACTATAATACAAGATAGTGTAACTATAACACCAACAGAATATTTAGGTAATAGAACATTTATAATAAAATATAATAAAAATGATGTTGCCATTTGGGGAAATTATACAGATGGAGACAGAGGAGATGAGAATATATATGATATTATGCAAACGGAAGATGATGGAATAATAGCTGTTGGTGGGTATTCAAAAGATGTAAATTTTGGAAATGGCGTAATATTAGAAGGTGACTATGGTTATGGTTCTAGTTTTCTAACTTTAGGAATGATTGTTAAATATGATAAAAATGGAAATGCTGAATGGGCAAATAAAATTGAACGTAATAGTAGTTATAGTAGTACACTATATGATACTGTACAAATAGAAAATAAAGGATACTTAGTTTCTGGTAAATCCCAAAATGAAGGAATACTTGTATTTTATGATGAAAAAGGAATAGAAAGATGGAGGACAACTACATCAGGAGCTTCAGCTCAATCATTCAATAATATAATTCAGATAGACGACAAATCATTTATTGTAACAGGAACTTCAGATAGTGAAGTGGTATCAATAGGTGATAAAAGTGTAAAAACTAACGGAGAAACTGATACAATAATATTAAATTTAAGTATTTTAGGTGAAGTTCCCGAAGTCCAAGAACTCACAGTAGAAAACACCATAAAACAGTTCCAAATCACAACAGATGTAAGAGAAATCAATGGAGAAAAAGGTGGAACAATATCAGGCGAAGACCAAATACCATTTGAAACAGTAAAATACAATGAAAACAGTCAAAATCAAATACAAATAAAACCAAAAGACAACACATATGAATTAATATCAATCACAATAAATGGCGAAGAATATCCATTTGAAACAAATTCAGACGGAACATACACAATGCCGGAATTTACAAATGTGACAGAAGACAAGCATATAGTAGTAACATTTGCACTAAAAACTAATAAATTAACAATAAACAAAACAGATGCAGAAGGAAAAAAACTACAAGGTGCAATATTCAAAATAGAAAAACAAGAAGTAGAAGACCAAGAAGCATATAATGTAGAAGTAACAACAGACAGCAAAGGCCAAGGAATAGTACAATTACCATTTGGAAAATACAAAATAACAGAAACAAAAGCACCAGAAGGATATATATTAAACGAAACACCAATAGAAATAGATTTTACAGCAGATGGAGAAAAAGAAATAACAATACAAAATGAAAAATACGCAACAGTACTAGTACATCATTATCTAAAAGACAACACAGGAAAATACACAGAAATAAAAGTAGCAGAAGATGAACTACTACAAGGAAAGGCAAACGAAAATTATGCATCAACTCCACATTTAGACCTAGAAAAATACGATTTAGAAAAAGATGCTAAAGGTGAATATGTTATACCAGCTAATGCAACAGGTAAATTCCAAACAACACAGCAAGAAGTAAAATATTATTACGAAGAAAAAGAAATTCCATTAACAGTACATCACTACATAGAAGGAACAACACAAAATGTACCATTAAAAACAGGAACAGCACAAGACGAACAAAAAAGTGGAAAAGAAAATGAAGAATACACAACAGAAAGTATAAGTAATGAACAATTAAGTGACAAATACGAATTAGTGGAAATACCACAAAATGCAAATGGATACTATACAGGTGATGAAGTAATAGTAACATATTACTACAAACTAGTAACAAGACCGCTAACAATAATAAAAACAGGCGAAGAAAACCAACTACTTGAAGGAATAAAATTCACAATAAAAAATACAGAAACTCAAAATGTGAAAGAATACCAAACAGATGAAGAAGGTAAAATTCAAGTAACACTAGAAGCGGGAACATATGAAATAACAGAAACAGAAACAAAAGATGACTACCAGTTACCACAAAATCCTACAAAAACAATAACAATAACAAAAAATCAAGATACTTATGAATTAAATTTAAGCAATGAAAAGAAAGAAGGAACAGTAATAACACACTACTACATCCAAGGAACTAAAAACAAAGTACCATCAAAAGTAGAAGGACAAGTAGTAGAAGACATAACACAAACAGGAAAAGTAGGAGAAATTTGGGCAACAAAAGAAGCAGAAAATGTAAATGATAAGTACGAATTAGTGAGTGTAGAGGGAGAAACAAGTGGAGAATACAAAGAAGGATTGCAAGAAGTAATCTACTATTATAAAATAAAAGAAGGAACAGTCCTAGTACACCACTACAAAGAAAACACAACAGAAAGTCTAAGTCCAGACCAAACAATAGTAGGAGCCCTAGATGCAACATATACAACATCTCCGGCAGAAGACATACCAGCAAACTACGAACTAGTAAAAATGCCAGCAAATTACACAGGAACAATAGTAGAAGGACAAACAGTAGTAACATATTTCTATAGACTAAAAACACCAGATATAATAACTCCAACAATAACAAAAGAAAGCAAAACAGAAAAAGTAACAGATAAAAATCAGCTAATTGATTATACAATAAACTATACAGCAACAATAGATAAATACATAGGAGATGCAACAGTAACAATAATAGATCAATTGCCATATGAGATTGATACAAGTAAAACATATGATTTAGATGGAGGAAGATACAACAATACAGAAAAAACAATCACATGGACAGAAACAATAAATGATATTGACACATTTGCAAATAATAGTACACAAGAAATCAATATAACAAAAGAAATAACATTAGTATATAAAGATATAGATGTAACACAAGCAAATGTAACAAATAAAGCAACAGGAACAGTAAAATTAGAAACACCACAAAAAGAAGATACAAAAGAAGCAACAAAAGGAATACTAGCAGAATATTTAGTAGATGTGCCAGTTAAGAAATTGTGGATAGACAATGAAATCCAAGAAGCAAGAAGACCAGAAAAAATAACACTTATATTAAAAAATGGAGAAACAGAAGTAAAAAGACAAGAAATAACAAAAGCACAAGAAACAACAGACAGAGATACATGGGAATATACATTTGAAGATCTTCCAAAATATGATGCATTAGGAAATGAAATAAATTACACTGTAGACGAAGAAAAAACAAATGACTTCTATGCACAAAAAGAAATAACAGGAGACATGGAAACAGGCTATGTAATCTCAAATACATTTACAAGACCAACAGACGCAATAAATGTAACAGTTACAAAAGTATGGGAAGACAACAATAATGAAGCCAAAAAAAGACCAGGCAGCATAAAAATACAATTAAAGAATGGAAACAATGTAGAAAGAACACAAGAAATAAACGGAACAGAAAATGCAGTAGCAGGAAATAGCAATAGATGGGAATATACATTTACAGGACTAGACAAATACAATGAAAACGGACAAGAAATAGTATATTCAGCAGACGAAACAGAAGTAAATAGTGGAGATTTACAATTCTATGAAAACACAGGAATTACAGGAGACTTCAAAACAGGATTAACAATAACAAACACATTCACACAAAATACAGACACAATAGACCTAAAAGTAACTAAAAAATGGGTAGACAATGATGTGCAAGCTCAAAGAAGACCTACAAGTGTAATAATACAAGTAAAAAATGAAAATGAAGTAGTAAGAAGCCAAGAAATCAATGGTACAGACAATGGAGTAGAAGGTGATAGCTCAACATGGGAATATACATTCACAGACTTACCAAAATATGATAGATTAAATAATATAATCAACTACACAGTAGAAGAAGTAGAAAAAGCTCCAGGAGACTTACATTTCTATACAAAAAATATAGAAGGAACAACAATAACAAATACATTCACAAAACCAATAGATCCAGTAAGCATAGTAGTAGACAAAGAGTGGATAGATAATAGTGTACAAGCACAAAGAAGACCAGGATCTATCAGAATAGTAGTAAAGAGCGGAGCAGAAACAGTAAGAACACAAGAAATAAATGTAGAAGATATAGTAGAAGGACAAGACAATGTATGGAGAGCAGTATTTACTGGATTAGACAAATATGATGAAAACGGACAAGAAATACAATATACAGTAGATGAAGAAGAAGTAACACCAGGAGATCTATACTTCTATGAAACTGCAGAAGCAACAGGAAATATGGAAACAGGCTATGTAATCACAAATACATTTACAAGACCAGAAGACACAATAGACATAACAGTAAATAAAGTTTGGGAAGATAATAGCAATGTAAATGGAAAGAGACCAGATTCAATAAGAATTGTTGTAACAGGAGATGGAAAAACATATAACCAAACAATAGAAAAACAAGAAGGAAACACATGGACAACAGTATTTGCAGACTTACCAAAATATGACAACAACGGAAAAGAAATAGAATACAAAGTAGAAGAAAGAGAAACAGAAGAAGGAGACTTGTATTTCTATAACACAGCAGAAGCAACAGGAAGTGTTGAAACAGGATATACAATAACAAACACATTTGAAGTACCAGATGTAAGAATAAGTGTATCTGTAAGAAAATTGTGGATAGACAATGAAACACAAGAACAAAGAAGACCAGATAGCATAACACTTGTGTTAAAAAACGGAGACATAGAAGTTACAAGATATCCAATGACAGAAGAACAAGATGGAACAGAGAATAATGATGCATGGGAATATACATTTGCAAACTTACCAAAATATGACGAAGCAGGAAGAGAAATAAAATACACAGTAGAAGAAGAAGGAACGAACGAATTCTATGCACAAAATGAAATCACAGGAGACATGAAATCAGGATATGTAATAGGAAACACATTTACAAAACCAACAGATAAAGTAAGTGTAACAGTAAACAAAGTATGGGTAGATAATGAGGCACAGGCGCAAAGAAGACCAGAAACAATAAGAATAAATGTATTAGGAGAAAATTCACAAGTAGTAGCAAGCTATGACCTAAATACAACAACAGAAACGAGCCATACATTTACTGAATTAGATAAATACAATGCTAATGGACAAGAAATAACATATACAGTAGAAGAAGAGGAAACAAATGAATTCTATGCACAAAAAGACATAACAGGAGATATGAGCTCTGAATTCACAATAACAAATACATTTACAAAACCAGATGACACAATAGATTTAACAGTAAATAAAGCATGGGAAGATAATGGAAATGTAAATGGAAAAAGACCAGAATCAATTGAACTTATCGTTGCAGGAAATGGACAAGAATATAAACAAACAGTAGAAAAACAAGAAAATAATACATGGACAACAGTATTTGAAAATCTACCAAAATACAATGATAATGGAGAAGAAATAGAATATACATTAACAGAAAAAGCAGTAGAAGAAAATGACCTATACTTCTATGAAAATGCAGGAGTAACAGGAGATGTAACAACAGGACTTACAATAACGAATAAATTCAAAGTACCAGATGAAAAAGTAAGTGTAAAAGTAACAAAGAGATGGGAAGATACAGCAGAACAACAAGATAGAAGACCATCAGAAGTAACAGTAGTGTTAAAAGGAAATGACACAACAGAAACATACAACTTAAAAGAAGGAGAAAACTGGGAACATACATTTACAAACTTACCAAAATATGATGAAACTGGAAATGAAATCAATTACACAGTAGATGAAGTAACAACAAATGAATTCTATACAAAGAAAGATATAACAGGAGATATGTATGCAGGATATGTAATTACAAATACATTCACAACACCAGAAGAAACAGTAAAAGTAGAAGGAACAAAAGTATGGGAAGATAACAATAATGAGGCACAAAAGAGACCAACAAGTATAACAATGCAAATAAAAAACGGAAATCAAGTAGTAGACACAGCAGTAATAGATGCAGAAGAAAACTGGAAACATGAATTTACTGTACCAAAATATAATGACAGCGGAGATGAAATAAAATATACAGTAGACGAAGTAGATTTAGGAAATAAATTCTACACAAAAGATCCAGTAGAAGGAAATATGACAGATGGATTTGTAATTACTAATAGATTTAATGTACCAGATGAGAAAGTAGAAATAACAGTAAATAAAGTATGGGTAGATAATGAAACTCAAGCACAAAGAAGACCAGAAAAAATAACAATAAAAGTATTAGGAGAAAACTCACAAGAAGTAGCAAGTTATGACTTAAACACAACTACAGAAACAAGCCATACATTTACAAACTTGCCAAAATACAATAGCCTAGGAGATGAAATAAAATACACAGTAGATGAGGTAGAAAAAGTAGCAGATGATTTATATTTCTATGAAAAGAATGTAGGAGAAGTAACAAACAAAAATGGAGAAGAAAACAAGAAAGAAGCAACAATAACAAATACATTCAAAAAACTAACTGATACAAGAAGTTTAACTATAAACAAAGTATGGAATGATAATGAAGTTCAGGCACAAAGAAGACCAGAATCAATTAGAATAGTTATAAAAAATGGTGAAGAAATAGCAGCGGTGCAAGAAATAAATGCAGAAGATAATAAAGTGCCAGAAAAAGAAAATCAATGGGCAGTTACATTTACTGGATTAGACAAATACAATGAAAACGGACAAGAAATTAAATATTCTGTTGATGAAGAAGAAGTAAATGCAAAAGATTTATACTTCTATACAAAAGAACTAACAGATATAGAAGATGGTCAAGCAACAATAAGAAATACATTTAAAATGCCAGGCGATACAGTAAATCTAGTAGTAAATAAAGTATGGAATGATGAAAGCAATGTAAATGAAAAAAGACCAGATTCAATAAAATTAGTTGTTACAGGAAATGGAAAAACATACATCAAAATATTAAATAAACAAGATGGAGATACTTGGCAAACTGTATTTGAAAATCTACCAAAATATGATGAAGATGGACAAGAAATAGAATATCAAGTAGAAGAAGTAGAAACTGAAGAAGGAGACTTATTCTTCTACGAAAAAGAAGAAACAATAGGAAACATAGAAACAGGATATACACTAACAAATAGATTTAATGTACCAGATGAAAAAATAAGTATAACAATAAACAAAGTTTGGGTAGATAACGAAATACAAGAAACAAGAAGACCAGAGGGAGTAGTACTTGTATTAAACAAAAAAGTAGAAATAGAAGGAAAAGAAACTGTGCAAGAAGTATCAAGACAAGAAATAACTTCATCAAATGCATTATCTGGAAACAAAGATATGTGGCAATACACATTTACAGATTTACCAAAATATGATGATAAGGGAAATATAATAGAATATACAGTAGAAGAAAAGCAAAAAGAACAAGGAGACCTATATTTCTATGAAACAACAATAGGAGAAATGGTAAATGAAGTAATAGAAGGAAAAATTACTGGAAATAAACATGTAACAATTACAAATACATTCACAAGACCAGAGGATACAAAAGATGTAACTGTTACAAAAGTATGGGAAGATAATAATGATGAAGCTAAAAAAAGACCAGAAAGTATAAATATCCAATTAAAAAATGGAAACCAAGTAGTAAGAAGTCAAGAAATAAATGCTATAGAAAATAGTGTTATAGAAGATAGCAATAGATGGGAATATAATTTTACCGGACTAGAAAAATATGATGTAAATGGACAAGAAATAATATACTCAGCAGATGAATCAGAAGTAAATAGTAGTGATTTACAATTCTATACAAAACATATAGAAGGAACTCAAATTACAAACACATTTACACAAAATACAGACAAAGTAGATATAGAAGTAACTAAAAAATGGGTAGATAATGAAAAACAAGCACGGAAGAAGACCAGAAAGCATAATAATACAAGTAAAAAATGGAATGCAAGTAGTAAAAAGCCAAGAAATAACAAAAGAAAATGCTAAAAAAGATGATAGTTCAGTTTGGGAATATACATTTGAAGACTTGCCAAAATATGACAACTTAAATAACATAATAAACTACACAGTAGATGAAATAGAGAAAAATTCTGGAGATTTAGAATTCTATACAAAACAAATAACAGGAACAACAATAACAAATACATTCACAAGACCAGAAGACGAAATATCAATAACAGTAAATAAAGAGTGGGAAGACCAAGATGATATATACCAAAAAAGGCCAGAAGCGGTAATCATAGAAGTAAAACAAGGGGAGAATGTAGTAGCAGAAAAACCTGTAACAAAGATAGAAAACTGGCAATGTACATTTACAGGACTTGCTAAATATGATGAAGATGGACAAGAAATACAATATCAGTTAGATGAAAAAGAAATGCAAAATGAAGAAATGAAATACTACACAAAAGTAATAGGAAACATAACAAATAAGCCAGGAGTTATAGACGAAAAAGAAGGAACAATAACAAACAAAATGACAAAATTGCCAGGAAAAGTAATAATTAGGTATAAAGACATAAACACAAATAAAGAAATACAAAATTCTGAAACAGAAGAAGGAATTGTAGGAGAAGAGTTTGACATATCAGATCACAAAAAAGAAATACCAGGATATACTCTAGTAGAAGAGCCAAAAGAACAAACAGGAATTTTTGAAGAAGAAACTCAAGAAAAAGTATACTATTATGCAAAAAATACAAAAGTATTAGTAAAATATCTAGAAAAAGATAGTACACCTGAAGATGATGGTGACAATGTAGTATTATCACCACAAATAACCTTAGAAGGATATGAAGGACAAAGCTATCAAACAGAAAGAAAAAACATAGACGGCTATACATTTGTAGAAAGCAAAGGAAAATTATCAGGAGCAATGGAAAGTGGCACAATAGAAGTAGTATACTACTATGCACAAAACACAAAAGTAATAGTAAAATACTTAGAAAAAGATAATACACCAAATGACAACACAGATAATAAAGTATTAGCACCAGAAGAAACAATAAATGGATATGTAGGAAAAGAATATACTGCAATACAAAAAGACATAACAAACTACACATTTATAGAATCAACAAATAATGTAGAAGGAACAATGACAAAAGACGAAATAGAAGTAATTTACTATTATGCACAAAACACAAAAGTAATAGTAAAATATTTAGAAAAAGATAATACACAAGATACAGATGAAGACAACAAAAAATTAGCAGAAGAAGAAATAATAGAAGGATACGAAGGAAAAGAATACAAAACAACACAAAAAGATATTAATAATTACATATTTGTAGAAAGTACAGATAATGCAGAAGGAACAATGACAAAAGAGGAAATAGAAGTAATCTACTACTATGCACAAAAAACAAAAGCAACAGTACAGCATATAGACAGAGAAACTGAAGAAATTCTAAAAGAAGAAACAAAGAATGGAAAAGTAGGAGATCTATTCGAAACACATCCAGAAGACTTTGAAGGATATGTATTAGTAGAATCACCAAAAGACCCAGACATCATAATGAATAAAACAGGAGAGCAAGTAGTAAAATACTACTATGCACACATATCAGCAGGAGTAATAGAAAAACATATAGACGAAATAACAGGAGAATTACTATACAGTGAAGAACACAAAGGAAACGAAGGAGATCCATATGACATACCATCAAAAGAATTCGAAGGATATGACTTACTAGAAAAAGATGCAGACGGAACAAGTAGATTACCAGAAAATGCAAAAGGAGAAATGACAAAAGAAGTAATTGAAGTAAAATACTATTACATCAAAAAAGCATCAGTAAGAGTAGAATATATTGACAAAGACACAGAAGAAAAATTAACAGAAGACATAATAATAAACGGACATGAAAATGATGAATATGAAACAGAGTCAAAAGAATTTAAAGAATACAATCTAGTAGAAACTCCAGAAAATGCAAAAGGAAAAATGACAATAACTAAAAATCCAGACGGAACATATAATACAGAAACAGTAGTAACATACTATTATGAAAAAGAAAAACAAGATGCAATACTAATAGAAAAACACATAGACATTAAAACAAACAAAATACTAGCAGAAGAAAAACACACAGGAAAAGTAGGAGATAGCTACAACATACCATCAAGAGAATTTAATGGATATGACCTAGTAACAAAAGACGAAAATGGAAATAATATGTTACCACAAAACAGTAAAGGAACAATGACAGAAGAAAAAATAGAAGTAATCTACTATTACGAAAAACAAGCAAAAGTAAGAGTAGAATACATAGACAAACAAACAGGAGAAAAACTAGATGAAGAAGAAATAAAAGGACACGAAGGAGATCCATACGAAACAGAGGAAAAAGAATTCAATGGATATGACTTAATAGAAGTACCAAGTAATAGTAAGGGAGAAATGAAAGATGAAGAAATAGTTGTAAAATACTATTATCAAAGAAAAGCAGAAGTAGAAGTACAATATATAGAAAAAGACACAAACTACAAATTAGCAGAAAATGAAAACATTCAAGGATATGTAGGAGACAAATATGAAACAACATCAAAAGATATCCCATACTATAAACTAGTAGAAAAAACTGAAAATACAGAAGGAACAATGACAAAAGACAAAATAACAGTAATCTATTACTATGAAAAACAACTATTCAATTTAAGTGTAGACAAATGGGTATCAAAAGTAAATGTAAATGGAATACCACAATCAGCCCAAAGCTATAACACAAAAGACCAAATCTACAAACTAGATATCCACAGAAACAAAGTAAGTACAGCAGACATAAAAATAACATACACAATAAGAATAACAAACACCGGAGAAATAGAAGGAACAGCTGGAATGATAACAGAACTAATTCCACAAGGATACACCTTTAGCCAAGAAGACAACGAAATTCACTTTGAAGAATCAAACGGAATCCTAACAACAGATGCATTAAAAGACGAAACAATAAAACCTGGAGAATACAAAGAAATCGAAATAGTCTTAAGATGGAATAGAGGAGATGCAAACTTTGGACAAAAAGACAACACAGTAATCCTAAGCGACTTAACAAACCCAGCAGGATATGAAGACATAAACAAAGACGACAACAGAGTCAAATCACAAATGCTAATAACAATAGCAACAGGACTAGACTCAACTGACAGAATAGTTGTAATAGGAATAGTAGAAATAGTATTAGTAATATCATTTGGATTATTATTAAGCTATAAGAAAAGAGGAAATGGTTAATTGGGGACAGGTCCCAATTAACCATTTTTGGTCATTCTGGGACAGGTCCCGATTGACCAAAAATGGTCAGTTGGGACCTGTCCCAGATTAACCATTGAAAAGATTCTCTTTATATGCTAAAATATAGAGGAAAAAATATATATTAAAATAGCAAATTGTATAATGAACTTAATATAGATATAGAAAGGAAATAATAATATGAAATTGATCTCGTGGAATGTTAATGGAATAAGAGCGGCATTAAATAAAGGTTTTAAAGACTTTTTTAAGAGTGCGGATGCTGATATATTTTGTATTCAAGAAACTAAATGTCAAATAGGTCAAGTTGATTTAGAGTTTGATGGATATAAAAGTTATTGGAATAGTGCAGAAAAAAAAGGCTATTCTGGTACCGCAATTTTTACAAAGATAAATCCAATTACTGTAACATATGGAATTGGAATTGAAGAACATGATAAAGAGGGTAGAGTAATTACTTTAGAATTTGAAGAATTTTATTTAGTAAATATATATACACCAAATTCAAAAAGAGAACTTGAAAGATTGGCATATAGAGAAATTTGGGAAGATGAAATAAGAAAGTATTTATTAAATTTAAATACAAAAAAACCTGTAATAATGTGTGGAGACCTAAATGTTGCACATAATGAAATAGACCTAAAAAATCCAAAAACAAATAGGGGAAATGCAGGCTTTACAGATGAAGAAAGAAGAAAAATGACAGAATTGTTAAACGCAGGTTTTGTAGATACATTCAGATATATATATCCAGACAAAACAGATGCATATAGCTGGTGGTCTTATATGGGGCATGCAAGAGAGAAGAATATAGGTTGGAGAATAGATTATTTTATAACTTCTGATAGCATAAAAGATAAAATAGAAGATGCACTAATATATAATGAAGTTTTAGGAAGTGACCATTGCCCTGTTGGTTTAATATGTAATATGTAAACTTAAAAAATTGATTAGAGAAGGGATTGATTTAAATTGAATAATTTAAAAAATGACTGGAAAAAATGGCTATATTGGTTTGGTTTTGCAGTAGCTGTAATTATAGTATATAAAGCATTTGACAATTTTTCAGATGTGCTAAATGCAATAAGTACATTTCTTGGGGTGTTAACACCGTTCTTTTTAGGAATATTTATAGCATACTTATTATATTTGCCTTGTAAAAAATTCGAAGAAATATATAAAAAAAGAAAGCTAAAGTTTGTAAAAAACAAAGCAAGAAGTTTATCAGTACTTACTGTATACTTAATAGCATTTTTAATAATAGCAATATTCATAATGGTAATATTTCCAATAGTCTTTCAAAGTGTTGTAGATTTATTTAATAATATACAAACATACATAGAAAATACAATAAATAACTATAGTGAACTTCCAGAAGATTCTATCTGGAAAAGCCAGATGGTTAATGAAGTAATACAATATATTCAGCATTTGGATTTAAAACAATATTTGCAATTAGATAAAATAATAGAATATGTAGGAAATGCAATAAGTGCAGTGTTTAGCATAGTAGATTTAGTAATTGCAATAATAGTATCAGTTTATATACTTGTTGAAAGAAAACAAATTATGGATTTCTTAAGAAGGTTTGCAGCAGCAATATTCCCAAAGAAAACATATAATAATTTAGGAAAATATTTTGATGACTCAAATACAATATTTTTTAAATTTATAGCTTCACAATTTTTAGATGCTGTAATAGTAGGCATATTAGTTTCCATTGCTTTAACTATTATGGGAGTAAAATATGCACCAGTTTTAGGAGCATTTATAGGATTGTTTAATATGATTCCATACTTTGGTGCAATTATAGCTTGCATAATATCTGCAGTTATTACACTAATTACAGGAGGCTTGTCACAAACAATATGGATGATTATTGTAGTTATTATTTTGCAACAAATAGATGCAAATATAATAAATCCAAAAATAGTAGGTAAATCGCTTAAAATAAGTCCATTACTTGTAATATTTGCAGTAACTGTTGGAGGAGCATTCTTTGGAGTACTTGGTATGTTTTTAGCAGTACCTGTTATTGCCATTGTTAAAATTTTGGTTGAGGATTATATTGAATATAGGAACAGAAAAACTAATTTTGAATTAAACATAGATGATTCTGGCGAAGATGCTTTGAAATAAGATAAATTTTAAATTTTTAATAAATTAATATAACAAGTAGAGATTCAAAAATCTTTTTACTTGTTATTTTTTGTGGTATGGGGATTTGTGTTTATTTTTTTATTTGTGTTATTAATTAAGTATAAAAATTAATTACTTATAAATATCTTAACAAACATTGATATAT
>CAKNNA010000006.1 GCA_930989765.1 uncultured Clostridium sp. | reverse complement strand
ATCTATTCCTTGCGCATTCGTCATTACATAAATTTTATCAAAGTACATCCCAAAAGCGATTTATTCTGAGCTGTGAATTGTATCAATAATTGCACATTTTTCATAAAATTTTCAAAAAATACTTGCATTTTTTGAAAAAAGTGGGTATAATAATAAAGAAGACAAACGGCAAGAAGAGTGGGAGCAAATCCCACTCTTTACTTATGCAAATAAAAGGAGGTATATTTTGGCAAATATAGAAGAAAAAGTAGAAAAATTAATAAAGTCCAAGATAGAAAAAATAGGTTATGAACTATATGATGTAGAATATGCAAAAGAAGGAAAAGACCATTATTTAAGAATATTTATAGACAAAAAAGAAGGAATAGACCTAAATGACTGTGAAAAAGTTAGTAATGAAATAAATGAAATTTTAGACCAAGCAGATTATATAAAAGAACAATACTATTTAGAAGTATCATCACCAGGAATAGAAAGAGTAATTAGAAAGGATTCACAACTAGAAAAAAATATTGGAGTAGAAATTCAAGTAAAACTATTCAAAAAAGATGAAACAGGAAAAAAAGAACACATAGGAAATTTAAAAAGTTATAATAAAGAAGAGCTAACAATAGAAACAGAAGAAAACAAAGAAATAATATTGCAAAGAAAAAATATATCTCAAATAAAAACAGTATATAAATGGAATTAAAGGAGGAATAAAAAATGAAAGCTATAGATAATAAAGAATTAATATTAGCTTTAGAAGAATTAGAAAAAGAAAAAGGAATAAAAAAAGAATATATTTTAGACTCAATAGAAACAGCACTAGTTACAGCATATAAAAGAAACTTTGACTCTTTAGAAAATGTAAAAGTAGATATAGACAGAAATACTGGAGCAACACATGTATATGCAATAAAAGAAATAATGGAAGTAGCAAAAGACCCAGCTTTAGAAATAAGTCTAGAAGATGCACACAAAATAAATAAATCATTAAAATTAGGAGATCAAGTAGAAGTAGAAATTGTACCAAAAGATTTTGGAAGAATAGCGGCACAAACAGCAAAACAAGTAATAATACAAAAACTAAGAGAAGTAGAAAGAGACATAGTGTTCAATGAATTTAACGACAGAAAAGGTGAAATAGTATCTGGAATAATTCAAAAAGCAGACAAAAACATAGTAGTAATGGACCTAGGAAAACTAGAAGGAGTAATGCCACATAAAGAACAAATACCAACAGAACACTATAAAGTAAACCAAAAAATAAAAGGATATGTACTAGAAGTAGAAAGAGGACAAAAAGGAGCACCACAAGTAATAGTATCAAGAAGTCACCCAGATTTTGTAAGAAAACTTCTAGAATTTGAAATACCAGAAATATATGAAGGTGTAATAGAAATAAAAAGTGTATCAAGAGATGCAGGCTATAGAAGCAAAGTTGCAGTATACTCACCAGACCCAAATATTGACCCAGTAGGTTCTTGTGTAGGGCAAAAGGGAGTTAGAATTCAAAATGTAATAAACGAATTAAATGGAGAAAAAATAGATGTAATAGAATGGAATGAAGACCCAAGTATATATATAGCATCAGCATTACTTCCAGCACAAATATTAGCGGTAGACATAAAACAAGACGAAAAATTCGCACAAGTAATAGTACCAGATGACCAATTATCTCTAGCAATTGGAAAATCAGGACAAAATGCAAGACTTGCAGCAAAACTTACAAACTGGAAAATAGATATAAAATCAGAAACACAATTCAGAGAATATCTAGAAAAAATGCAAGAAGCAGAAAATGAGCAAACAGTAGATGCAAAAGAAAATTCTTAAAGAAAACTAAAACAAGAATTTGAGATTAAAAAACAAAAAATAATTAGAAAGATAAGCAAAAAAGTGATAAAAACTTAATAAAAACATAAAATAAAATGGGGGACAAAGCTATGAAAAGTTTACCACAAAGAACTTGTATGGGCTGTATGCAAAAAAAAGACAAAAATAAGCTAATAAGAATAGTAAAAAACAAAAATAATGAAATATTTGTAGATAAAAATGGCAAACAAGATGGAAGAGGCGCGTATATATGTGATAACATAGAATGTCTAGAAAAAGTTATAAAATCAAAAAGGCTAGAGAAAGTATTAGAAACAAAAATATCACAAGAAATTTATGAAAGTTTAAGAGGTGTAATACTTGGTAAATAATAAAATATTAGGTTTAATAGGTTTATCTGCAAAAGCACGGAAAAATATGCTTCGGGGCAGATAGTGTAGAAAATGAAATAAACCATAAAAAAGTAGAATTAGTAATAATTGCAGAAAATAGCTCAGAAAGAACAAAAAACAAATTTCAAAATATATGCAAAGAAAACAATATAAAATGTATAATAATGCAAACAATAGAAAATTTAAGTAAAGCAATAGGCAAGTCTAATAAAGCAATTATAGGAATAAAAGATAAAAATTTAGCCAAAGAAATACAAAAAAAATATGATGGGGGTGATTTTATTGGGTAAGATAAAAATACATGAAATAGCAAAAAAACTAGGCTTAACCAGTAAAGAAGTATTAGAAATGGCAAATAAATTAAATATAGAAGCAAAAAGTCATTTAAGTGGTGTAAGTGAAGAAGAAGCAAAACAAATTGAAACAAAATTAGCAGTAAACGAAGAAAAAAAGCAAGATGAAGAAATGAAAGAAAAAGTAAACGAAAAATCAGAAAAAGGAAATATAAAAGAGACAAAAAAAGAGCAAAATAAAGAAGTAAACAAAACAAAAGACCAAAAAGCACCTGTTATCATTAGAAGAGAAGTTATAATAACAGACGAGCCAGAAAGAAAAGAAAAAAGCGAGGAACAAACAAGAAAAAATAATAATGTTGGATTTATAGAAAGAAAACAAAACAAGGATTTTAATATAGTATATCGTAATAGAACAAATAAACCAAAAACAGTAAGTGAATTATTTGGGTTAAACAAAAAAGAAGAAGTAAAAGAAGAAGCTAATCCAGAAAAAAAGCAAAAACAAGAACAAGTAGAGCAAAAATCAGACATAGAGATAAAAACTAAACAAGAAACAATCAAAAAAGAAAAAAAATTAAATGAAGAACAATTACAAAATAAAGAAAACACAAAACAAATGCAAGAAAAAGATATAAAAAATGAAATTATAGAACAAAAAAATAAAGAAGAAAAAGAGCAAGGAGAAAACAAACAATATATGCAAGAAAATATAAATGTAAAAGTGCAAACAAAACCTGATAAAAAAAGAGATTTTTCTGAAGATAATAAGCAAAATCGTCAATCAAATAATTTTGGAAAAGAAAGAACTAATAACAATAAAAATAGCAATTATAATAACAATAATAAGCAAAACTATAAAACTAGATACAATAATGAAGGAAATCATAACAAATATAATGAAAATAAAAATGGAAGAAATTATGGAAACCAAAATTATAATGGACAAAAAAGAGCACTAGATGAAAGAGGAATAGAAAAAAATATTAAAAACATAATGTCCCAAGATATACCAGAAAAAGAAACTGTCAGAGAATATAATAAAAACATAGACAAACAAAAAAGTAATAATAAATTTGAAGAAAATAAAACAAATAAAAAATCAAAAAATAGAAGAAATGATAATTCTAGTTTTGATGAAGGAAAACTAAAAACACTAAAACAAGCAAATAGATTATCAAATATGTTTGACGAACAAGACGGTGGAATGTTAGACTACTATGATTTAACAACACAAAGAGGTAGAAGAGGCAAGAAAAAAGTAAAAAATGATGAAGAAAGAAATAAACAAAAAATATTTAAACTAACAGAAATAGAAATTCCAGAAACAATAACAGTAAAAGATTTAGCTCAAGAAATGAAAAAAACTACAGCAGAAGTTATTAAAAAGTTATTAGGATATGGAATAATGGCAACAATAAACAACGAAATAGATTTTGACACAGCATTTTTAATTGCTGGAGAATTTGGAATAACAGCTAAAAAGAAAGAAACTATAACAGAAGAAGACATATTATTTGATGAATCAGAAGACAAAGAAGAAGAGCTAGAAACAAGACCTCCAGTAGTAGTAGTAATGGGGCATGTTGACCATGGAAAAACATCACTTTTAGACGCAATAAGAAAAACAAATGTAATAGAAGGAGAAGCAGGAGGAATAACACAGGCAATAGGAGCTTACACTGTAAATATAAATGACAGACAAATAACATTTTTAGATACACCAGGACATGAAGCATTTACTGCAATGAGAGCAAGAGGAGCACAAATTACAGATATAGCAATCTTAGTTGTTGCAGCAAATGATGGTGTAATGCCACAAACAGTAGAAGCAATAAACCATGCAAAACAAGCAGGAATTCCAATAATAGTAGCAATAAACAAAATAGACTTGCCAGATAGTAACATAGAAAAAGTAAAACAAGAATTGATGAAATATGATTTAGTACCAGAAGAATGGGGTGGAGATACAATATGTGTACCAATATCAGCAAGAAATAATACTAATATAGACCAATTGCTAGAAATGGTATTACTTGAAGCAGATGTATTAGAATTAAAAGCAAATCCACACAAACAAGCAAAAGGTGTAGTAATAGAGGCAAGACTTGATAAATCAAAAGGAGCAGTTGCATCAATGTTAGTTCAAAGAGGAACTTTAGATTTAGGAGATACAATTGTAGTTGGTTCATCAATAGGAAGAATAAGAACAATGACAAATGATAAAGGCAAAAAAGTAAAGCAAGCAGGACCTTCAACACCTGTAGAAATAACAGGTTTAACAGAAGTACCAGAAGCTGGAGATATTTTCTATGAAGTAAAAGATGAAAAAACAGCAAAACACCTAATAGAAAGAAGAAAACGTCAAGCAAGAGAACAAGCAATAAATGCAAATACAAAAGTAACATTAGATAACTTGTTTAGCCAAATGGAAGAAGGAAAACTAAAAGTATTAAACTTAATAGTAAAAGCAGATGTACAAGGGTCAGTTGAAGCTGTAAAACAATCAATGGAAAAATTGGAAAATGAAGAAGTAAAAGTAAAAGTAATACATTCAGCTGTTGGAGCAGTAACAGAAACAGATGTAATGCTTGCAAAAGTGTCAAATGCAATTATAATAGCATTTAATGTAAGACCAACCAAAACAGCAAAAGAAATGGCAGAAAGAGACGAAACTCAAATAAAACAATACTCAATAATTTATCAAGCAATAGAAGATGTTGAAATGGCAATGAAAGGAATGCTAGATCCAAAATATGAAGAAAAAATAATAGGAACAGCAGAAGTAAGACAAACATTCAGAATCTCAAATGTAGGAACAATAGCAGGAGCATTTGTTTTAACAGGTAAAGTAGAAAGAAATGCAGGTGTAAGAATAATAAGAGACAATGTAGTTATACATGACGGTAAAATTGCAACTTTAAAAAGATTTAAAGATGATGCAAAAGAAGTATCAAAAGGATTTGAATGTGGAATTCAAATTGAAAATTATAATGACATAAAAGAAGGAGATACTATAGAAGCATATGTAATGGAAGAAATAAAAAGATAATTAGTATCTTAAAGTTTAAATTGAGATAGAATTACACATTAGAAAAAAATTTAAATAACAAGAAGAGGTGAAGTAAATGCCAAGTAATAAAAGCAGAATGGAAAGAATTGATGAAGAATACAAAAAAGCCTTGAGCCAAATTATAGGATATGAATTAAAAAATCCCAATGTTACAGGATTAATTAGTGTTACAAAAGTAAAAGTAACACAGGATTTAAAATATGCTAAAGTATATATAAGTATTTTAAATTCTAAAAATCTAAATAATACATTAGAGGCAATAAAAAAATCAGCTGGTTTTATAAGAACAGAATTAGCTAAAAAAGTAAATTTAAGAAATACTCCAGAACTTATTTTTGAGCTAGATGATTCAATAGAGTATGGTGCTAAAATTGATAATATTTTAAAGGAAATATTACCAAAAAGTGAAAAATAAAAGTTAAAATAAAGAAAGGAAAAAAGCAATGACACTAGATAATATTTTAGAAGAAATAAAACTTGCAAATTCTATAATAGTATTAACACACGAAACACCAGATGGAGATGCAATTGGTAGTAGTATAGCAATGCATTTAGCATTAAAAGCCCTTGGAAAAAAATCAGATGTAATAATAAAAGAATTTCCTAGAACCTTTGAATTTTTGCCTGGGGCAAATGAAGTAAAACTTAAATCAGACATAGAAAAATATGATTTAGCAATTTCACTCGATTGTGCAGATTTAAAAAGATTAGTTGGAAGAGAGTATTTTGAAGAAGCAAAAAAAGGCATTGTAATTGACCACCATGGAAGTAATACAATGTATGGAGATATAAATTTTGTAAATCCTGTAGCACCTGCTTGCTGTGAAATTTTAGTAGGAATGTTTGAATATTTTAATATAAACATAGATATTGACATAGGAAGTGCAATATTAACAGGAATTATAACAGATACAGGAGGATTTAAATATCCTAGTGTAACAGCAGAAACATTTGAATTTACAGCAGAGCTTTTAAGAAAGGGAGTAAATGTTTCTGATATATATAAAAGAGTTTTAGAAACAAAAACAAAATCAAATTTTGAGCTTATGAAAAGAACTATGAATAGGCTAGAATTACTAGAGGAAGGCAAAGTTGCCTTTACATATATGAATTTAAAAGATGAAGAAGAAGTACATTCAGAAGCAGGAGACCATGAAGGTATAGTAGAAAATGGTAGAAGTATAGAAGGAGTAAAAATTTCTATATTTATTAGACAAAAAGATGAAAATTTTTATAAAGTTTCAATGCGTTCAAATGGAAATATAAATGTGTCAGACATATGCTATGCATTTGGAGGAGGAGGTCATCCAAATGCAGCAGGAGCATTAGTTCAAGGAACTCAAGAACAAGTTAAAGAAAAAATAATGAAAGAAGTAAAAAAACATTTATAGCGAATATAAAATGCTATAATACTCCAAAAGTTAGTTTAAAATAAACAACTTTTGGAGCAATTTTATTATAAATAAAAAAGAAGGTAAAATATGGATGGAATATTAGTTGTAAACAAACCAAAGGGAATAACTTCTTTTGATGTAGTATATAAAGTAAGAAAAGTATTTAATGAAAAAGTAGGGCATACAGGAACATTAGACCCACTAGCACATGGAGTTTTGCAGATATTAATTGGAAAAGCTACTAAATGTTCAAAATACCTAATAAACCATGATAAAGAATATGTAGTTATATTAAAACTAGGAATTAAAACAGATACTTTAGACGAAGAAGGAAAAATATTAAAAGAAGAAAAAGTAGATAAAAAAATCTTAGAAAAAGAATACATAGAAAAAATTTTAAATAAAAATACAGGTATTCAAATGCAAACACCACCAATATATTCAGCAATTAAAGTTAATGGAAAAAAACTATATGAATACGCAAGAAAAGGCGAAGAAGTCGAAATTAAGCCAAGACCAATTAATATTTATGAACTTAAATTACTTGAAATTAATAAAAACGAAAATACCATTAAACTTAATGTTAAATGTAGTAAAGGCACATATATAAGAAGCTTATGCGAAAAAATTGCAGAAGATTTAGGAACAATTGGATACATGCATGATTTACTAAGAACAAAAGCTGGAAGTTTTTCAATTAATCAAAGTGTTAATATAGAAGAAATTGAAGAAATATTAGAAAGTTCTAGTAATAAAGAAAAAGTATTAGAAAATTTAAAAAGTAAAGTTATCACCATAGAAGATATATTTTGTAATTTAAATAATATTAACATAAATGAAATAGAACTATCAAAATTTTTAAATGGTGTTAGCTTAAAGAAAAATGAAGATGATGGATTGTATAAAATTTATTGTAATAAATTCATTGGACTTGGAATAATAAAAGATTCTAAACTAAAAAGAGATATTATAATATAATTAACTATAAAATAAAAAAGTAATAAAAAAAAATCACCTCACATATATTTAAAATGTGAGGTGATTTTTATGTACTATATTCAAGAAGATGACAAGCCTAAAATTATAAATAAAATATTAAACAAAATAATAATAGATTCAGATAAAATTATTTTGCCAATATCTAAAGAAAAAATAGAGACAAATTTAGAAGAAAACAATAATAAAATGCAAAAAAAGTTAATAATAGACGAAGAAAAAATTGCAAAAAAATTAGTAAAAATATTAAAAAAACAATCAAGTAAAAAACTAGTACTAAGCAAAAATATTCATAAAAGCCAAAAAATAATAGACACATTAAACCAAGAAAATTTTGATTTAATAGATGGAAGATGGATATTCCCAAGAATTTCAATAGAAATACTAGAATACATACTAAAAAAACAAGATTTAAAAAAAGAAGAAACAAGTCTTTATATTTTAGTAAATGATATAGAAGATGTAGTAATTCAAAATATAAAAGAATTTGCAAAACAATATAAAAGTATAAATATTATAACAAACCATATGGAAAAACTAAGAAAAATCGAAAGCAAAATTCTAAAAGATTTAGGAATTTCACTAATAATAGCAAATAATAAAAGAAAATCACTTACAAAAGCAAAAATAATATTAAACTATGACTTTCCCAAAGAACTATTAAACCAATATAATATAAACGAAAATGCAATAATTGTTAATATTCTAGGAAACATGAAAATAAATAAAAAAAGATTTAATGGAACAATAATAAACGATTATGAAATATCATACAAAACCGAAAAAGAATATAATATAAATGACAATAAATATTTTCCAAAAGAAATATATGAAGCTCAATTTTATAAAGAACAACCTTATATAAATGTAAGAGAAAAAATTTTAAAGGACAATGTAAAAATTGAGAAGCTATATACTTTAAATGGTGAACTTTAGGGACGTTCCTTAAAGTTCATTAACTTAAATAGGCATTATCATCCAAATGGCACCATTGAAAAAAGAAAAATTGCCATTTTGCTCCGTCCCCATTGGCAAGTTAATGATGACGTCTATATCAGCAAATAGCTTTTTTTGGCTCAAAATCTTAAAAATACCTTAAAAATTTAACTAAAACCTTTATTTTTTATTAAAAATATAATATAATAGATTTGTCAAAATTTCTAATTGACAAGGAGGTATACAAAATGCCAAGTAGCAATAATAGGAATAAAAAAAATTATAACAATGAGAAAACAAAACAATATAACAAAACAAGTAAAAACTCAAATACCAAAAAAGGTGTAGCAAATAAAGATGCAAAATGGCAAAAAGTAGATGATAAAACAAAAGTTGTAGGAACAGTAAAGAATAAGCAAACCAAGAATCAAGGTAAAAACCAAAAAGGTAAGAATGGTAAAAAGCAAAAATTTTCAGAAAAACATCCAAAACTTTCACTAGCAATAAAAATAATTATAATATTAATATTATTGTTATGTGTAATTGGTGCAGGAATAGTAGCTGCAATATTTTTTGGCTTATTTGGAGATGATTTTAAAATAACAAAAGAAGATTTAACTATAGGAATTGCAAATTCAGTAGTAGTAGACCAAGATGGAAATGTTATTGCAAATTTAAGTAGTGAAGAAAAAAGAAAAATTGTAACACTAGATGAAATGTCAGAATACCTGCCAAAAGCATATGTAGCAATAGAGGATAAAAGATTTTATGAACACAGTGGAGTAGATATTTGGAGAACTGCTGGAGCAATTTTTAATACTTTATTTAAAGGTGGTTCTTCATATGGAGGAAGTACAATTACACAGCAATTAGTAAAAAATATAACAGGAGATAAGGATTCTTCAGGAATTGCTGGAATAATGCGTAAGGTAAGAGAATGGGCAAAAGCATATCAAGTAGAAAGAATGATTTCAAAAGATCAAATATTAGAGTTATATTTAAATATCTTATTTGTAGGTGGAGACAACCTTCATGGTGTTGAACTTGGAGCACAATATTATTTTGCCAAAAGCGCAAAAGACTTAGACTTAGCAGAATGTGCATTTTTAGCAGGAATAAATAGTTCACCAAATACATATAACCCATATGATGAATCTAAAGACCAAACAGAGCTTGCAGAACTTAGAAAAAATAAAACATTAACAGTATTAAAAGAAATGAAAGATCAAGGATATATTACAAATGAAGATGAATATAATGCAGCAGTAGCAAAAGTAGAAGCAGGCTTGCAATTTACAAAAGGAAACATAGTATCAGGCAGTTCATATTCATACCACACATCTGCAACATTAAATCAAGTAGTAGAACAAGTAATGGAAGAAAAAAATGTGTCAAGAGAATTTGCAGAAAAATATGTATATGGAAGTGGACTTACAATATATTCAACAGTAGATACAGGAATCCAATCTAGAGTTGAAGAAGAATTTAAAAAAGCAACATATCAATTAAAAGGAAGAGCAAAAAATAGTGATGGAACATTAAAAAATGAACATGCACAAGCAGGAATGGCAATAATAGACCATAAAACAGGATATGTTGTAGCAGTAGGAGGAGAATTAAATCAAGACCAAACAGCAACAGGATGGAATAGAGCAACACAAATGGTAAGGCAAACAGGATCATCAATAAAACCAATAGCAGATGTAGCACCAGCCTTAGAAGAAAAAATAATTACAGCTGCAACAGTATATGATGATGTTTGGACATTATTTGGAAAAGACTATAAACCTAAAAATGATAATAAAGTATATAAAGGTCTAATAGGTATAAGAGAATTTATAGGAAGATCACAAAATGTTCCAGCAGTTAAGATAATGAGAGAATTAACACCAAATAAATCAATAGACTATTTAAGAAAAATGGGAATTTCAACATTGTATAAAGATGGAGAAGACAAAAGTGGACAAGGAAAAACAGACAATGTATTAGGTTTAGCAATAGGTGGAATTACAGATGGAATAAGCCCACTTGAGATGGCAGCAGCATATGGTTCAATTGCAAATGATGGTGTATATATAGAGCCAACCTTTTATACTAAAGTTACAGATATAAATGGAAATGTAGTACTTACACCAAACCAAAAAACTCAAAGAGTAATTTCAGAACAAAATGCATATATAACAAGATCAATAACTATGGAGCCAGTTACAGCATCATATGGAACAGCAACCTATTGTAAAATTCCGGGAATAGAAACCTGTGCTAAAACAGGAACTACAGATGATAATTATGATAGATGGCTTTGTGGAATGACACCTTATTATTCTGCAGCATGTTGGTTTGGATATGATACACCAGAAGAAGTAGTATATAGTGGTAGAAATCCAGCAGGTCAAATATGGTCAAATATAATGAAAGACATACACAAAGACTTAGAAAATAAAACCTTTAATAAACCAACTGGAATAGTAGAAAAAACAGTATGCAGAACAACAGGATGTCTTGCAACATCAAGTTGTACAGACAAATATACAGAAATATTTACAGAAGATAATTTACCAGAAACCTGTGAAGGACATGGAGTACAAAAAATATGTAAAGATTCTGGAAAACTTGCAACAGAATTTTGTCCAAATACAGAAAATAGAAGTTATGGTGGAACAATCCCAAAAGAAGAACTAGGTTTATGGAAACCAATTCAAGGATCATCTGCAAAAGGAAATGCTAAAATAACAGCAACATGTACAATACATACTAAAGAAGAAAAGCCAGAAAATAATTCAAATACAAACCGGAAATAACACAAATACCTCAGGAGGAACAAATACTTCAGGAAATAATACAAACACTTCTGGAGGAGGGACAAATACAAGCCGGAAACAAAACAAATACCTCAGGAGGAGGAACAAATACAGCTGGAAATAAAACAAATACTTCAGGAGGAGGAACAAATACATCAGGGAATAACACAAATACCTCAGGAGGAAAAAATACGGCTGGAAACAATACAAACACCTCAGGAAATACAAATACCTCAAAAGAAAATTAAAAAATTTCTTGCTATATGTGGATTATAAAAAATAAAATTAGATTATAAAATTAGTTCATATATAAGCAAGAAATATAGGTTTTATAGGCACCTTAAGCCTAAATATAATTCAAGGAGAAAATAAGATTGGATATATATTTTACAAACACATTAACAAAGAAAAAAGAAAAATTCTATCCAATAGATAAAAAGCAAGTAAAAATTTATTCTTGTGGACCAACAGTATATAAAGATGCAACAATAGGAAATTTAAGAACAAATATATTTCAAGATGTACTAAGAAGAGTATTAAAATATAATGGTTATAAAATAAAACATGTTATGAATATAACAGATGTAGGTCACCTAGTTTCAGATGGAGATGAAGGTGAAGACAAAATGTTAAAATCAGCAAAAGAAGAACATAAATCGCCAGAAGAAATAGCAAAACATTATACTAAGTTATTTTTTGAAGACTTAAAAAACTTAAATATAGAAATGCCAGAAATAATTTGCAGAGCAACAGAATATATAAATGAAATGCTTGAATATGTAAAAGAATTAATGAAAAATGGATATGCATATGAAACTTCAACTGCTATATATTTTGATGTATCTAAACTAGATAAATATGGAATACTTTCAGGGATAAACTTAAAAGAACAAAAATCAGGAGCAAGAGTAGAAGTTGACAAAGAAAAGAAAAATCCATATGATTTTGCTTTATGGATAAAAGCACCAGAAAATCATTTAATGAAATGGGATAGTCCATGGGGAAAAAGTTATCCAGGATGGCATATAGAATGTTCAGCAATGTCTAGAAAACACTTAGGAGAAGAGTTTGACATTCATACAGGAGGAATAGACTTAATTCCAACACATCATGAAAATGAAATTGCACAAAGTAAAGGGTTATGTGGAAAAATTCCAGCAAGATACTGGATACATGGAGAATATCTATTAGTAAATGGTGGAAAAATGTCAAAAAGCTTAGGAAATGTGTATTTATTAAAAGATATAATAAATAAAGGATATGACCCACTAGTGTATAGACTATTTTGCTATACAAGTAGTTACAGAATGAAATTAAACTTTACATGGGATGCAATAGATGCAACATCAAAATCTCTAGAAAGAATGCGCGCTGGATATCAAGCACACAAAAATGGAAAAGATGAATTAAATAAAGAAGAAGAAGAAAAAATAAAAAATATAGAAGAAAATTTTCATAAGGCAATAAATGATGATATGAATATGCCATATGCCTTAAGTTTTGTATGGGAAGCAATTAGATTCCCTAAAAAGAGCAAAAAAATCGCAAACTTACTAGAAAAATTTGATACAGTACTTGCTATAGAAATAAATAGAAATCCAAAACATGAAGAAACAGAAAACATACCAGAAGAAATAACAAAACTCGCAGAAGAAAGAAAAATTGCAAAGCAAAATAAAGACTATGAAAAAGCAGATAAAATAAGAGAAGAAATAAATAAAAAAGGATACATTATAAAAGACACAAAAGAGGGAATAGTAATAGAAAAAGAATAAAGCAAAATTATTACATATGATAATAAAAAAGAAGGGATGATTTTATAATGAACATATTATTACCAGGTGGTGCAGGATATATAGGAAGCCATACAGCAATTGAATTATTAAATGCTGGACATAGCATAATAATAATAGACAATTTTTCAAACAGTAACAAAAAATCATTAGAAGCAATAAAAACAATAACAGGAAAAGACTTTAAATTTTATGAAGTAAATTACTTAAATGAAGAAGAACTAGATAATGTATTTAAAGAAAATAGCATTGATGCAGTAATGAATTTTGCAGGATATAAAAGTGTAGGTGAATCTGTAAAAAACCCTATTGAATATTACAAGAACAATATATCAGGTGCTCTTACATTACTAGAAACCATGAAAAAGCATAATGTAAAAAAATTTATATTTAGCTCATCTGCAACAGTATACGGAGACCCAGAAACTGTTCCAATAACAGAGAATAGTAAAATAGGAGGAACAACAAATCCATATGGAACAACAAAATTATATATAGAGCAAATTTTAAAAGATATATATAATTCAGATAATTCTTGGGATATATGTATATTAAGATATTTTAACCCAGTAGGAGCACATAAAAGTGGTTTAATTGGTGAAGAGCCAAAAGGAGTACCAAATAATTTAATGCCATACATTGTAAGAGTTGCAGCAGGAAAATTAAAAGAATTATCAGTTTTTGGAAATGACTATAATACAAAAGATGGAACAGGGGTAAGAGATTTTATCCATGTTGTAGATTTAGCAAAAGGTCATGTTGCAGCATTAAACAAACTTGAAAAAGAAGGAAAAGGACTATTTATATATAATCTTGGAACAGGTGTTGGATATAGTGTACTAGACATGGTAAAAGCTTTTGAAAAAGCAACAGGCAAAAATGTACCATATAAAATAACACCTAGAAGACCGGGTGATATAGCAGAATGTTTTGCAGACCCTAAAAAAGCAAAAGAAGAATTAGGATGGGAAGCAGAAAAAACACTAGAAGATATGTGCAAAGACTCATGGAATTATATTAATAATCAGTTATAATAAAGAAGATAAAATGAAACATTTTTAAATAATTATAAAACAGAATGGATGAAGTATATGATAGATTTTAAAGAAATTATAGCAAAAAGTATAGAAAAAGTTTTGAATAAAGAAACAAATATAGAAAATGAAAATAAAATAGATGAATTAAAAGGTTTTATAGAAAAGCCAAATAATAAAGAAAATGGAGATTTTGCATTTCCTTGTTTTAAGCTTGCAAAAGACCTTAAAAAATCTCCAAACCTAATTGCAAAGGAAATAAAAGAAAACATAGAAATTGAAAAAGACATAATAGAAAAAGTAGAAGTAGCAGGTGGATATTTAAACTTTTTTGTAAATAAAAATAGATTAGTAAAAGAAGTTTTAGAAGAAATTAAAGACAAAAAGGAAGAATATGGCTCATCAGAAGAAGGAAAAGGAAAAAATATTATAGTAGAATATTCATCACCCAATATAGCAAAAGAATTCCATATAGGACATTTAAGAACAACTGTAATAGGTGCAGCTTTATATAATATATATAAGTATTTAGGATATAATACAATAGGAATTAACCATTTAGGAGATTATGGAACACAATTTGGCAAAATGATAGAAGGCTATAAAAGATGGGGAAGCGAATATAATATTGACGAAAACCCAATAGAAGAACTAACAAAAATTTATATAAGAATTAATGATTTATGTAAACAAGATGAAGAAGTACTTGAAAAATGCAGAGACAATTTTAAAAAACTTGAAGATGGAGATAAATATTGTACTGAAATTTGGCAAAAGTTTAGAGATTTAAGTTTAAAAGAATTTTATAAAACATATGACTTATTAGGAGTAAAATTTGATTCACTAAAAGGAGAAGCTTTTTATAAAGATAAAACCCAAGAAGTAATTGATTTACTTGAAAAAAATGGAAAACTTGTAGAATCAGAAGGAGCAAAAATTGTAGATTTAGAGGATAAAGGAATGCCACCTTGTATAATAGCTAAATCAAATGGTTCATCTATATATGCAACAAGAGACTTAGCAGCAATTTTATATAGAGCAAGAAACTATGATTTTGATAAATGCTTATATGTAGTAGCATATGAACAAAATTTACATTTTAAACAAATATTTGAAGTTGCAAAATACTTAGGATTAGATAAAAAATATACAGATGGATTAATACATGTTGCATATGGTATGACAAGACTTAAGGAAGGAAAAATGTCCACAAGAGAAGGAAATGTTATAAAAGTAAATGAACTATTAAATGAAGCAATAAGAAGGGTATTAGATATAATAAATGAAAAAAATCCAAATATGGAAGAAAAAGAAGAAAATGCTAAAAAAATTGGTATAGGTGCAGTAGTTTTTAATAATTTATGTACAACAATTATAAAAGACCAAATTTTTGATTGGGATTTAGTATTAAACTTTAATGGAGAAACAGGACCATATATACAATATATTTATGTAAGAACAAAAAGTGTTTTAGAAAAAGTTAAAAAGCTTCCAAGATTAGAAGACTTAAATTTTAGTTGTCTTTTAGATGAAGCAAGTCTAGAAGTTATAAAAAAGCTTTATGATTTTAAAGGAATTCTGCAAGATGTAATTAAGAAAAATGAACCATCTTTACTTGCAAGATATTTAATAGAACTTGCACAAAGCTTTAGTAATTTTTATAATGATAATAAGATAATTTGTGATGATGAAGATATAAAAAATGCAAGAGTGTATTTAACTTATGGAACTGGAATAGTATTAAAAGCTGGTGCAAAGCTTCTTGGAATTGAAATGCCAGATAAGATGTAGAATTTTAGAATAAAAGATTTTTAGATAAAATAAATTAGTATTTTTACACTTGCCATTTATATTGAATTAAAAAATAAAGAAGTAAAAATGGAAGTATATTAAAATATAACTGTGAAAAAACCAAGAAAGAAAATCTTGTTTTTTCACAGTTTTTTAAAATCCAACCAATTGACCACCCATTCTAATAGAAAAAATTAGAAAAATATTATATAAATATATAGAATAAAAAAAGAAGAGGTACAACATGGAAAATATAAAAATAATAGCCACAGGAAAATACTTACCCAAAAATAAAATAACAAATGAAGAGCTTGAAGAAAAGCTAAACTTAGAAAAAAACTTCATAGAAAAAAGAACTGGAATAAAGATAAGATATTATGCAAAAGAAGAAAGCATAAAAGAACTTGCAATAAAAGCAACAAATAACCTTTTGCAAAAAGAATTAAATAAGAAAAATCTAGCAGAAAAAATAGACCTAATAATAGTTGCAACAACAACTCCAGAAAGCTATATGCCTGGAATATCAAACTACATACAAAAAGAATTCAATCTAAAAAATGCAAACTGTATAGACATTTTAGCAGGATGCAATGGATATGTAGCAGCATTTGATATAGCCATAACATACATGCAAGCAAAAAAAGCAAAAAAAGCTCTAATAATAGGAGTAGATAAACTTTCAGAATACACAGACGAAAAAGACATAAATACAAGCATAATACTATCAGATGGAGCAGGAGCAACACTAATAGAAGCTAAAGAAACAAACTCAAAAGATATACTGCAAAATATAATGTCAAACATAAAATCAAACTCAACTAATTGTGAAATCTTAAAAAGCCAAAAAGATACTAAAATATACATGAACGGAAAAGAAATATACAAATATGCAGTAACAGAAACAATAGCAAACATTAAAGAATTAATGCAAAAATCAAATGAAAAATTGGAAAATATAAAATATATAATCCCACACCAATCAAACAAAAAAATAATAAAATCAATAGCAAGTAGGCTAAAAATAAAAGAAGAAAAAATATATACAAATATAGAAAAAGTAGGAAATACATTTTGTGCAAGTATTCCAATAGCACTAGATGACCTAATAGAAAAAAACGAACTAAAAGAAGGAGACAAAATAATCTTACTTGGATATGGTGGAGGATTAAACACAGGAAGTATACTTTTAACAATTTAAAATACTAAAAATATAGCAAATAAAAAAATAGTAAAGGAGAAAACAATGAAAAGAGCATTTTTATTTCCAGGTCAAGGAGCCCAAAGTCTAGGAATGGGAAAAGATATTTATGAAAAATATGAAGAAGCAAGAAAAGTATATGAAAAAGCAAGCGAAATTTCAAAAATGGATATAAAAAAAATATGTTTTGAAGGTCCAGAAGAAGTTTTAAACAAAACAGAAAACACACAAATTGCAATTTTAGTTACAAGTCTTGCAATATTAAAAATATTAGAAAAATATGAAATAGAAGCAAAATATGCAGCAGGATTAAGCCTAGGAGAATATACAGCATTAATATATGCAAAAATATTAGATTTTGAAGATGGAATAAACTTAATAAAAAAACGTGGAAAATATATGGGAACACTTCTTCCTAAAGAAGAATACAAAATGGCAGCAGTAATAGGACTTGAATCAAAAAAAATCGAAGAAATATGCAAAGAAATATCAAAACTTGGAAAATTTATAGTTCCAGCAAATTACAACTATAGTAACCAAACAGCAATATCAGGAGAAAGCTCAGCAATAGAAGAAGCAAGCTTAAAGTTAAAAGAAGCAGGAGCCAAAAAAGTAATTACATTAAAAACAAGTGGGCCATTCCATACAACTAAATTAATAGAAGCCAAAAAAGCTTATGAAAAAGAATTAGAAAATATAAATTTTGAAGTAGGAGAAGTAAAAGTAATAAAAAATATAGATGGCTCAATATATAAAAAAGAAGACAATATAAAGGAAATACTTGCAAACCACATAATAAGTCCAGTAAGATTTGACAAAACTATTAGGTTAATGAAAGAAGAACAAATAGAAGAATATGTAGAAATTGGACCTCGGAAAAACTCTTACAGGATTTATAAAAAAAGAAAATCCAGAAGCAAAAACATATAATATAAATAATTTAGAAAGCTTAGAAAAATTTTTAGAAGAACATAAAAATTAAAAAAGACTTAAATATACATAAATTAATGAAATTAAAATGGTTTATAGGTAGCCAAAAAAACCTAAATATTTATAAAAGGAAAGAAAGTAAAATGGAAGAACAAAAAGTAGTATTTGTAACAGGTGCATCAAGAGGAATAGGAAAAGAAGTTGCACTTAAATTTGCAGAAAATGGATATAATGTAGTAATAAATTATGTCTCAGACAAAACAGATGTAAAAGCATTAGAAAAAGAATTTGAAGAAAAAAATGTACAATCATTAATATTAAAAGCAGATGTAACAGACGCACAAGCTATCCAAGACCTTGTAGAAAAGGCAATAGAAAAATTTGGAAAAATAGATGTATTAGTAAATAATGCAGGAATTACAAAAGACAATTTATTAATAAGAATGCCAGAAGAAGATTTTGACAAAGTAATAAATATAAATTTAAAAGGTACATATATAGTTACAAAACAAGTTACAAAATATATGATGAAAAAAAGAAGCGGAAGCATAATAAACTTATCATCTGTTGTTGGAGTTGTAGGAAATGCAGGGCAAGCAAATTATTCAGCATCAAAAGCAGGAATAATAGGTTTTACAAAAAGTATAGCAAAAGAATTAGCATCAAGAAATATAAGGGTAAATGCAGTAGCTCCTGGATTTATAAACACAGATATGACGGAAAGTTTAAAAGAAGAAGTCAAAAATAATATTTATGAACAAATACCATTAAAAAGAATGGGAAATCCAAGAGAAGTTGCAAACTTAATATATTTTTTAGGAACAGAAGAAAGTTCATATATAACAGGTCAAGTAATAAATATAGATGGCGGAATGGTAATGTAACAAAAATTTAAATAAGATTTAAGTAGAAGATTAGCATTTAAATTAAAAAATCAAGGAAGGAAATGAAAATCATGGAAAAAAGAGTTGTAATAACAGGACTTGGAGCTTTAACTCCTATAGGAAACAATGCAAAAGAATTTTGGGATGGAATAAAAGAAGGAAAATGTGGAATAGATAAAATAAAAGCATTTGACACAACTAATTTTAAAGTAAAATTAGCTGCAGAATTAAAAGATTATGACCCAGAAAAATACTTTGAAAAAAGAGAAGCAAAACGTTTAGATAAATTTTCACAATATGCGATAATAGCATCTAAAGAAGCATGGGAAGACTCTAAGTTAGACAAAGAAAAAGAAAACATGGAGCGAGTTGGAATAATAATAGGCTCAGGAATAGGTGGAATAGAAACAATAGAAACAGAAAACCAAAAATGTGTAACAAGAGGACCAGATAAAGTATCACCAATGTATATACCAATGGGAATAATAAATATGGCAACAGGAAATGTAGCAATAGAAATAGGAGCTAAAGGTGCATCTATAGCAATGGTTACAGCTTGTGCATCAGGTACACATTGTATAGGAGAAGCATATAGAATGGTAAAACATGGATATCAAGATGTAGTTTTAGCAGGAGGAACAGAAGCTCCAATAACACCACTTGGTGTTGCAGGTTTTACAAATATAAAAGCATTAACAAAATCAGAAGATAGACTAAGAGCAAGTATACCATTTGATAAAGAAAGAAGCGGTTTTGTTATGGGTGAAGGTGCAGGAATTGTTGTAATTGAAGAACTAGAACATGCATTAAAAAGAGGTGCAAAAATATATGCTGAAATAGTTGGTTATGCAGCAACTTCAGATGCATATCATATAACTTCACCAGCACCAGGAGGAGAAGGTGGAGCAAGAGCAATGATTCTTTCAATGCAAGAAGCAGGTGTAAAACCAGAAGAAATTACATATATAAATGCACATGGAACATCAACACATTTAAACGATTCTTGTGAGACACAAGCAATAAAAACAGCATTTGGAGAAGCTGCAAAAACAGTAATGGTAAGTTCAACAAAAAGTCATACAGGACATCTTCTTGGAGCTGCAGGAGGAATAGAGACAATTGTGTGTGCAAAAGCAATTGATGAAGGCTTTGTACCAGCAACAATAAACTATAAAGTGCCAGATGAAGAATGTAACTTAGATGTAGTACCAAATGAAGGAAGAAAAATTGAAGTAAAATATGCTATGTCAAATTCATTAGGTTTTGGTGGTCATAATAGTACAATTTTATTAAAAAAATTTGACAAATAGAATTATTTTTATTAAGATAATAGTATTAAAATATTATAAAAAGTAAGGAGAAAAATAATGGATTACAAAGATATAAAAAAACTAATGGATGATATGGGAAATTCAAAATTAGATTCTTTAGAAATAGAATTTCCAGAAGGAATAAAAATAAGCATGAAGAAAAACACAAACAAAGAAGTAATTATAACAAACCAAGCACCAAACATAATTGAAGGCTCTGCACCATTAACAGTACCAGTTGTAAAAGAACAGAAAGAAAAATCTTTAGTAAAAGTAGATCAAAAAGAAATGCAAGATGAAGAAAACTTAAAAATAATAAAATCACCAATGGTAGGAACATTTTATGCAAGCTCTGCACCAAACAAACCACCATTTGTAAAATTGGGAGATAAAGTAAAAAAAGGGCAAGTTGTTTGTATTGTAGAAGCTATGAAATTAATGAATGAAATAGAATCAGAATTCGATGGTGAAGTTGTAGAAATTTGTGTTAACAATGAAGATATTGTAGAATACGGAAAGCCTCTAATAAAACTAAAATAACTTTTAAACCAAGGGATTTTAAGAAATAGCTTAAAATTCCTTAAAGTGTTTTTTAAATTTAATATTATATAAAACGAAAGGAAAGCAAAAAATGTTAGGAAAAGAAGAAATAGAAAAAATAATACCACAAAGAGAGCCATTTTTAATGATTGATAGAGTAGAAGATTATATACCAGGCGAAAGTTGCACTGCATATAAAGAAGTAAAAATAGAAGAATACTATTTTAAAGGACATTTTCCAGGAAACCCAATAATGCCAGGAGTATTAATAGTAGAATCATTAGCACAAACAGGAGCAGTTGCAATACTTTCAATGGAAGAAAATAAAGGAAAAAATGCTTTATTTGGTGGAATTGACAAACTAAGATTTAAAAAGCAAGTAGTTCCAGGAGATACATTAAAATTAGAAGTCAAAATAATAAAAAGAAAAGGTCCTATAGGAATAGGAGAAGCAATAGCAACTGTAGACGGAAAAATAGCTGCAAAAGGAGAATTAACATTTGCAGTAGTATAAAAAATAAAAAAAGGGGAAGTTTTTTATGATAGAAGAAAATAAAATTAATGAAAATAACCAAAAAAAAGGAAAGAAAAAGTTATTTTTTATTGTATTAATTGTAATTATAATTGCAGTAATAGCATTAATCATAGTACCAAAAATAATTGATTTTACACAGCAAAATATATTATTAAAAGAAGTAGTAACTTTGAGCAACAAAGTTGTAGGTGAAGATGAATATAATACAGCAATAAAAACAAGTGGTGATTATGCAAAAGTAGAAGAAACAATAAAAAATTATATGCAAGAATATTCAGATGTAGTAAAAGAAATTCGGAATAGCAAATAAGGGAGTTGAAAATTTACAATTTACAGCCGAAAAGTCAGAATTAGCAGGAAAAATTCAAGAATTAAATACATTAAAAGCAAACCTTGAAGAGCAAATAAATAAATTAATAGAAATGACATCTAAAGAATATATAGAAAATAGAATAAAAGAAAAAAATTTAAGTAAAAAATATGAAGACTTATATAACCAAATAATGATAAACGACTTAGCATCTGAATTAGAAAGTATACAAAATGAAATGTTAGAAAATAAAAATAAAATTACAGAAATGTTTGATTTGTTAATAGAAGCATATCAATATTTAGTAGATAATCAAGATGCTTGGCAAAATGAAAACAATGAAATTTTATTTAACGATTATCAAAAGCTAGAAGAATATAATAGCATAGTAGAAAAATTGCAACAAAAAGCAAAAGAAATAGAAGAACAAACAAGCATAGAGTAAAATTATAATTACAAAAATAAATAAAACTAAAAAACATAAAATATTAGGAATGAGGAGCAAAAAATGAGTAAAAATATCATACAAGTAACAGATTTAAAAGATATGTTAGAAAAAACAGGAAATTTATATGGTGAAAGACCAGGATACAAAATAAAATTAAGTGAAGGAAATTACAAAACATATACACACAAAGAAATAAGAGATATGATAAATAGCCTTGGAACAGCATTAATTAGTTTAGGATTAAAAAATAAAAGGATAGCAGTTATTGGAGAAAATAGATATGAATGGGAAATAGCATATTTATCAGTAGTATGTGGAACTGGAATAGTAGTTCCGCTAGATAGATCACTTCCACCTAATGAATTAGAAGAACTAATAGAAAGATCAGAAGTAGAAGCTATATTTTATTCTAAAAAATATGAAGAAACAATAAAAACAATAAGATATAGTGAAAAAAATAAACTAAAACATTTAATATCTATGGACTCATGTGTACATGATGAAGGTATTTATTCAGAAAAAGAATTAATAGAAAAAGGGAAAAAACTAATAGAAGAAGGAAACAAAGAATTTATAGATGCAAAAATAAATCCAGAAGAAATGAATATAATGCTATTTACATCAGGAACAACATCAAAATCAAAGGTAGTTGCACTTTCACATAAAAATTTAGTTTCAAATGTAATGGATTTTGCATCTGTACTTACAATAGATTCAAGTGATAGAATATTATCATTTTTACCATTACACCATGTTTTTGAATGTACAGTAGGAATGTTATATTCATTATACATAGGAGCTCAAAGATCTTTTTGTGAAGGAATAAGACATATTGTAGAAAACTTAAACGAATATAAAATAACTTTTGCATCATTTGTACCAGCAATATATGAAAGTATGTACAAAACTATTATAAAAAACCTTGAAAAACAAGGAAAATTTGAAGCTACTAAAAAACTTATGGAAGAAAACAGAAATAAAACAATGGCAGAAAAGAAAGAAATCTTTAAAAGTATTCATGACATCTTTGGAGGAGACATCAAATTATTTGTTAGTGGAGCAGCAGCGCTAGACAAAGAAGTAGAATATGCATTTAGAGATTGGGGAATAAATTTATGCCAAGGATATGGTTTAACAGAAACATCACCAGTAATAGGTGTTGAAACAGATGAAAACTTTAGAGTAGGCTCAATTGGAAAACCACTTCCACATGTGCAAGCAAGAATAGACGATGCAAATGAAGAAGGAATGGGAGAACTTACTGTAAAAGGACCAAATATTATGCTTGGATATTTTAATGATGAAAAAGCAACTAAAGAAGTAATGGAAGAAGATGGATGGTTTCATACAGGTGATTTAGCAAAAATTGACGAAGATGGTTATATTTTTATTTGTGGAAGAAAAAAGAGTGTAATTGTTTTAAAAAATGGTAAAAACATATTCCCAGAAGAAATGGAAGGGTTAATAAATAAAATAGAAGGTGTAAAAGAATCATTTATATTTGGAAAACAACAATCAGATGATAAAGAAGATATAAAAATAAATGCAAAAATTATTTTTGACAGAAGTATAATGAAAGAAGCATATAAAGTAGAAACAGATGATGAAATTTACAAAGTATTATCTGATAAAATTAAAGAAATAAATAAAATTATGCCAAAATATAAGGCAATAAGAGGTATGATAATTTCAGAAGAGCCATTAATAAAAACAACAACTAATAAAATAAAAAGACAAGCAAACTTAGAGTTAATAAAATAGTAACAAAGAAACTAAAAATTATGGGAGTGTTCCCTTTAGTGTCTTAACTTAGACAGACACTAAAGAAAACACCCCATAATTTTTTTAAATAACATTTTTAAGAATATCCAAAAACTTTAAAGTATCATCAGTTGGAGTTTTCGAGTACAAAATGCCATAAGGTATAATTTCTCCAGAAGCAAGAGGAATAGTTTTAAAAGCAGGATGAACATCTTTCCAACATTCCAAAGTAACAAGTAAACTACCATTTTCTTCACATTTATTAAAAACATTTATATCATAGAAAAATGGTGCATCTATAATTTCTACATTTTTACAATTAGTTTTAATCTTTTTTAAAATATCTTGATTTTGTTTACTATCACCAGTAGTTATTGCTGTAACTTTTTCTCCAGATAAATCTTTAAAAGAAATCACATCTTTTTTAGCTAAAGGATGATTTACTGGTACTGCAATACAAAATTTATAATCTCCCAATTTAAAGAAATTAAAATTAGTAGAACAGATAATAATTTTGAAATTATCTGTTTTTTTTGTATATGTTTATAATAAAAGCTAGAAAAAAATATGATATATAACAAATAAAAAAATAAAATAAATTTAGCATTAACATTTAATAAATGCAATATAAACTAATTTGAAATGGCACAATAAGTTAAATATGGTATAATACCAATAATAGCAGAAAGCACAATTAAAAGGAGAAATAGATTGATGAGTAAAAAATGATAATTATATTATTGGTCATAATTTTAGTTGTAATATTAATAAGTGCATATTTTATATTAGAAAATCAAAACAATGTGTCAGAAAATTATACAGAAAATAATAATGATGAATATATCGAAAAAACAGAAAATATTACAACTAATCAAAGTAGTAATTCAAGTTTTACATTAGATTCAACAGTAGGAGAAGTAATAAATGATAAAGCATTTGCCGGATTTGGAAATTTAATATTCCCAGTTGATAAAGATATAAACCCAAATACATCATTAAGAGATGTATGTTATGCCTATACTTGGTACAATAACATAAACCCTAATAAAACTGTGGAAATAGTAAATTATTTAAAAACTATGGCAGATGAGGGAAATACAATATTTTATGACATTTATACAGATGAAGAAAAAGCAGAAAATCTAGACAAAGAAAATACAGGACTATTTTTCTTTAAAGGAAATCCTGGTGAAAAATTTGCTGTCGTAAGTAGCGGAGGTGGAATGGTATATGTAGGGGCAATAGCAGATAGTTTTCCACATTGTTTAGAACTATCGAAAAAAGGATACAATGCATTTGCAATTATTTATAGACCAGGATATCAAACAGCACCAGAGGATTTAGCAAGAGCAGTAGCATTTATCCACGAACATGCAGATGAGTTACAAGTAGATGTATCAGATTATTCATTATGGGGAGGCTCTGCTGGTGCTCGTATGGCTGCATGGGTAGGAAATGGAACTGAAAAATATGGAGAAAAAGCATATCCAAGACCAGCAGCTGTCATTATGCAATATACAGCATTAACAGAAGTAACAGGAGAAGAGCCACCTACTTATAATTGTGTAGGAACAAGAGATGGAATAGCACCTTATCAAACAATGCAAGAAAGAATAAATAGAATAAAAGCAAATGGAACAGATACGCAAATAGAAATATTTGAAGGATTACCACATGGATTTGGTTTAGGAGAAGGAACATCCGCCGAAGGATGGATTGATTAATAATGACCAAAATCAATCAGATATAAAAACTACAAGTGAAATTACAAGTGCTACAATGGAATATACAAATGCAGTTCCAAATAACTATTTTAATAAGGCAAATAGACAAGGAAGAGTAGAAAGAATAGAATATCAAACATATGATTATACTCAAAACAATAGAGAAGAAATAACTAAGCCAGCTTATGTTTATTTACCATATGGATATAATGAAAATGATAAAGACACAAGATATAATGTATTTTTCTTTATGCATGGTTGGACAGGAACAGCTGAGGGATATTTTAATTATGACAATAATGCAATCGTAAATGTATTAGACAATATGATACAAGACAATTTAATAGCACCAACTATAGTAGTTAGTCTAACTTTTGATGCAGAAAACCAATCACAAAATTTTGGACGCTCAACAGATGAAATAGCGGTATATAATCAAGAATTTAGAAATGAATTATTACCTTTTATAGATGAAAATTACAATACTTATGGAACAAGAGAACATAGAGCATTTGGAGGATTTTCATTGGGAGCAGTAACAACATGGTATCAATTCCAATATAATTTAGATTTAATAAAATATTTTATCCCAATGAGTGGAGACTCTTGGATAGTTCAAACATATGGTGGTAGGGAAAAACCAGAAGAAACAGCAAATAGACTAAAACAAATTGCAGATAATTCAAATTATGATTTTTATATTTGCCAAACAAATGGAACAAATGATGCAGTATTTTCACAACCAGATAACCAAATGAAAGCAATGTTTAAATTAACAGATACTTTTAATAGTAGTAATTTAATATATTTAATGAGAGAAGGAGGTTATCATGATATGGATTCTGTTATAGAGTGTACATATAACGGCTTACAAAGAATTTTAAAATAAAATGAATATATCCTAAAGCAAATTTAGAAGAAGGAATTGATATACATGTTTTAGTAATCTACAAAAAAGAATTAAAAAGATATTTAAACACAAAAAAGGAGGAAAAACAATGAAAACATTAATATTATATTATTCACAAGCAGTAGGAAATACTGAAAGAATTGCAAATATGTTACAAGAAAAACTATTTGCAGACATGGAAAAAATTGATACAGTTATCCCTTATACAGGAACATATCAAGAAATATCAAATCAAGGACATGATGAGGTAAATAGAGGATATAAACCATCTATTAAACCAATTAATAGTAATATAGATATGTATGAAAAAATAGTAATTGCAACACCAACATGGTGGTACACAATGGCACCAGCAATAAGAACACTTCTTACAAATATTAATTTAAAAGGAAAAGATGTAGTGTTAGTTCAAACACATGCAGGATGGCCTGGACATTGTTTAGAAGACATGGAAAAACTATGTGAAGGAAGTAATATAATTTCTAAAAAAGATATTCAGTTTGATTCAGATGGTGGAGATAAATTAATAACAAAAATGAAAGAAATAAATGATTGGATTGATGAAATACAATGAATAAAAAAATTATAATAAGTTTAATTACTTTAGTTGTAATTTTAATTATTGCAGGAATAATTATATATATGCAAATATATAAAGAAAAAATAAATGTAAGTTCCATAAATACAAATCAGAATAACAACATTCTAAATGAAGATTTAGATGTAGAAAGTAAAACCTCAACAAATGATTATATAGAAGTAGGGCAAACAGAATCAAGAGGCTTTATTTTAGATAATGTATTCCATTCAGAAAAACAGGGAGATATACATTTTACAAGTTATTATCCAGATGGATACAATAAGGAAAAAGAGTATGCAATATATTTTGCATTACCTGGTTGGGAAGGATTATATTTTCAAGGTTTAGGTGCAAATATGGGCGAAAATTATCCTTATGAAGCACAAAAATATAATAAGGATATGATAATTATATCTCCACAACTAGATGATTGGGGAGAAGAATCTGCAAATGATACAATTGCATTAGTAGAGTTCTTTTTAGAAAATTATAATATTGACAAATCAAGAGTATATATAAGTGGATATTCAGGAGGAGGAGAAACCCTAGTATTAGATGTAAAAAATCAAGAATATTTTGATAATAAAGGATATTCAGATCAACATGCAGGAGGAAATAGTTTTGCAACAGATGAAAACATTATGAATTGGATATTTTTTAAAAGCAAATAGAAAATATACAAATATAGATTGTATATTGTTAAAGTTTAAAATTTAGAAGAATATAATTGTTGTCTAAAACAAAAAATATTTTAAAATTCTAATATCAATGAATTAAAACTAAATAAAAGCTTATAATAAATGATATAATTTATAAAAAAATTAAACTAATTGTCGGAAAAAAATTGAGTTTATCCTACAATTAGTTTAAAATATTATTGGGGGAAATAATTATGATTTATACATATAAAGATGATGCAATAATGAGTGTATTAAAATATATAAAAAGTTTAGTAGGAAGCTTAAAAGGTGAAAATATTGAACGATAACTAATAATTAGCAGGGGGAGATTATTTAATGAATTATATAAATATTTGTAATTTTAAAACAAAATATCTATAAATAACCAAAAAACTATACACAAAGCAAAAAAAGTATGATAAAATATTTTAGGTAAACAAATTATTTAATTTACTAAAAATATAATAATTATATAAAAACAAAATTAAAAGGAGGAATTAACCATGTCAGGACACAGTAAATGGCACAACATACAAGCCAAAAAAGGAAAAGCAGATGCAGCAAGAGGAAAAGCATTCACAAAATTAGGAAGGGAATTATTAATCGCAGTAAAAGAAGGTGGACCAGATCCAGCAGGAAACTCAAAATTAAAAAATGTCATTGCAAAATGTAAAGCAGCAAACATGCCAAATGACACAATAAATAATGCAATCAAAAAAGCATCAACAAGCAATGAAAACTATGAAGAAATCACATATGAAGGATATGGACCAAATGGAGTAGCGGTAATTGTAGAAGCGGCAACAGACAACAAAAATAGAACAGCAGCAGATGTAAGACATGTATTTGATAAATCAGGAGGAAACTTAGGAACTACTGGATGTGTATCATATATGTTCAACAAAAAAGGAGTAATTATAATAGAAAAAGATTCTTGCAACCTAGAAGAAGATGATTTAATGATGCAAGCCTTAGAAGCAGGAGCAGAAGACTTTTTACCAGAAGAAGAAATTTATCAAATAATAACAGAACCACAAGACTTTACTAATGTAAGAGAAGCATTAGAAGAAAAAGGACTAGAATTTCTAGAAGCAGAAGTCCAAATGATACCAACAACAACAGTAAAACTAGACGAAAATGGAAAAGAAAAAATGGAAAGGCTACTTGAAAGACTAGAAGACTTAGATGATGTTGCAAATGTATACCACAATTGGGAAGAAGAATAACAAAAAAAGAAAAAAGGGGATAAAATGAAAAGTAAAGATATAATAAAAAAAATAATAATTATTCTATCAATATTAGTGATAATTATTATAGGAATATTAATATACTTATACTTTGCGACAGATGCATTTAAAACAAATAAACAATTATTTTTTAAATATGCATCACAAATTGTTATGCAAGAAAGCAAAGAAGAGCAAATTGATTTAGAAACATATTTTGAAAAGAAAAACCAAATGCCATATACTAATCAAGGAACATTAACTTCAAATATGGACAGCTCAGCCTTAGAAGAAAGTAGTACAGACCAAGAAGTTGCAAAAGGCATAGAAAGTGCTAATAACATGACTATTGAATTTAATGGGAAAATAGACAATCAAAATAAAAAAAGAGAAGAAAATATAACTCTAAGTTATACAAATGATGTAAATTTTCCATTTACATACAAACAAGTAGGTGACATATATGCAATAAAATCAGATTATTTTTCAACTCAAAATATAGCAATAGAAAATAATAACCTAAAAGAATTTTTTGAAAAGCTTAATATAGACTCAAGCCAAATACCAGACAAAATAGAAATACCAGAAGTTCAAACTAAAGAATTATTTACACAAGAAGAACAAGAAATATTAAGACAAAATTACCTACCAGTAATTTTAAATAATTTAGAAGAAACAGATTTTGCAGTTAATAAAGAAGAAAATCAAACTACATATACATTAACATTAACCCAAGAAAAAATAAAAAATATTTTAGAACAACTTTTAAATGTACTAAAAGACGATACAATTATATTAAATAAAATAAACACTATTTTAAGCACTTATAGCAATAGTAATGAATCAACAACAGGTAATAGTAATGAAATAACTTCAAGAGAAATAGAGCAAATGATAGAAGAATTGCAAAAATCAGAAGTAGAAGAAACAAATCCAATTATAATATCATTAATTGTAAAAGAAAAAGTATTAAGCCAAATATCAATAAATGTTGCAGATACACAAATAAATATATTATATGAACAAGACCAAGATAATATAAAAAGAACAGTAACTTTAAATATAGATATGTCAAATATTTATGGAAATGCTCCAGATAGAACACCGTTAGACTTAAATATAAAAATGGAATTAATAATGTCATATTCAGGACTACAAGAAATGCAAACAGTAAATGAAAATTATAATTTAACAATATCAGGAGGAATGACAGATGAAGAAGAAAACACACCTACAAATATAAGTTTTGGATATGAATTTAAAAATCAAGTTAATTTCGAAGAAAGTGTAAGTATAGAAAATTTAAATAGCAATAATAGTATAATATTAAATGACTATAGTGCAGAGCAAATACAAAACTTCCTAAATGCATTAGGACAAAGAATTCAAGATGTAAACTCAAATCAAATGGAAGAAATCCAATTTGAAGGCTATATAAACCCATTAATATATACCAATCCATTTACATTAAGTATTGCAACTTTCGCAAATAACTTAGAGCAAAGTGTAATTATTGCAAATGAGACACAAATACAAGCTTTTAATGAACAATTTAAAATGTATGAAGGCGAAATAAGAGGAATTATGGCAAAATCTTTATTACAACTAGTATCAGCAAATAATGCAGGAGAAGATAATTCACATATTGAGTTAACAGGAAGTATAACAAGTACTGAACAAATAGATAATTCAGGAAACTATGAAGTTAAATTTGGGTATGATGAAGAAGGAAGAATATCTGAAATAAGTATAGATTTAAAATAAATTTAAATAATAAAATTAAAAATTTAAAAATAAGTTCTAAAATGAAATGAGAAGAATATAATAATAAAAATTATTATATTCTTTTTTTAAAGCGAAAAAAATTATAGAGAAATAAACTATAAAATATTATTAAAAAATAAAGACAATTGCAAAGAAAGGAGATACATAATATATTATGTATGAAAAAATATGGACAAGATATCAAAATATTTTCCAATTGAAATATACAAAGTCTTAAAAAATTCAATAATACAAAATCCATATGCCAAAATAGAAGAAAACCTGCAAGAAATAAGAATAAGAATAAATAGACCAATCTTGTTAAAACTAAAAAACATTGACATATTAATAGAATATATTGTAACAGAAAAAGAAATAATGCAAATTGTAGAAAGAATATGTGAAAACTCAATATATGCGTACAAAAATCAAATAAGTGAAGGATTTATAACAGTAAATGGAGGGCACAGAATAGGTATAACAGGAACAGCAGTAATAGAACAAGGAAAAATAATAAATATAAAATACATATCAAGTCTAAATTTTAGAATAGCAAGAGAAATAAAAGGAGCAAGTAACAAGTTATTAAAAGAAATAATAAACCAAGAAGAAAACAATATCTATAATACACTAATAGTATCTCCACCAGGCAAAGGAAAAACAACAATTTTAAGGGATGCAATAAGGCAGATAAGTAATGGAATAAAAGAAATAAACTTTAAAGGAAAAACATGTGGGGTAGTAGATGAAAGAGGGGAACTTGCAGCTTGCTTTAGAGGAATTCCGCAAAATGATATAGGAATTAGAACAGATGTCATAGAAAATGTAAGCAAAAGCCAAGGAATAAGGATGCTTATAAGATCAATGTCACCACAAGTTATAGCATGTGACGAAATAGGTTCAAAAGAAGATGCACAAGCAATAAAATATGCATTTACATCAGGTGTAAAAGGAATATTTACAATGCATGGAGGAAATTTGCAGGATATAAAAAGAAATCCTGATATAGATGATTTAATAAAATTGGGTCTTATAGAAAAAATTTTTATACTCTAAATTAAAAAGTTCTATAATATCAATTTTTGCATATAATACAAATAAATAAAAAGGTAGGAAGAAAAAATGTTAGTTATAAAATATATAATGTTAATATTACTATTTTTAGCAACCACTAAACTCGGACAACTTTTATCACAAAAATTTGTATACAGATTAGAAGAACTAGAAGACATGGAAAATGCATTAAATATGTTTAAAGCAAAAATAAAATTTACATATTCGCCAATTCCAGAGATCTTTCAAGAAATAACAAAAAGTATAGGAACAAATGTATCTAATATTTTTATAAAAGCAACTGAAAAAATGAAATTTCTTTCAGCAGAAGATGCATGGATAAATTCAGTAGAAGAGTTAAAAAATAATACAAATTTTAATGAAGAAGACATAAAAACAATAAAGTTACTTGGAAAAATGTTAGGTTTAACAGATGCTCAAGGACAAATAAGCCAAATAGAAATAACACAAAATTTCTTAGAAAAACAGATACAAGAAGCCTATGAAGATAAACAAAAAAATCAAAAATTATATAAGAAACTATGTTCTTGTTTAGGGCTTGGGCTAGTAGTTTTGTTAATTTAGAAACAGTATAAGTTCTAAAATTTGCAATAATACAAATAAAAAATATAAAACATAAAACAAACAAGGTTTATAGGTACCCTAAAAAACCTAAATATTAGTTCAAAGGATAAAGAATTATGGATATTAATTTATTATTCAAAATAGCGGCTATAGGAATTTTAGTTGCAGTATTACACCAAGTATTAGTAAGAGCAGGAAGAGAAGATCAAGCAATGATGACAACACTTGCAGGATTAGTTATTGTACTTACAATGGTAATAAAAGAAATAAGTGGTTTATTTGATACTGTAAGAACTTTATTTAATTTATAGCAAAGGAGGCGTTGCTTTGGAAATTATAAAAATAGTTGGAATAGCAATAATCGCACTTATAATTATAATAATCCTAAAACAATATAAACCAGAATTTGCAATATATATAAGTTTGCTTACAGGAGTATTAATACTTATATTAGTAATGGACAAGTTAGAAGGAATAGTAAATTTGATACAAAATATTGCAAGCAAATCTGAAATAAATACAACATTTATAATTCTTTTAATAAAAATAACAGGAATAGCCTTTTTAGCAGAGTTTGCAGTAAGTATATGTAAAGACTCAGGAGAAGCGGCAATTGCAAGCAAAATAGAGCTAGGAAGTAAAATAATAATTATATCAATGTCAATTCCAATATTATCAAGTTTAATTGAAATTCTATTAGAAATACTACCAAATTAAATAAAGCTTAAATTACAAAAATATTGCAAAAGCAAACAGGAGATAAATATGTATGATAAGAAAAAAATATATAAAATCCATATTTATAATTATTTGTACAATATTTATTTTAATATTAAGTCAGTTACAAAGTATAGGAAATTCAAGTGATGATGAAAATTTTGAAGAAACTTTAGAAGAGCAAAAAGAAACTTTTGGAATAAGCAGTTTTTTAGAAAACGCAGAAGAGTTCTCAGGAGATTTTTTTAATGGAATAGATATAAATGAAATTTTAAACTCAGCAATATCAGGAAAAATAGATAATACAAGCATTTATCAGAAAATTTTAAGTGTACTTGGAGTAGAGGTGCAAACTGGAATAAAAAGCTTACTTAGTATTTTAATAATAATAATATTACATAGTATTTTAAAATCTATAAGTGAAAATTTAGAAAATGATAATATATCAAAATTAATATATTATGCACAATATATTGCAATAGTTACAGTAATAATGAGTAATTTTTCGGGAATAATTACAATGTGCAAAGAAACCGCAACAAACCTAGTAGGTTTTATGAATTCATTAGTTCCAATATTAATTTCATTAATGTTATATACAGGAAGTATAACAACAAGTAGTATAGTAGAGCCTATAATACTATTTTTAATAAACTTGATTGGAAACTTAATAGAAAATATTTTAATACCAATAACATTAATTATTGCAGCTTTATGCATCATTTCGAAAATATCAGATAAAGTGCAAGTAGGTAAAATTTCAAAATTTTTGCAATCAGGAGTAGTATGGTTTTTAGGAATAGTTTTAACAATTTTTGTAGGTGTACTATCATTAGAAGGAACATTATCAAGCAGTGTTGATGGAATAACAGCAAAAACCGCAAAAGCAGTAGTAAGTACGGCTGTACCAATAGTTGGAAAAATACTAGGTGATGCTGTGGATACAGTACTTCGGATGTGGAATTATATTAAAAAATGCTGTTCGGGTTTGTTGGAGTAATAATTGTTATTGGAATATGTATTATGCCTATTATAAAACTCGGAATACTTACTATTTGCTATAAACTAGTCGCAGGAGTTTGCGAGCCAATTGCAGATAAAAAAATAGTTAGCCTGCTCGATCAAATGGGCGATATTTTTAAGGTTTTACTTGCAATTTTAGCATCAATTTCGGCTATGGTAATAATTGGAACTTCAATTGTTATTAAAATTTCTAATAGTGGAATTATGTATAGATAAATTTTGGCAAAAGGTTAGGTGTAATATATGATTGAAATTTTAAGTTCCTGGGCAAAAAATATAATTTTAGCTGTAATAATAATATCAATACTTGAAATGATACTTCCAAATAATAAGACAAAAAAATATGTCAAAATGGTAATGGGGATATATTTACTATTTAATATAATATCACCAATAATAAAAAATAAGGAAGTATTTAATATAAATCAATTTGATATTAACAATTATAAAGACCAATATACATCAGCAGATTTAGAAAGCAATATAGACCAAACTTCAATGGATAAAAGGTTAAAAGAAATTTATATAGATGAATTAGAAAAAGACATAACTACTAAACTAGAAAGCAAAGGATATATTGTAAATAGTTGCAATGTAGATGCAACTCTAAGTGAAGATGAAGAAAATGCAGATATAACAAAAATAGTATTAGATATAGAAGAAACAAAAGATGATGTTAATAATACTAGCAATAATCAAACAGAAAATAGCAATATAGAACAAAATAATGAAAGTAGCCAAAATAAAGAGACAATAGAAAATAGAATTGTAGATGAAATTCAAAAAATAAAAAAGGTAGAAATAGGAGATAAAAGCAGTAACAATGAACTAGAAGCAGGCGAAAATGAAAAAGAAGAATATAAGAATTCTGAAAAGTTAAGCAATACGAGTAAAATACAAGTAAAAAATTTTTTGATTGAAGAATATGGGGTGAGTGAAAAATGTTTAAAGATAAATTAAAAAAATTTATTGGTTTAAAAACAAAAGAAGAAAATGAAGATCTAAAAGAAAATTTAGAAAATAATTCAGATGAAAAAAATTTGAAAAAAAAGGATAATATAGAAAAGAAAAAGTTAGAAAATTTGATATTTCTTGCAGTAGTACTAATAATAACAATAATAGCCATAAATCTTATATGGAATGGTGATGATAAAAATAAAGAAGAAATAAATTCAAAAAATACTATCCAAAATGGAAAAGTACTTGCAAATTCAGAAAATACTACAGAAAATAATGAAAATATAGAAGAAAGTTCATTAGAAAAAAGTTTAGAAAATATATTAAAAAAAATACAAGGGGTAGGAGAAGTAAATGTATTTATAAATTATTCAGAATCTAGTGAAGTTGTTGCAATGTATAATGAAAATTCAAAAACAAGTACAACTGAAGAAACAGATACAGAAGGTGGAGTAAGAAAAATACAAGAAACAGACACACAAAAAGATGTAATATACCAAGAAAATGATGGGGAAAAAGTCCCAATAACCCAAAAAACAATTAAACCTAAAATAGAAGGAGCAATAATAACTGCAAAAGGAGCAAGTGATGCAAATGTAAAAACTAATATAATTCAGGCAGTTGAGGCAGTAACTGGTCTTGCAACACATAAAATCCAAGTATTTGAGATGGAATAGTAAATGTTTTATATATAAAACTTACATAGAAAATTTAAGAAATGTAATATTTTGGAGGGTAAAGTTATGAATTTTTTTAAGAAAAATCAAGTTGTTATATATGTAATTGCATTAATGTTAGTAGTAGCTGGATACTTAAATTATACAACAAAAAATCCAGAAGAAAGTATTCTTGCTAATTCTAATGTATTAGAAGCATCAAGGAATGAAAATATAGGAGATGCACAATTGGTAAGTAGTAATGATTTAAAAAGTGAAGAAACTAATACAAATCAAATAGATAGTAATACTACAAATAGTGCTCAAAATACAGAAAATACTGAAAATTTAAATTCAGCACAAAATCAAACATCAGAAAACCAAACAAACATAAAAGATACACAAAATGCTGAAAATCAAACAGAAAATAATAAGCAAGCTACTGCTGAAACAAGCACAAATGCTTCAAGTGATAGTTATTTTACAAATTCTAAATTAGAAAGAGAAACAATGTATTCTCAAATGATAGAAACATATGAAAAAGTATTAAATAGTGCAAATAGCCTAGAAGTTCAAAAACAATCTGCAACAGATGAAATAACAAAAATAAATAATACTAAAAATAGCATTATGATTTGTGAAAATCTAATTGGAACTAAAGGTTTTGATAAAAATGTAATTTTTGTAAATGGCAATAGTGTTACAGTTATAATAGGAGCTACAGAGTTAAAGGAAGAGGATGTGGCTCAAATTCAAAATATAATTTCAAGAGAGCTTAAGACAGATATTGAAAATATACATATTTCTATAAAATAATAATCACCTATAAAGTAAAGTAATCCTACTACCACTTTTTCTAATAAATCCTTCATCTTTTAAGTTTTTCATTTCTCTCATCATAGCGCTTCTATCAATACTCAAATAATCAGCAAGGTCAGTAAGAGAAAAAGGGATAGAAAAAGTTTTGCTAAAATTTCGAGCAGATAAAATACTAAAATAACCAAGAAGTTTATCACGAATAGAGCGTTTAGTTAAAAGTTCAACCCTAGTATTTAAAAAAGTTACTTTATCTAAAACTAATTCATAGATTTTCTCAGTAAGAGTCTGATGAAATTTACAATTTTGTTTGCATTTATGTTTTAAACTATCATAAGAAAAAAACAAAACTTCACATTCTTGTCTTGCTTTTACAAAAAGCTCATTATTAGTAGCAATAATATAAAAGATTTCACCAAAAACATCATATTTATTAAAATGTTCAACAATAGTCTTATTCCCATTAGAATCATATCTAACTAAATCAGCTGAGCCAGAAATTAAGATGCAAAGCTGATTTCTTTTTTCTATGTAAGTAGTTATTATTTCATCTTTCTTAAAACTTTTTTTCTGCATTTTATTACAATTTGAAAGACAAGCATTTATAAAATTATCTATTTCAATAGAATTCATACTTAGCCACCTCTATTTATAAAAAATACAAAAGTATTATACACAAAAAAAGTTGCAATTGCAACTTTTTACAATAAATTCTAGTAATTTTTTATGTGAATATAAAATAAAATCCTAGATTATCAAGGAATATAAAGGTTTCTAAAAAAGAAAAAATTTTAAAAATTTGTAACAAAATTGTAATATTTGAAAATGAGTCACTAAACCATTGAAATTTAAGAGAATAAAAAATATAAAATTTATTTTTTAACAAATGTTGCCTATGCAACAGAAAAATATATTTTTAGAGATATAATAAGAACATATAAAAAATGAAGGAGGAAATGTAAAATGAAAGTAATTAAAAGGGATGGAAGAGCTGTAGATTATGATAGAGCAAAAATAAATACAGCAATTGAAAAAGCTAATAAGGAAGTAAAACCTAAAGAAAGAGCAAATAAAGAGGATATTAAACAAATAATAGAATATATAGAAGAATTAAATAAAAAAAGAATGCTAGTAGAAGACATACAAGATATAATAGAAGAAAAATTAATGGAACTTGGAAAATTTGAACTAGCAAAAAAATATATAGTATATAGATACACAAGAGCATTAGTAAGAAAACAAAATACAACTGATGAATCAATATTAGGGTTAATTAGAAATGAAAACAAAGAACTTGCAGAAGAAAATTCAAACAAAAATACTATGCTTGCATCAACACAAAGAGACTATATAGCAGGAGAAGTATCAAGAGATTTAACTAAAAGACTATTATTACCAGAAAAAATAGCAAAAGCAGACGAAGAAGGAATTTTACATTTCCATGATGCAGATTATTTTGTACAACCAATATTTAACTGTTGTTTAATAAACATCCAAGATATGCTAGATAATGGAACAGTAATGAACGGAAAAATGATAGAAAGCCCAAAAAGCTTCCAAGTAGCATGTACTGTTACAACACAAATAATAGCAGCAGTTGCAAGTAATCAATATGGTGGACAATCTGTAGACCTAAAGCACTTAGGAAAATACCTAAGAAAAAGTTACAATAAATTTAAAGCAGAAATTGAAAAGAAATATAAAGGAAAACTTTCAGATGATATAATAGAAGACTTAGTACAAAACAGACTAAAAGCAGAATTAAAAGCAGGAGTACAAACAATTCAATATCAAATAAATACATTAATGACAACAAACGGACAATCTCCATTTGTAACATTATTCTTACACCTAGAAGAAGGAGATCCATACATAAAAGAAAATGCTATGATAATAGAAGAAGTACTAAGACAAAGATATGAAGGAATAAAAAATGAAGCAGGCGTATATGTAACACCAGCATTTCCAAAACTTGTATATGTACTAGATGAATTTAATTCATTAAAAGGTGGAGAATATGACTATTTAACAAAACTTGCAGTAAAATGTTCAGCAAAAAGAATGTATCCAGACTATATATCAGCAAAGAAAATGAGAGAAAACTACGAAGGAAATGTATTCAGCCCAATGGGATGCAGAAGCTTCTTATCACCTTGGAAAGATGAACAAGGAAACTACAAATTTGAAGGAAGATTTAATCAAGGTGTAGTAAGTATAAACTTACCACAAATAGCAATAATAGCAGACGGGGATGAAGATAAATTCTGGAAACTACTAGACGAAAGACTAGAACTATGTTTTGAAGCACTAATGTGTAGACACTATGCTCTTCTTGGAACACATTCAGATATAAGCCCAATACACTGGCAATATGGAGCAATAGCACGTCTAGCAAAAGGAGAAAAAATAGATAAACTACTATATGGAGGATATTCAACAATATCATTAGGATATATAGGAATATATGAAATGACAAAACTAATGACTGGAGTATCACACACAGACCCTAAAGGACATGACTTCGCAGTAAAAGTAATGCACCACCTAAGAGAAACAACAGACAAATGGAAAAAAGAAACAAACATTGGATTTGCACTATATGGAACACCAGCAGAAAGTCTATGCTACAAATTTGCAAGAATAGACAAAGAAAAATTTGGAACAATAAAAGACGTAACAGACAAAGGATATTACACAAACTCATACCATGTAGATGTAAGAGAAAAAATAGATGCATTCGAAAAACTATCATTTGAAAGTGAATTCCAAAGAATATCATCAGGAGGAGCAATATCATACATAGAAATACCAAATATGCAAAACAATATACAAGCCTTAGAAACAGCAGTAAAATTTATATATGACAACATACAATACGCAGAATTCAACACAAAATCAGACTACTGCCATGTATGTGGATTTGACGGAGAAATAATAATAAACAAAGAAAATGAATGGGAATGCCCAAACTGTGGAAACAAAGACCACTCAAAAATGACAGTAGTAAGAAGAACTTGCGGATACCTAGGAGAAAACTTCTGGAATGCAGGGAAAACAAAAGAAATAAAACAAAGAGTAATGCATTTATAAAATGAACTTTAGGGACGTTCCTTAAAGTTCAAAGAGAAAAAATTAGAGATGAAAATTTAAGATTGAAAGGAGTGAACTTTAAGGAACGTCCCTAAAGTTCACAGCCTTTTATAACTGTTAAACAGCAAGCAAATTTCTGCAAAGGGGGAGTAGAAAATGAATTATGCAGATATAAAAAGAGTAGATGTAGCAAATGGAGAAGGGGTTAGAGTATCTGTTTTTGTAAGTGGATGTAATCATCATTGTAAAGGTTGTTTTAATCAATGTGCATGGGATTTTAATTATGGAAATAAATTTACAGACAAGCAAGTTGATGAAGTTATAAATTATTTAGATCATGACTATATTTCTGGACTTTCACTTTTAGGAGGAGAGCCTTTAGAAAAGCAAAATCAAGAAGGACTTTTGCCACTTGTAAAAAAAGTAAAAGAAAAATTTCCAGATAAAAATATTTGGTGTTATACTGGTTTTGATTTTGAAAAAGATGTTGTAGGAAAAATGGCAAAAGAAAATGAAACAACAAAAGAATTATTAAAATATATTGATGTTGTGGTTGATGGAAAATTTGAAGAAGATAAAAAAGATTTAAAATTAAGGTTTAGAGGATCTTCAAACCAAAGGATTTTAGATGTAAAAGAAAGCATTAAAGAAAATCATCCTGTAGAGATTAATTTATAATATAATAGAAATTAAGCAAAATTATAAAAAGTTAGCAAACCAAAATAGATTATTACTATTTTGGTTTTTTAGTGCGACAGGCAAAACATAATTAATCGGAAAATTTACATAAATATATTTTTGTATTGATTTTATTATATAATTATGATATATTGAAAGTGATAAAAATTTAAGGAGGGAAATTATGTATATAAAATTACCCAAAAAGTTTAATATGGATAGTAGCACTACTAAAAATGCAGCATTTATACAAAATAAAGTACTAAAAATACGGAGGGGAACAACATTAAGAGAAGTAATGTATGAAATTACATTTAGAAAATATGGTAGAAGATGTTTTTATTGTGGTAAAGTATTTCCAAAAGATAAAATTACAATTGACCATATTTTTCCGCAAGATTTTGGTGGACCAACAATAACTGATAATTTAGTGCCAGCTTGCAAACAATGCAATACTGAAAAAAGTAATATGACTAAAAATCAATTTATGTCATATATAGAAGCAAGAAAGCATGGAAAAGGAAAAGAATTCAGAAAAGAATTCAATAAAAAAATAAAATATGGTAAATATAAAATACCAGGAAATTGGATAACCAAACGGAAAATAACAGAAATAACAGTAGTTTTTGACTTAAAAGAAAAATATCAAAAGGATAAAATGAGAACTATAAAATATTTTTATAATACCTATGGAATTCTTAAAAAACCTATTGTTATAGATAAAAATGGCTTCCTATTAGATGGCTTTATGATTCTAATGTTTGCCAAAACAAAGGGAATAGAAGAAATTCCAGTAATTGTTTTAGACAATGTCGAAGTTATTTAGAAAACTATTATCTGCATAAGAATTAAATGAAAGTATCATTCAATTAAAAAATGAACTTTAAGGAACGTCCCTAAAGTTCATTTTTTAAAAATTTATTTAATAATTGATTTCTACACAAATTTTCAAATTCATCATCTAATGCTTGTAAATCAATTTCTTTATTATACTTTCTTTCTAGACAATATTTAATAATATAATCTGCAACATCAGGGTTTTTAGAAAGTAAAGGTCCATGTAAATATGTAGCAATTACATTATCAAGGAAAAAGCCTTCAGTTTTATCTTCAAATTTATTACCATTTCCAAATAGTACAGTTCCAAAAGGAGAAAAAACATCAAATGTTTGTCCACCATGATTTTCAAAGCCTATAACTTTTGTCTTTTTTTCATTTAAAGTTGTTTCTATTACAATGTTTCCAATACATCTTTTCTTTTTATCAGAGTTTGACACAGTATAATATGGGAAAATTTCAAGACCAGGTGTAATATTACCATTTGAATCTTTATAGTATTTTCCAAAAAGTTGGTAAGCACCACAGATTAATAGAAAAAATGTGCCAGATTTAACAGCAAGTTTAATATTTTCTTTGTATTTTATTAAGTCTTTTGCCAAAATACTTTGTTCATTATCGGCTCCACCACCAGCAAATACAATATCATAGTCTTGAAAATTTGGAGCAGGATCACCTATAGAATATCTATCAATTGTACATATAAAGTTTCTTTTTTCTAGTCTATATTTTAAAACTTGAATATTTCCATAGTCACCATATAGTTCGAGTATATCTGGATATAGATATAAAATTTTTATATTTTCCATAATTACTATTATTCCTTTCTTGTTTCTGCTATTAATTTTTTAAACAAAGGTAAAATACTTTCTAGCTATTTGTTTTCATTTTATTAATACTTAAATTTAATCATAAAATTAATATTTAAATTAATTAATTAAATTTCTTTAAGGCAGTTCTAGTAGGATTTAAAGCTGTATAATTTGCAATTACATATTTTACATTAGATGTTTCATATAATTTTGATAAAGCAGGCTCAATACCTAAAAAAGGATAAATCTTATTTTCATCAAAACCAGCAGTTTTTATTCTAATTGCAATATCATATGCTCTGGTGCCAGAAGTTATAATTCTATTAACATTATTTAATTGATTGAAATTAATGTCCCAAATCCAAGAAACATCCTGACCATCGGCTAAATTATCATTTAAAACAAAAAGCAAATCTTTTGAATCCTCATTTTCATTTAACATTCTAAGACTAACATTTGCACCAGTAGGGTTTTTTGCCAAATTAATAATAGTTTTGCAATTTTTTATTAAAATTTCTTCAGATCTACCATTATTTAAAGAGAAATCTTTAAATGATTTTAAAACAATTTCAGTATCAATATTATATAAAGAGCAAACAGCAAGTACTGCTAAATGATTATATATTGTATAAATATTGCTTTCTGGAATATTATAAGTTATGCCATCTACATCAAAACACCTTTTATTTAAATCAATATTATATGCATATTTATAAATCCTATTATCACCATATTTGCAATTAGGACATTCAAATTTACCGATGTGTGAATATTGATAATAGCTATATACAAGCTTTGTCTTGCAAAATGGGCAAAATCTTCCTTCTCCAGCTTCTTTCATAGTTTCTGTTGCATATTTATATTTTTCAGCACTAAAATAATATACTTTTTTATTATTCTTATTTGCTCTTCCAAGTCTTGCAACATTTGGGTCATCATTATTTAAAATTAAATTTCCGTTAAAATTTTTTAAAAAATCATTAATCTTTAGTATTAAAGTTTCAACTTCACCATTTCTATCTAACTGATCTCTAAAAAAGTTTAAAACAATTAGTGTATCCAACCTAAATGATTTAAAAATAATTGGAACATAGCTTTCATCAACTTCAAAACAAAGAAAATCTGCCTTGATCTTTCCACTTATAGTACAATTTTTTAATAAGGTAGATAATACACCAGTATCCATATTATTTCCCTCTGAATTACATACAACCTTAAACTTAGCTTGACTTAAAGTATGTTTTATACAGTTATTTGTAGATGTCTTTCCATTTGTTGCAGTAACTGCGATAACAGGGCAATTTACCTTAAAAAAGCTAAATATATTTTTATTAAATTTTAAAGCAATTTTTCCAAGTATATTTCCACCATTTTTTTTTGCTAAATTAAGTAAGATATTCAATATTTTTATAAAAATTATAGTAATATAATTAATCATTTTTTATCTATGATATATTAAATTTATTAAATATATCATATATTCCTCCTTTTTTAGTAAAATTAACATTTATAATTAAGCTCTGCTTTGTGGAAGTTTAAACATAGACCTCCAAGAGACTTTTCTAATAAATTTACCAAAATCTGTAGCTTTACCAATTACAAAACCACTTTTTTCAAGTAAGAGAGAATGCTCTTTATCTAAATATAAATAAAAAAATGTATCTGTTTCATAAACTCTATATATTTTTCCATAATTTACTCTTTCTACATACAGTTTGTCCCAAACTTCAAAAAATTTTTCGTAAAATTTAAAACTAAATTCTTTTTCATTTACTAAAATATCTTTTTTTAATTCTTTTGAAACTTTGTATCTAGGGCGAAAGTATCTCCATAGCCAAAAAATTATGCAAGCTAAAATAAACGAAATACCAAGAAGATAATTTTTATATTGAATTTGCAAGATTATACATAAAATAATTAGTAGTATTATAAAAAGAGTATATATTTTATATCTAAATCCAAATTTTTTTTGATGAAACTCTAGATATTTTCTATAATTTTGCTTTGTGTATTTTGTTCTATTTTTAAATAATGGTTTCATGTATTTTCCTACCTTTATAGAAGATTTGTTACTTATGAAATTTTACATTTTATAATTTATTTTTTATATCTAACTGATAGTTTATTTATGTGTAAATAATTTTCTAATTTGTTTTGGTAATTATATCATAAGGGAAAATAATCTGCAAATAATTTTTGTTACTAGCTAATATTTTTTTAGAAAAAAATTAAAACTTTTGTTTGACATTTTTTTGTTTGTATGATATTATATGAAAAAAATGAGAAATGGAGTGGTAAAAATGCCAAAAAAGAAAACAGACTTAAATAAAAGAGAAAAAGAAATACTAAGATACATAGAAAAACAAATAATGACAGATGGATACCCACCATCAGTAAGAGAAATAGGTCAAGCAGTAGGCTTAAGTTCAACTGCAACAGTACATGGATATCTTGCAAAACTAGAAGAAAAAGGATATATCAAGAAAAAAGACAAAAAAGGAAGAACACTAAGACTATTAAAAGGAGTACAAGGAGAAGAAAAAAACACATCAAGCAAAGACTTTTATACTCAAAAAGAGCTAGTAGAAGTACCAGTAATAGGAAAAATAACAGCAGGAGCACCAATACTTGCAGTAGAAAATGTTACAGACACATTTCCAATACCAATAGATTTTGTAGGAAACTCAGAATGTTTTATGCTTACAGTTAGAGGAGAAAGCATGATAGAAGCAGGAATATTAGATGGAGACTACATTCTAGTAAAAAGGCAAAATACTGCAGAAAATGGTGAAATAGTTGTAGCATTAATAGAAGATGAAGCAACAGTAAAAACATTCTATAAAGAAAAAGACCACATAAGATTGCAACCAGAAAATAGCACAATGGATCCAATAATAGTACCAAACTGCGAAATTTTAGGAAAAGTAGCAGGGGTATTTAGAAAAATGTAAAAAGTTCATTTTTAGTTATTAAATGCATTATTGTTCACAAAAAAATTACACAAAATTTACTAAAATGCGATTGACAAAATGACACTGTATTGTATAAACTAATATAATATGGTGTCATTTTTAAGGTGAAATATAAATTGGAATTAAATAAAAAATTTACATAATATAACTTATATTAAAAACAAAAAATATTATATTAAATCCAATAAAATGACAAATTTGAAATCATAGTTTAAAATCAATAGAAGGGAGAAAAACATGTTAAAAGTCTTAAAAAATCTTAAAAATTCCATATTTACAGTAATAATTATTGTAATATTACTATGTATTCAAGCAGCTGCAGACTTAGCACTTCCAGACTATACATCAAAAATAGTAAATGAAGGAATTCAATCTGGTGGAATAGAAAATGCAGTTCCAGAAATCATATCTAAAGAAGACTTAGATGCAATTTTATTTTTTGCAGAAAATCCAGAAGAAATTTTAGATGATTATGAATTAGTCGGAAGCAATCTAAGCAAACATCAAGAACAAGTAAAAACAAAATATCTTGGAAAAGAAGCAAGTCTAAAAGAAGGAGAAGCTTACATATTAAAAGAATTAGATGATGAAACTTTGGAAAATTTAGAAAGTAAAATGTTAACACCAATGATGGAAATGGCAGCCATAACTAATGAAGAAACATCAAACAAAATAAAGGAAAGCTTAACTCAAAATCTTAAAGAAGAGCAAAAACAAGAAATATATAACCTAAAATTATTAGACATACTAAAAGGACTAAATGAAGAAGAGCAAAAAACAATCTTAAGCCAATTCACAGAGCAAGTATCACAAATGTCAGATTCAATAAAAGAGCAAGTAGCAATTTCAGAAGTAAAACAAATTTATGCAAATGTTGGAGCAGATACAAATAAAATCCAAAATGACTATATTTTAAAATCAGGATTTCAAATGCTTGGAATTGCACTTATAAGTATGGTATCAGCAGTACTAATAATGCTTTTATCATCTAGAGTTGCAGCAAAACTTGGAAAAACTTTAAGAGAAAAAGTATTCAAAAAAGTAATAAGATTTTCAAATGCAGAGTTAACTGAATTTTCAACAGCATCATTAATTACAAGAAGTACAAACGACATACAACAAATACAACAATTAATTACACTACTATTTAGAGTAGTAGTATATGCACCAATAATAGGAATAGGTGGATTTGTAAAAGTATTAACAAGTGCAGATAATTCAATGGCTTGGATAATAGGTATAGCTATATTTGCCATTTTATTTGTAGTAGGAACTCTATTTGCAATAGCAATGCCAAAATTCAAAAAATTACAAGACTTAATAGACAAATTAAATGAAGTATCAAGAGAAATCCTAACAGGTATACCAGTAATAAGAGCATTTAACACAGAAAAGAAAGAAGAAAAGAGATTTGATATGGCAAACAAGGATTTAATGAAATCAAATATATTTGTAAATAGAGCTATGTCAATGATGATGCCACTTCTTATGTTTATAATGAACTCAATTACAATATTAATAGTATGGGTAGGAGGACACAATGTAGACCAAGGAATTATGCAAGTTGGAGACATGATGGCATTTATCCAATACACAATGCAAATAGTAATGGCATTTTTAATGATATCAATGATTTCAATAATGCTTCCAAGAGCTGCAGTATCTGCAAGACGTATTAATGAAGTATTAGATACAGAACCTAGCATAAAAGACAAAAAAGAATTAAAGAAATTTGATGAAACTAAAAAAGGGCTAGTTGAATTTAAAAATGTATCATTTAGATATCCAGATGCAGATACAGAAATACTAGAAGATATAAACTTTACAGCAGAGCCAGGAAAAACGACAGCAATAATTGGAAGTACAGGTAGTGGAAAATCTACAATAGTAAACTTAATACCTAGATTTTATGATGTAACAGAAGGCGAGCTATGTATAGATGGTGTTAATATAAAAGATGTATCTCAAAAAGATTTAAGAAATATTATAGGATTTGTGCCACAAAAAGGAATATTATTTTCAGGAACAATAGAATCAAATATAAAATATGCAGATGAAAATATGTCAGATAAGCGTATGATTGAAGCTGCCGAAATAGCACAAGCAACAGAATTTATAAATGAAAAAGAAGAAAAATACAAAAGCCCAATTGCTCAAGGTGGAGGTAATGTATCAGGAGGACAAAAACAACGTTTATCAATAGCAAGAGCAATAGCAAAAGACCCAGAAATATTTGTATTTGATGACAGTTTTTCAGCTTTAGACTTTAAAACAGATAGTAAGCTAAGAGAAGAGCTATCAAAGAAAACTAAAAACAAAACAGTAATAATAGTTGCACAAAGAATAAGCACAATATTAAATGCAGACAAAATAATTGTTTTAGAAGAAGGAAAAATTGTAGGAATAGGAACTCACGAAGAATTAATAAAAAATAATGAAACATATAGACAAATAGCATTATCACAATTATCTGAAAAAGAACTTGGTGGGTAATTAGCTGTAAAACATAAAAAATAAAATAATTAAAATAAAAGCAAAAGACAAAAAAAATAAAACATAAAAAAATAATAAAAAATTTGCGAAAGGAGAATAAAAATGCCAGGACCAATGGGAGGAGTTAGAAGAGGTCAGCAAACAGAAAAACCAAAAGACTTTAAAAAAACTACTAAAAAACTAATAAATTCATATCTATCAAAATATAAAATAGCAATATTCGTAGTAATATTGTTTGCAATAGGTAGTACTATATTTACAATAGTAGGTCCAAAGATATTAGGTAATGCTACAACCGAAATTTTCAATGGTATAGTCAGCAAAATATCTGGGGGCACAGGAATAGATTTTGGTAAAATATTGCAAATTGCAATAACATTAATTGTTTTATATATAATAAGTGCAATATTTTCATTTGTACAAGGATTTACAATGACAGGTGTAGCACAAAAAATTACATATAAATTAAGAAATGATATAGCCACAAAAATCAATAAATTACCTATGAATTATTTTGATAAAAAAACACATGGTGAGGTTTTATCAATTATTACAAATGATATAGATACTTTAAGCATGAACTTAAACCAAAGCATAACACAAATAATAACATCAATATGTACTATAATAGGAATACTAGTAATGATGTTTTCAATAAGCTGGCAAATGACGCTTATATCACTTATAATTTTACCAGTTGCTGGAATTTTTGTTAAAATAATTGTAAGTAGATCACAAAAATACTTTTCAAAACAACAAGATTATTTAGGACATGTAAATGGTCAAGTTGAAGAAGTTTATAGTGGACTAAATATAGTAAAAGTATTTAATGGTGAAGAAAAAGTAACAAAAGACTTTGAAAAAGCAAATAATGAATTATATAGATCTGGCTGGAAATCACAATTTTTATCAGGACTTATGCATCCAGTAATGAACTTTATATCAAATATTGGATATGTAGGAGTAGCAGTCGCAGGTGGATATTTAGCAATAAATGGAACAATAACTGTAGGAAATATACAAAGCTTTATACAATACAATAAACAATTTACTCGGGCCAATAAACCAAATTGCACAAATTTCAAGTATGCTTCAATCAATGGTAGCAGCAGCAGAAAGAATATTTGAATTCTTAGAAGAAAAAGAAGAACAAGACACATCAAAAGGAAATATAGATACATCTAAACTAAAAGGAAATGTAGAATTCAAGTCTGTTAAATTTGGATATAATCCAGATAATCTTATAATCCATGACTTTACAAGCAAAGTAAAAGAAGGACAAAAAATAGCAATTGTTGGACCAACAGGAGCCGGAAAGACAACAATGGTAAAATTACTTATGAGATTTTATGATGTAACAGATGGAGAAATTTTAGTAGATGGACATAATATAAAAGACTTTAAATGTGGAGAACTTAGAAAAATGTTCGGAATGGTATTACAAGATACATGGCTTTTTGGAGGAACAGTAAAAGAAAATATCAAATACAGCAATGAATCAGCAACAGATGATGAAGTAATTCAGGCAGCAAAAGCAGCACATGTACATCACTTTATAAAAACTTTGCCAAAAGGATATAATTCTGTAATAAACGAAGAATCTACAAATATATCAGCAGGACAAAAACAATTACTTACAATTGCAAGAGTTATTTTAGCAAATCCAAAAATATTAATACTAGACGAAGCAACAAGTTCAATAGATACAAGAACAGAGATACAAATACAATCAGCAATGGATAATTTAATGAAAGGAAGAACAAGTTTTATAATTGCACATAGATTATCAACTATAAAAAATGCAGATTTAATACTAGTTATGAACCATGGTGATATAGTAGAACAAGGAACACATGAGGAATTACTAGAGAAAAATGGATTTTATGCTGATCTATATAATAGTCAGTTCGAAGTTGAAGAGCGGATAAAATAGTGAAAGAATAAAGTGTATGATAGTTTATAAGCATATACTTTATTTTTACTTTTTTATCATTTTGTTATTTTATTTAGTAAAACACTTGACAAAATCAAAAAAAAGGTGTAAAGTATATTAGCATTACAGAAAAAAGAAGGTAGTATTTATGGAAAAGAAAGTAAAATTGAGTATATTATGTGAATTATACGGAAAATTACTAACAAAAAAGCAATATGAATTCTTAAATGACTACTACAATAACGACTTATCACTATCAGAAATTGCTGAAAACAACAATATCACAAGACAAGCCGTTAGGGATAACATAAAAAAGGGGGAAAAAAAACTTTTCGAATACGAAGAAAAGCTATTATTTATGAAAAGGATGTATAATCAAGAAAAGAAAATTGAAAAAGTTTTATTAGAGTTATCTAAAATACAAAAAAATTCATCTGATAAAAAAGTAGCAAGTATTTTAGAGAGTGTAAAAAAAGAATTAAATTGTTTAGTATAAGGAGTGAATAATATATGGCTTTTGAAGGATTATCTTCTAGATTACAAGAAATTACAAGAAAAATCAGAGGAAAAGCAAGAATTACAGAATCTGATTTAAAAGAAATGTTAAGAGAAGTTAAACTTGCTTTATTAGAAGCAGATGTAAACTACAAAATAGTAAAAGACTTCATAGCAGAAATTCAAGAAAAAGCCTTAGGGCAAGATGTACTAAAATCATTAACTCCAGGACAACAAGTAGTAAAAATAGTAAAAGACGAGCTTGTAGAACTACTTGGAGGAACAGAAAGTAAAGTACAATTCACTCCAAACCCACCAACAATAATAATGCTTGTAGGCTTGCAAGGGTCAGGAAAAACAACCACAGCTGGAAAACTTGCTAATTTATTTAGAAAGCAAGGAAAAAAACCATTGCTTGTAGCATGTGATATATATAGACCAGCAGCTATAAAGCAATTACAAGTAGTTGGAGCAAACCTTAACATACCAGTATTTAGTAATGAACAATCAAAAGATGTTGTTCACATAGCAAAACAAGCAATAAATGTAGCAATATCAAAATTAAATGATGTAATAATATTAGATACAGCAGGACGTCTTCAAATAGATGAAGCACTAATGCAAGAACTAAAAAATGTAAAACAATCAGTAAAGCCACACGAAATTTTACTTGTAGTAGATAGTATGACAGGTCAAGATGCAGTAAATGTAGCAAAAACATTTAATGAAGAAGTTGGAATAGACGGAATAGTACTAACAAAACTAGATGGTGATACACGTGGTGGTGCTGCATTATCAGTAAAAAAAGTAACAGGAAAACCAATAAAATTTGCAGCAACTGGAGAAAAATTAAATGACCTAGAAGTATTCCACCCAGACAGAATGGCAAGCAGAATCTTAGGAATGGGAGACATCTTATCAGTAATAGAAAAAGCAGAAGAAAACTTTGACATAGAGCAAGCAGAAGCACTAGAAAAGCAAATGAAAAAGAAAGAATTAGACCTAGACGACTATTTAGCACAGCTAAGGCAAGTAAAAAAGATGGGATCATTTTCATCACTTTTAAAACTAATACCAGGAATGAACAAAATAAAAGACCTAAAAGTAGATGACAAAGAATTTGTAAAAATAGAAGCAATGATATGTTCTATGACAAAAGCAGAAAAAAGAAATGTCAAACTATTAAATGGAAGCAGAAGGTTAAGAATAGCAAAAGGAAGTGGAACAACAGTTCAAGATGTCAACAAATTCATAAAATCCTTTGAAATGACACAAAAAATGATGAAACAACTAAAACAAAACAAAGGTGGAATGAAAAACTTAATGAAAAATATAGACGAAGCATCACTTAAAAACTTAAAATTTTAATGAACTTTAGGGACGTTCCTTAAAGTTCATCACGAAAATTTTTTGAAAATAAAAGCAATGAACTTTAAGGAACGTCCCTAAAGTTCAAAAATAAGTTATTAACTTTTTGAATTTTAGTATTAAAACACCAAAATACAAAAATTCAAAATTAATATAAATAAAAATAGTTTAATCTATTTAAAAGTATTTCTAACATAATTCAGGAGGTGAAAATAAATGGTAAAAATAAGATTACAAAGACAAGGAAAGAAAAAAGCTCCATTTTATCATATAGTAGTTGCAGATTCAAAAAGCCCAAGAGATGGAAAAATAATTGAGCAAATAGGTACATACAATCCAATGACAGAGCCAGCAACTATAGTAATAGATAAAGAAAAATTTGAAAAATGGATAAAAAATGGTGCAAAACCAACAGATACAGTAAAAGCTTTAGTAGACAAAAAATAATTGACAAAAAAGCTCTAAAAACCTAATTTGAAAGGAAGTTGCTTTTAGTGAAAGAAATCTTAGAGACAATAATATTAAATCTTGTTGAAAACAAAGAAGCAGTAGAAATAAAAGAAAAGCAAGAAGATAAAAAAATAGTTTTTGAAGTAAAAGTTGCAAAAGAAGATATGGGAAAAATAATAGGGAAGCAAGGAAGACTTGCAAAGTCAATAAGAACAGTTATGAAATCAGTAGCAGGAAAAGAAAACAAGAAGGTAACAGTAGAATTTGACGGATAAATTTTTAAAGCAAAATTAATAAATTATGGATAAAAAATTAGGAGTAAAAAATGCAACAATTTTTTGAAATAGGTCAAATTGTAAATACATTTGGTATAAAAGGAATGGTAAAAGTAGTTCCATATACAGATGATATTACTAGATTTAATGATTTAGAAAAAGTATATCTTGTAAATAAAAAAGAAAAAAAAGAATATTTAATAGAAGAAGTAAAATATCAAAAAAATATGATATTAATAAAATTCAAAAATGTAAATTCTATTGAAGAAGCTGAAAATTTAAGAAACTTATATATTCAAATTCCAAGGGAAAATGCAATAAAATTAGAAGAAGGAAGTTATTATATAGCAGACCTTATAGGAATAAATGTATTTACAGAGGAAGGAGAAAATATAGGAAAAATAGAAGACATATATAATACAGGAAGTAATGACATATATGTTGTAAAAGATAATCTTGGAAAACAAATACTATTACCTGCAATAAAAGATGTAATAAAAGAAATTGACCTAGAAAAAGAAAAAATGATAGTACATTTAATTAATGGTTTAATATAAATGGAGGAAAAAGATGCAATTTGATGTTTTAACATTATTTCCAGAAATGTTTGATTGTTTAAAATCAAGTGTTTTAGGGAAAGCAATAGAAAAGGAACTAATAAAAATAAATTTAATAAATATTAGAGACTTTTCAAAGGATAAGCATAAAAAAGTTGATGATACTCCATATGGTGGTGGAGCCGGAATGGTTATAAGAGCTGATGTTGTATATGACTGCTTTAAATCTATAAAAAAGAAAAATGCTAAAGTTATATACCTATCACCACAGGGAAAAACACTAAACCAAAAAAAAGTAGAAGAATTATCCAAAGAAAATAATTTAATTTTATTATGTGGACATTATGAAGGAATAGACCAAAGAGTAATAGATAAAATTGTTGATGAAGAAATATCAATTGGAGACTATTGTTTAACAGGAGGAGAAATACCTGCAATGGTTTTAATAGATAGTGTAAGTAGATATATAAAAGGAGTAATTAATGAAGAATCTATAAAAGAAGAAACATTTGCAAATGGACTTTTAGAATATCCACAATACACAAGACCAGAAGTATTTGAAGGAGAGCAAGTGCCAGAAGTACTATTATCAGGAAACCATAAAAACATTCAAGATTGGAGAAAAATGCAATCTGAAAACATAACCAAAAAGAAAAGACAAGATCTTTTTGAAAAATATATTTCAAAAAAGAGCAAAAAGTTGTAAAATAAAAAATTAAAATGAAGTGCTAAAAGTAGCACCGCTCATAAAAAGAAAAGGAGGCAAAATCTAAATGGATATAATCAAATCAATTGAACATGAACAGCTAAAGAATAAAATTCCTGAATTAAAAGTTGGAAATACAGTAAAAGTACATGTAAGAATAAAAGAAGGAAATAAAGAAAGAATACAAGTATTTGAAGGAATAATAATAAAAGTACAAGGTGGAGGACTAAACCAAACATTTACAGTTAGAAAAACATCATATGGTGTAGGAGTTGAAAAAACATTTTTAGTACACTCACCACTAGTTGAAAAAGTAGAATTAGTAAGAGTAGGTAAAGCAAGAAGAGCAAAACTATACTATTTAAGAGATAGAGTAGGAAAATCTGCTAAGACTAAAGAACAAGTAGGAGCTAGAATTGAAGATAAAGAAATAATAGTTAAAGAAGATTTAACAGAAGAGCCTAGCAAAGAAGAAACAGTTGAAAACAATGTAATAGTAGAAGAGCCAAAAGTAGAATCAGCTCAAGAAGAAGCACCAGCAATAAAAGAAGAAAATGTAAAAATAGAAGAAGTTGTAGATACTGTAAAAGAAGAACCAGTAGAAGTTGTAAAAGAAGTAGAAGATGACAAAAAAGAAAACTAAATTTAAGAATTAAACATATTAAATAGAAAAAAGAGATTTAAAATTATTTAAACCTCTTTTTTTCTATTGACAATAAAGCCTAAATATGAAAAAATAATAAAAGTTAAAAAATATTAAATGGAGGAACAAAAATGGAAAAATTAAGAGGATTTGAAATAGCAAAAGGATTTGAAGATAAACAAATTAATTTGCCAGAAAGAAAAACTAAATATTCAGCAGGATATGATATTGAAGCAGCTGAAGATATAATAATACCAAGTTTTAAAAAAGGAATAGCACCAACATTTGTAAAAACAGGAATAAAAGCTTATATGCAAGATGACGAAGTATTACTTTTATACAACAGAAGTTCTAATCCAAAAAAGAAAGGTCTTATACTTGCAAATAGCGTAGGTGTAATAGATAAAGACTACTATGGAAATCAAGATAATGATGGACATATTATGTTTGCATTTTACAATATAAAAGATGAAGACATTGAAATAAAAAAAGGAGATTGTATTGGGCAAGGCATTTTTCAAAAATATTTACTAGCAGATGATGATAAATCTACAGGAATAAGAATGGGAGGATTTGGATCTACAAGTAAATAAAAAGTATTTATACTAGTTAGTCGAGAAGCGAAAAAAGCGAAATTTTAAACAAAAAAGATTTAATTTAAAAATAAAAATTACAAAAATAAAAAAATATTGCAAAAAAAATTCAAAATGATGAAACACTGTAAAATAGGGCGATACAGCAAATTATATATAAAAAAATAATGGCAAAGGCTTTGACTTTTGCCTTATTTTGTAGTATAATAGAAATGGTTAAAAAATCCAATAAAGTTATTTCATATGCTTGACATAACTTTATAATATTTTTTTGCTGAAAAAAACTGAAAGGAGTTGACTTACATGTTTAATGTAGGAGACAAAATAGTATACCCAATGCATGGAGCAGGAACAATAGATGCAATAGAAGAGAAAGACATTTTAGGGGAAAAACAATCATATTATATTTTAAAAATGCCAGGAGAAGTTAAAGTAATGGTACCGATTGCAAAAGCGGAAGAAGTTGGTGTTAGAAATATAATAGATAAAGAATCAGCAGAAAAGGTTATAGGAGTCTTAGAGCAAGACGAAACAGTTATGGATAAAAATTGGAACAAACGATATAGAGACAACATGGAAAAAATGAAAAGTGGAGATGTCTATGAAGTAGCAGATGTTGTCAGAAATTTAAGTTTCAAGCAAAAAGAAAAAGGACTATCAACAGGAGAAAAGAAAATGCTTAATAATGCAAAACAAATATTAATAAGTGAACTAGTATTAGCAGAACATTCAACTCAAGACGAAGTAGAAAAACTAATTGACAACAAAATTAATACATCATTTATGACTTTTAGAGCAGATGAAGTTGGACAAGAAAGCATTGTAAGCAAATTTATTCCATTTGATGGTACAAATAACTCTGAGAATAACTAATTATTATTAATTAAAATAATCTTAAATTGAATCGGTAGTATTTAAAACTATCGGTTTTTGTATTTTATAGTTTGTATATTGGGATTTAAGAAAAAATTTTTGGTCAATTGAAAAGTTAAATGCAATTTCGAAAAAGTAAAAGCAATTTACC
>CAKNNA010000005.1 GCA_930989765.1 uncultured Clostridium sp. | reverse complement strand
ATCCCCTCACTTATCCAAAAATAAGACCTATCTCTTTTTAAATTACGAACTAAAGATTCTTACCATTTTCTTTTCTTTCTTTACATCATATGTTATAATTATTAAAATAAACTTAAGAGGTGAAATTTTATGACAAAAAAAGATGCAAAAAATATTGTCCAAATTCTAAAAAAAACATATCCAGATGCTACTTGTAGTTTAGATTTTACTACCCCTTTTGAAATGTGTATTGCTGTTATGCTTTCTGCACAATGTACTGATGAAAGAGTAAATAAGGTAACTCCTACTTTATTTAAAAGATGTAAAACTATAAAAGATTATGCAGATATTGATATTTATGAATTAGAAAATATAATACATCCTTGTGGTTTTTATAAAAATAAAGCTAAAAATATAAAATTATGCGCTAAAGAAGTTTTAGAAAAGTTTAATGGAATTGTTCCAAGCAATATTCAAGATTTAATGACTCTACCTGGGATAGGTAGGAAATCTGCAAATGTTATTATGCTTGAAGTTTATGGAATTGCAAATGGTATAGCTGTTGATACACATGCTAAAAGAATTTCTAATTTAATGGGACTTTCTTTAGAATCTGACCCTACTAAAATTGAGAAAGACTTACTTAAAATTTTTTCTAAGGATGATTTAAAATATATTAATCATCTATTAGTATGGCATGGTAGAAATACTTGTATTGCAAGACATCCTAAATGTTCTATTTGTACTATTAAAGATTTTTGCAAATATTATAAGTCAATTTAATCTTTTAAAAATTTGTGACTTAAAATAAGCCTTTTAAAACAGTACTCTATATGATCATTTCTTTTAGAATATTATAATTTATTATGGTTATATTATCCTTTAAGAGGTGATTTTTTTATGGCTAATATAAATTGCTCTTTAGATTGTGTTTATCAAAAAGATGGAAAGTGTACTTATAATACTGTTACAGACTCTGATGTTTTTAGTTTTTCGGAATGTGCATATTTTATTTCTAAAAACAATTGACAAAAAAAATTATAAGTTATATTATCTTCTTAAATAAAAAAATTAGGAGGTACACTTTTATGTTAAAAGGCAAATTCAAATTTTTAACACTACTTTCAGTACTATTAATTTTACTTTCTTCAACATTAGTATTTGCAGAAGATAATGCTTCACAAAATGATTATAGTATAAATCCTATTTCTACTGAAGAACAAACTCCAGTAAATGAGGAAACAGATACAGATACTATTATAGATGAAGAGCCTGTTAGTGCTGAAAATATTTTAACGGGAGACCAGTATTTATATTCTCAAAATGTTTCAGTTTCAACAAATATTGATGGAAATCTTTTTGCTATGGGAAGTACTGTAACAATTAATGCTCAAATTGCAGGAGATGCATTTATTTTTGCAGATAATGTTGTAATTGAAACAGATTCTTTAATATTTGGAAATTTAGCTATTTTAGCAAATACTATCGAATTTAAAGGGTCAGCATATGATATATATGCAATGTGTGATACTCTTACAATAAACCAAGGTTATACATATCGTGATGTAAGGGCAAGTTGTAACACATTTAATGTTTATGGAACTATTTCTAGAAATGCTTTTGTAAATTGTACAAATATTAATTTTAAAAATGGCGATACTCAAGGAATTATAATGGGTAATTTAGAATATACTGCTAAAAATGAAGCAAATATTCAAGAAGAATTTGTAAATGGTGATATTGTATATAATAAATTAAACGAATCTTCAAATAGTATTGGCTCATACTTATTATCACTTGGTACATTTTTATGTTTGGTTATAGTTGTATGGCTTCTATTACTTTGGATAGCACCTAACTTTAAAGAAAGAACAGAAAATTTAATTAAAAACAAAAAATTTGCTATTTTACTTGTTGGATTTTTAAGTTTAATTTTAATACCTATAATTTCTATTATATTATTATTACTTAATATAACAACTTCAGTTTCTTTATTATTACTTATTATATATTTCTTATTAGTTGCAATAAGTGAATCTGTGTTTATAATTACAGTAAATAATTTTATTGCTAGTAAGTTAAAAATTAATAAAAATATTGGAATATTCGGAATGTTGATTGTAACTGCTATAATTTTCTGGCTACTTTATTTAATACCATTTAATATTGGATTTATATTAACATTAATTTCAATTATATTAGGATTAGGAATTACAATTACACCTTTATTTTTTAGAAAACAATTGAAGAAAGATTAAAAAATTTAAAAGAACATTTTTATTTAATAGTAAAAATGTTCTTTTTTTATCTTTTAGTTTTAACACTATATTTTTTTAAATTCATCTATTATAACTTTGTAATCTACTGCTTTTAGTATTGCTGTACCTGCAACTAGTATATTTGCTCCTGCTTTTATTACTTCTTCTGCAGTTCTTAAGTTAATTCCTCCATCTACTTCTATATCAATTTCTATATTTTTTTCATCAATATATTTTTTTAAAGTGCTTATTTTTTTAACCATATCTTCTAATAATGTTTGTCCCCCTTTTCCTGGCTCTACAGTCATTATTAGTACATTATGAATGAATGGTAAAAATTTATATATTTTTTCTATATCTGTTTCTGGTTTTACACTTATTCCTACTTTACAATTAGCAGATTTTATTAAATTTATATATTCTTTTACTTTTTCTTCACTACTGGCTGATTCTAAATGAAATGTAATTATATTTGGCTCTAATGCTAAAAAGTCTTCTATTGCTTCTTTAACATTTTCTACCATTAAGTGTACATCAAGTGGTATATTTGATATTCTTTTTATATATGAAGCATATTCAAACATTTTTTTATATGTGTTTTTTTCAACAAATTTGCCATCCATTACATCTATATGGAAATAATCTGTTTTGGCTTTTTCTAATGCAAAAAAAGTTTTTGCCTCTTCTTTTGGTTTTACAGATAATATTGATGTTGCAACTTCTACCATTTTTTTCTTTTCTCCTTTTCTTTTAATTCATTATATATTTTGCAAAATCTTTGATATCTTTCTTTACTTATCTTCCTTTTTTCAACCGCTTCTTTTATTCCACAATTTTCCTCTTTTATATGAGTACATCCTATAAATTCACAAAATTTTATGTAATCTCTAAATTCTTTAAAGCATTCTGCTAATTTATTTGATTCTATTTCTGATATGTCAAATGTAGAAAATCCTGGGGTATCTGCTATATATGTTGATTTATCTATTTCATATAATTTTACATTTGTTGTTGTGTTTTTTCCTCGTTTATTTTTTTGACTTATTTCTCCTTCTTGGGCTTGATTTTTTTCAAATATTGCATTTATTAGTGTTGATTTTCCAACTCCGGAATTGCCTGAAAATACATTTATTTCAGAATTCATTGCTGTTTTTAAATCTTCTATTCCAATCTTTTCTTTTGCATTTGTTTGTATTATTTTGTATCCTATATCTTTATATATTTTTGCTATTTTTTTAAATTCTTCATTTTTATCTAAATCTATTTTATTTAATACTATAACACTTTTTATTCCTAAATATTCTGAAAATGCTAGCTCTTTATCAAGCATTAGTAAATCTGGTTTTGGGTCTTTACTTGAAAGTATATATATCATTTGTGTAATATTTGAAATTTTAGGTCTTTTTATATATACCTTTCTTTCTAATATTTTTGTTATTACTGCTTCTTTTTTTTCATTGTCTATTATTTCAAATTCTACATTATCTCCAACAACTGGTAAAAGTTCTTTTAGTTTTATTTTCCCTCTTATAGTTGCAGTGTATATTTTTTTTTCATATTTTACTTTATATAAATTTGATATATTTTCTATTATTAATCCTTGCATTTTTTCTTTTAAGTACTGCAAGAGAATAAATATTTTATTTATTCTCTTGCTCCTTTCTTTTTTATATTATTTAATTAAATGAAATTGTATCTTGACTTCCAAATGTAAGTGGTTTACTTGAGCTATATATTTCTTCACCATTTTCTGTAACTGTTAGAGTAACTGTTATTGATTCTCCTTCTTTTCCACTTAAATCTATATTATAATCTGTTTCATTTTTGCTTACTCCAGTCCTTCTTTCATCATTTAATTTTATATCAACTGTTTTACTCTTATTATTTGATGCTTGTGTATTTGATGAATTTGTTCCATTTGTATTGTTATTATTGTTTTCTGTATATCCTCCTGTAATTGCTTTTACATTTATTTTTACTTTTACTGTTTTAGTTTCTGCTACTTTATTTACTGTTAATGTTATTCCTGTTCCTTCATCTACTACTTTTCCACTGTCTAAGCTTTGTTTTGATACTTTTCCATTATCTACTGTACTGCTTACATAACTAATTGTAACTTTTAATCCTAAATCTTCTAATGTTTTCTTTGCTTGTGCTTCATCTTGACCTATTACACTTACTACTGTTACTTGTTTTATGCCTGTTCCAATACTTACATGTATTTTTACAGTATCTCCTGCTGCGATTTCTGCATTTTCTTCTGTTTCTTGACTTATTACATATCCTTCTTGTACTGTTTTACTTGTTTCTTCAATTACTTCTGCTTTTAATTTTGCATCTTCTAATGCTTTTATAGCTTCTTCTTCTGTTTTTCCTACAACTTTTGGCACAGTAGTTTTTTCTGTTCCTTTACTTATTACTACTGAAATTTTACTCTTTTCTTTTACATTGTAATTTTCATGGTATGTCGGGTCTTGACTAATTACTTTACCTTCTTCTACATCTTTATTATATTCTTCACTTTTTACTTCAAATTCTAGTTTTAAGTCCTCTGCTTCTTTTCTTGCTTCTTCTTCTGTTTTTCCTACTAAGTTTGGAATCTGTACCTCTTTTGGATTTGTTATATTTAATACTGCAAGTGTTCCTCCAAATGCTATACAAAATAATAATATTATTCCTATAAAAGCACTTAATACTTTGTGTGTTTTTATAAATGTTTTAAATTTTCCATCTGGCTTGCTTTCTTTTTCTACTCTATTTTGTACATTTTTATATGAATCCATTTTTTGTGTTTCTGCTGTTGGGTCATATTCTACTTCTTCAACAAAATCACCTGATGGGTTTTTAAGTGCCATTTTTAAATCTTGTAGCATTTCTGTTGCTGTTTGATATCTTAAATTAGGGTCTTTTTTTAGTGCTTTCATTATAATTTTATCTATTGCATCTGGAAGATGTGGATTTATTTCTTTTGGCGGATTAGGGTCTTCTTGCATATGTTTTAGTGCTACAGATACTGGTGTATCTGCATCAAATGGTACTCTTCCTGTTACCATTTCATACATTACTACTCCAAGTGAATATAAATCTGATTTTGCATCTGTATATCCTCCCCTTGCATGTTCTGGTGAAAAATAGTGTACAGAGCCTATTGTTTTTCCAAATGCTGTTATGGTAGAATTTGATACTGCTTTTGCTATTCCAAAATCTGTTACTTTAGCAACTCCATCTTCTGTTATTATTATATTATGTGGTTTTATATCTCTATGTATTATGTTGTTTCTATGAGCTACCTCTAGTGCTTGTGCTATTTGTATAGCAACATTTACAGACCATTTCCAAGGTAAAGGTCCTTGCTCTTCTATTATTATTTCTTTTAGGGTTTTTCCTTGGATTAGCTCCATTACTATATAATAAATTCCATTATCTACTCCGACATCATATATAGATACAATATTTGCATGTGTTAGTCTTGCAGCAGATTGTGCTTCTGTTTCAAATCTTTTTATAAATTCTTCATCTGTTGTGAATTCATCTCTTAAAACTTTTACTGCTACATATCTATTTAATACTATATCTCTTGCTTTATATACTATTGCCATTCCGTCCATTTCCTACTTTTTGGACTATTTCATATCTGCTCCCTAACAATTTCCCTTCTAAATTCATATTTAATCTCTCCTTAAATTATGTTTTTATGTAGACTGCTATATATTTTTTATAACTATTACTGTTATATTATCATATCCCCCTCTATCATTTGCAAGTTTTACAAATTCTTTTGGTGCTTGTTCAAAGTCTTTTTTTGCTATTTTATAGATTTCTTCTTGTTTTACTAGGTTTGTTAATCCATCTGATGAAATTACTAATATATCATCTTTTAAAAATCCTTTTACCATTACATCTGGCTCTATAAATGCATTACATCCTAATGCTTTCATTAACATATTTTTTTGTGGGTGATGCTCTGCTTCTTCTTTAGTTATTGTTCCGTCTTTTACTAATTTTTGTACATAACTATGGTCTTGTGTTAATTTCCTTATTATCTCTTTTCTAATTCTATAAATTCTGCTGTCTCCTATATGACCTATATATACTTTATTATTATATATTAAACAAATTTCTAAAGTAGTACCCATGCCTTCTAATTCCGGATTTTCTTTGGATTTTTCATATACTACCATATTGGCATATTCCATACTACTTCCTAATAGTTGTATGATACTATCTCTATCTTTTGGAACTTCTTTAAAATTATTTTCTATGTAACTTTTAGCTGTTTGTATAGCAAGTTTGCTTGCTATTTCTCCACCATTATAGCCACCCATTCCATCTGCAAGCATGTATAATTGTACTTCGTCTAATGAGTTTGATATATAAAAACTATCTTGATTCATTTCACGTACTTTGCCAATATCTGACTTAGCATATGCCTTTATCATTATTTCACCTCAGTTCTTCTAGCTTTTATTCAATTCTTTATTTTGCTATTATATCTTATATCACAACTTATTATTTTTTTCAAGCAGTTATTACATAATCAGAAAAAAAGTATAATTAACTAATCTTTCCCTTGCTTTATATATTTTTTATTGTTATAATTTTAAAAAAATTAGAGATAATATTTCTAAAGGAGGAGTTTATATGTCAACACCACACAATGAAGCAGCTTTAGGTGAAATTGCAGAAACTGTTATAATGCCAGGTGACCCATTAAGGGCAAAATTTATTGCTGAAAATTTTTTAGATGATGCAAAACTTGTTAATTCGGTAAGATGTGCATATGCATATACTGGAAAATATAAGGGAAAACAGCTTACTGTTATGGCATCAGGAATGGGTATGCCTAGTATGGGAATTTATTGTTATGAATTATATAAAATTTATGGAGTTCAAAATATTATTCGTATTGGCTCTTGTGGAGGATATCTGCCAGAACTTAAATTATTTGATATTGTACTTTCAAATCGCGTATATTCAGAAAGTAACTTTGCTTATACTCTTAATAATGATGATTGTCACTTAGTTTCTTCAGATGAGAATTTAAATAAAATTATATCATCTACTGCAAAAAAATTAAATTTACCATTATATGAAGGAGATACAATTTGTACTGATTGTTTTGATGTATATATGACTGATAAACCTAAATTTATGGAAAGAATTCCAAAAGAAATTAAACCTTGTGCTGCTGAAATGGAGGCCTTTTCTTTATTTTATGTTGCCAAACTTTTAGGCAAAAAAGCTTCTTGTTTAATGAGTGTAGTAGATTCTGAATTCATTGATAAAATTGCAACACAAAAAGAAAGAGAAACTGGTCTTAAAAACATGATTATATTAGCACTTGAGTCTAGTTTATTCTTTTAGTGTCCATTTGGTTGTCTATTTCATTTGTCCATTTGTGGACAGGTACCTGTCCACAAATGGACAAATTGACATTTCTAAGTCTTCTATAAATGTTATTATTATGTCTTCTCTTTTAAATTCTTTATTGTATTCTTTTTTTAAAGATGTTGCTATATTTTCTATTTCTTCTGGGAATTTTTCTTCATTTACATTAAATCCTAAACTTATTAACATATAATTTATTTTTTCGCCTATTGTACTTATTTCTGTTAATATACCACATATTTTTTTATTATTTAACATTAAATCATTTGGCTTTTTTATTTTTAAATTTATATTATATAGTTTTTTTATTACATTTTTCATAATTTCTGCAATTTTTATTGTTATTCCTTGAATGTTTTCTAGATGTAATTTGTTATTTAATATAATTGTTATTGCTATATTTTTTTCTTTTCCTGTATGCCAATTAGCTCCTTTTGTTCCTTGTCCTTTGGTTTGATTTTCTGCTATTATTATTTTTCCATTATTAGTTTTGATATTTGCTATTGTTTTGGCATATGTATGTGTTGATTCTATTTGTTTAAAATATTCTACTTTTTTTCCTATTATTCTATTTTTGTTTTTTTCTATTTTATCTATTTCCATGTTTTTTCCTTTTTTACTATTATTTAGTTTTTTTATGTTATATTTTAGTATAAGTATTTTTATTTACTTGAAAAAGCAAATATTATACTTTTTGTAGTACAATATTTGCTTTTCATTTTCTTTTGTATTATTTTCTTTTGCATTACTTCTTATTTTTTCTTTTGCTCTTTTATTTTTTTCTTTTGGAATTTATTTGTTCATTTGTTTTGCTTATTAATTTTGATTATTGCCTTCTGGTAATGCTGGATAATCTAATACTACTCTAATCTTCATCACATATCTTATTGCTCTTACAAATTTACTATTTTTAAATCTTTGCCATAGTGATGGTTTCTTTTCAAATGTTGTTTGCTCAATATATTCTTGTTTTAATTCTTCTACTTTTTGTTCTTCTTTGTTTTCTTCTATGGCTACATTTTCATTTGATTTTTCTACTTCTGTTTCTGGCTCTAATACTTCTGCCATATTTATTTCTTGTCTTGTTTCTTCTACTGGTGTTGGAATTGATTTTAATGCATCTGCTACTTCTATGCCTATATAACTTAATGCTTTTGATCTGTCTTCAATTCTTTCCATATCTATTTCTATGTGTAAGTTTGATTCTAGATTATTTATTCTAGCATGTAGTAATTTCATAGCATCTTGATAATTTTGTGATTTCTGTCCTTTTGCTTTTCCTACTATGTTTAGTGTTTCTATTATATCTTCTGAAAAACTTTCTTCTGCTTCTTTTACTCTATCTTTCCAGTCTTTTTCTTTATTTTCTGCAGCTTCTACTAGGTCTTTTAATTTTCCAGCTAATGCTATGTTTTCTTCTCTTTGTCTTATTAATTCTTCAATTCTTTTTGTATTTTCTTCAAATTGGTTTGTTGCAAATTCTACTAATCCATATGCTGCTTTATATACACTACTTGGAAAGTTTTTCTTTTTTGGATATTCATTTAAATATGTTTTTATAGATTCTACCATATCTTTAAAATATGTATCTTCTTCTAATTGTACAATTTGCTTTTTACTTTTAGGGTTTATTAATTTTTGTACTTTATCTATATTTGATAATATTTTTTCTTCCGTGATCACCATTCTCACGTTTACTATGCCAGATTTAGACATTGTAAACTACCTCCTTTATCCTAACATATATTGCTTTTTTTTCTACTCATTTCATTTATTATTATACATTATGTAACAAAAAACTACAAGTGAATATGCTTATTTTTTGTTTACATTTTAGTTACAATTATGTTACATTTTTGTTACATTTTAAATGAATATTTTTAATATTTTAAGCATTCTTTATTTTAATAAGAAGGTTTTCTATAATACTGTTTTTATCTCCTCAAATCTTTTTATTTTTTGAGTTGTAGTTTTTATAAGCTCTTTATCTGTAATTATTAAATCCCTAATATATTTGTAAGCTGGCATTTGTTTATTTATGCGTTTTACTTCATTCCATAATATTTCTTTAATAGTTTTTTCATCTTCTGCTTTAAACTTTTCTTTCATAGTTTCTTTATCATATACTATTTTTACACAAATTTTATAGTCTCCATCATCTTCTGGCTTTCCATATACAAAGCTTTCTTTTACTCCATCTATTTTATTTACTAAAACTTCTAATTCTTCTGGGAATATGTTTTTTCCATTTTTTAGTACTATTACAAATTTCTTTCTTCCTGTAATAAAAATATATCCTTCTTTATCTATTTTTGCTAAATCTCCTGTGTGGAAATATCCATCTTTTTCTATTACTTCTTTAGTTGCTTCGCTATTTTCATAGTAGCCAAGCATTACTGTTGGACCTTTTACCATTAATTCACCTATTCCATCTTCGTTAGGGCTCTCTATTTTTACATCTAAACTTGGAAATGCTTTTCCGATTGATCCTACTTTTCTAAATTTGTCATCTTCTGCTGCTACAACTGGTGATGTTTCTGTTAATCCATAACCTTGATATAAGCAAAACCCTAAGTCGTTGAAGGCTTGTTCTGTTTCTGGATCCATTGCTGCTCCTCCTGCTACTAGTAGTCTTAAATTTGGTCCTATTGCTTCATGGATCTCTTTGAATATTTTTTGCCTTATATCTATTCCAAACTTTAATAAAAATCTGCTAATCTTTATACCTTTTTGTACCTTTTCCCATTTTCCTTGTTTTTGAATTGTTCTTTTTACTTGTTTGAACATTCCTTCAAATAATGCTGGTACTGATATCATAGCTGATATATTATATTCTTTTATATTTTCTCCAATATGTCTTATTCCTTCACAAAAGTATATTGAACATCCACAAGATATTGGGTATAAAAATCCTACTGTTGATTCAAATGTATGGTGAAGTGGTAAAAATGATAACATTTTATCTTCTGGTACTAATTTTATAACAGATGTTATATCAAATAAATTGCTTACTATATTATTATGTGATAACATTACTGCTTTTGACATTGCTGTTGTTCCAGATGTAAACAACATTATTCCCATACTGTTTGCATCTATGGTTGCATCAATAAATCTTTTATCACCATTTTCTAGTAGCTCTTTTCCCTCTTCTTTTAAAACTTTAGTTGAATAAATATCATTTTTATTTTCTTCATTTGACATTGAAATAAAAAATTTAAGTTTAGTGTTGTTTTCTAGTTTGATTTTTTCCATTATTTCATCATATTTATCTGTATAAAAAATTGCTTCAACTTCTGACCTTTCAATTAGACTTCTTATTTCATTTTCTGGAAGTGATTTATCAAGTGGTACAACTATACCTGTCCCCGTAACTACCGCTAAATAACTTACTCCCCATTCATAACAATTTTCACCAATTACTGCTATTCTCTTATTTTTTAATCCCATATCTATTAATTTTGTTCCTAAGTAATTAATTTCGTCTCTAAATTGTTTATGTGTAATTTCTTTAAAATTATTTTCTTCTGTTTTTAAAAAATATGCAGTTCTATCTCCATATTTTTCTCCAGATTTTTTAAGCATATCTTTTATGTCTTTATATTTTTCAACTTTATAAATTGGCTCTCTCATAATTTCTACCCCTTTATTTTTAAACCTTCTATAATTGTGTTTTCAAATTCATGATATAGTTTCATTATATCAAAATCTTCACTTCTCATTTTGTATACTAACCCTGACCCTATTAATCCATATATTTCTGATGCTATAACTTTAGCATTTCCTTGTTTTATTTGCTTTTTTTCTATTCCCTCTTTTACAATTTTTTCTATTTTACTTATGTATTCATAAATGTGCTTTTGGCATTTTTGATTTCTTGCTTCTTTTCCATAAAATTGGCTCAGCAAAATCGTTATTAGGTCTTCATATCTTGCAACAATTTTTATTTGTATTAATATTATTGCTTTTAATTTATCTATATAGTTTGGAAGTTTTGATGTTTTTATATCTATACTATTTTGTAAAAGTTTCATTCCTTCTTCTATTAGAAAATTAAATATTTCTTCTTTGCTTGAAAAATGATAATAAAGTGTCCCTTTTGCAACTCCTACTGTTGCTGTTATTTCTTCAATACTTGTTGCATCATAGCCTTTTTCTGCAAATAATTTCATCGAGGTTTCAAATATTTTTCTTTTCGTTTTATTCATATTTTCATCCTTTCGAATATGGATTTGTTGCTATTTATTATATCTTTAATTCTATAATATTGCAATAGTTTTTATGTTATTTGTACAGTATGTTCTAATGAACTTTAGGGATGTTCTTTAAAGTTCATAATATTAAAATTAGATATTTTTATTACAATTCTCACTTTTCGTAAGTTATTATATAATTATTCTAATAGATTTTTATATAAAGCTTTTAGCTATGTAAATTTTAAACTTTTTCTTTTTAGTTCTTTTATATATTTATAATGAAAATTATAACAAAACCTTTACTTTTTTTTCTTATTAATATACAATAACACTAATAAAATTTCAAAAAAAGTAAATACTACTTAAAAGAAAATTTGGGAGGTAACTAATGAAGAAGAAAAATGAACTAACTTATAAAGATTTAAAACTTTCATTTGATGCAAATGAATTTGATTTTGATACAACCGCAGAACTTGAGCCTATTCAAGCCGGAATTGGTCAAGATAGAGGTATTAAGGCTCTAGAGTTTGGTTTGCAAGTTGATGTTAAAGGTTATAATTTATATATAGAAGGTCCAAGTGGAGTTGGAAAAACTATGTACACCAAAAATTATTTGAATAAAATTTCTCCTAAGAAGAAAGTTCCAAATGATTGGTGCTATATATATAACTTTGATAATCCAAATGAGCCAATTGCAGTGTCTTTACCTGCAGGCCAAGGTAAAGAATTTAAAGATTCAATGGATGGTTTTATAAAAGAAATTAAAAAAGATATTAAAAAGACTTTTAATGCAGATGATTTTGAAAAAGAAAAATCTTTAATTAAGCAAGAATTTGAAGAAAAAAGAACTGCTTTATTAAATAAATTAAATGAAGATGCCCAAAAACATAATTTTCAAGTTAAAGCTGCTCAAAATGGTATTTATATGATGCCCATGGTAGATGGCAAAGCAATTGAAGAAGATGAATTTGAAAAGCTTGATGAAGCTGTAAAACAAGAATATGAAAATAAATCTGCAATTGTTCAAGAACAAATTATGAATGTTATTGGTAAAATAAAAGAGATTGAAAGAGCATCTGATAAAAAAATTTCAGAATGGCAGTCGAATATTGCATTACTTACAGTAAATGTGCATATAAATTTCTTAAAATCTAAATATAAAAGAAATAAAAAAATTAACAAGTTTTTAAATGATGTAAAACAAGATGTATTAAAAAATGTCCCAACATTTTTAGAAGAAGATAAGCCTACAAATAATGGAGCACATCCATCTCCTAATATGAAAAAGCCTGATCCTTGCTTAAATTATAGAGTTAACTTATTTGTAGATAATTCTAAACTAGAAGGTGCACCTGTTATTATGGATTCTAATTATTCATATAATAATATTTTTGGTGTACTTGAATATGAAAATTTCTATGGTGCATTAAAAACAGACCATACTATGTTAAAACCTGGTTTATTACAACTTGCAAATGGTGGTTATATTATTTTTCAAGCAAAAGATTTACTTGCAAACCCTGCTTGTTATGAAAATTTGAAAAAAGCTTTAAGAGTTAAAGAAATAGGAATAGAAAATTCTAACGAACAAAGAGCTTCTATGGCTATGATTTCTTTAAAGCCTGAGCCTATTCCTTTAGATTTAAAAGTTATTTTAATTGGAAATAGTAATATATATCAGACACTTTTAGCAATGGATTCAGATTTTAGAAAATTATTTAAGATTAAAGTTGAATTTGAAGATGATGCACCAATTACTAAAGAAAATATTAATAAATTAGCTGCAATAATTCATGGTTTTTGCGAGCACACTGAGCTTCCAGAACTAGATAAAGGTGCAATGGCAAAACTTATAGAATATGCATCAAAACTTGCTCGGAAGTCACACAAAAATTTCTACGAGATTTGATGATTTAATGCAAGTTGTAAGTGAAGCTGCAACTTGGGCTAAAATGTCAAAATCAAAAATTGTGACAGATAAATTTATTCAAAAAGCTTTAGATGAAAGAATAAATCGTGTTAAAAAATTCGATTCAAGATATATGGAAATGATTCAAAATCATTCTCTATTAATAGATACATCAGGCTATGAAGTTGGAACTTTAAATGGTTTAACTGTAATGTCTATTGGAGATTATACTTTTGGTAAGCCTGCCAAAATTACTGTAAATACTTATACTGGTAAAAGTGGAGTTATAAATATAGAAAGAGAAGTTGAAATCTCAGGTCCTTCTCATTCTAAAGGTGTACTTATTTTAACTGGTTATTTAGGTGAAATGTTTGCCCAAGACATGCCTTTATGCTTAACCGCAAGTATTTGTTTTGAACAATTATATAATGGTGTTGATGGTGATAGTGCATCAAGTACAGAACTTTATGCTTTACTTTCTAGTTTATCTGGAATACCTATAAATCAAGCAATAGCTGTTACTGGCTCTGTTAACCAAAAAGGCCAAATTCAACCAATTGGTGGTGTAAATGAAAAAATTGAAGGTTATTTCCAAATATGTAAAATGAGAGGGCTAACAGGTGAACATGGTGTAATGATACCTGTTCAAAATATAGATAATTTGCAACTTTCAGATGAAATTATAGAAGCTGTTAAAAATAAATTATTTCATATTTATTCAGTTTCTACAATTGAAGAAGGAATTGAAGTTTTAACTGGTGTTCCTGCTGGTAAAAAAGATAAAAATGGTCATTTTCCTGCCGGTACAGTTAATTATTTAGTTTATGAGAAATTAAAAAAATATGCTGAGGTTAGTCAAAAAGATTAACAAATTCCATTTGAATAAAAATTGCAAAATGGGATGGAAGAAAATTGTTATTTTCCTCCGTCCCATTTTTATGTCTATTTAAGTTAAGTCTAAAGGCATTGATATATCTTAAAAATTTCATTTTAAAAAATATTTCTAAGAATAAATTTGTTTTTATCTTCAATATGTTCCATTAAAAAATTCATTTTATCTAATTCTTCAACTGCATCTGCATATTCTTCCATTTCTGTATAACTTTTTAATCCAGCAAGACTTGTTTCTGTTTTTTCTAATTCTTCATGTTCTATAAAAATTGCCAATTTATTATGAACATTTTTCCATATATTTTCTATTTCTGATATTCTTTCATTTACTAAAATTTTCTCTACATCTTCTTTTACTAAATCTTCTCTTAAAATTTCTAATTTTTTGCCTAAGTCATTAAATGTTTTTTGGCTGTAATTTTGGGTAATAATATTACCTATAATTATTGTTATTATAATAATTATACAAATTATTATCTCTTTTTTCATATAATTTTACCCCTTGCTTTTTACTTTATTTTTCTAAAACTTTATCTTCATTTTTTATTTTTGCAAGAATTTTTAATATTTCATTTTTAAATTAAGTTATCTTTTGCTTTTCTTTTTAGTTTGTTTTTTTTGACAAAATATTTGTCCTTTCCCATCAATTGTTGCGACTAAAGTTTCTTCTGGTTTGTATCCAAATTTTTCAATCTGCATACATAACCAATTATAATCTTTATTAATTTGCTCTAAATTTTTTTTCATAATTTTACCATCTACAACTAAATCATATGGTATTCCTTCATATTCTGGTTTTATATTAAAATCTTCTGGTATGGCATTTCTTTTTTCTGGTTTTTGTATTACAGTTACTTGTCCACTGGTTTCCAAAATTGCATATTCTACATCACCTAAACTAATTACATTGCTTCCTCTTAATCTTTCTTGTAATTCATTTATTGTAAATCTTTCTTTTCTTAAAGCATCTTCATCAATTTTTCCTCTATATACTAATATTCTAGGTTTACCACATACAATTTCTCTTAGTTTTACACTTTTTAAATTTATAATAGACAAAAGTAAATGCATTACAAGTAATCCAAGTATTGGAATAATTCCATTTGTTATTGGAATGCCTGTATCTGTCATTGGAATTGATACTAAGTCTGCAATTAAAATAGCAATAGCAAGTTCAAATGGTTGAAGTTGACCTATTTCTCTTTTTCCCATTAATCTCATTACTAATAGTACAAAAATATATAATATTATTGCTCTAAAAAAAGTTATTAACATTTTTTCACCTTCAATTTATTTTTTATTTTATTTTTGTCATTTTTTAACTTTTTTATACTTGTTTTCTTGAATAAATATTTTTTTATTGTAAATAATAAATTTGTAACCTTAAATTAATTTTTATTTTTTTACTAAGGAGGTTAATTATATGTCAAATACAGATTCAAATGCAAAAAGTGGAACATCTACTGTTTGGCAAATAGTTGGTAGATTGATTGGTGCTGCTGTTGTTTTAGCAATAACTGCATTCTTTACACCAGGATTTACTATAAACAGTATTTGGACTTTAGCAATTGCGGCTGTTGTTTTAACAGTTATAGATTATCTTGTAACTAAATTTACAGGATTACATGCTAGTCCTTTTGGTAAGGGATTTGTAGGTTTTGCTCTTGCAGCTATTACATTATATGTTACTCAATTCTTTGTTGCAGGTTATTCAATTTCATGGATTGCTGCAATTATAGGTGCTTTAATATATGGTGTTATTGATTATTTCTTACCTGGAAACCAATCTATGTAACTTTAAAAAGAGATTTTAGCATGTTTTTTACTAAAATCTCTTTTATTTTAAATTTATTTAATTAATTTTTTTAATAATTTCGTTTTGATTTTTATAAACGCTATTTTCTTTTATCACACCTCTTACTGAAGATAATGGGTAAATATTTGTATTTCTTCCTATGATAGTTCCAGGGTTTAAAATGCTTCCACAACCAACTTCAACATTATCACCAATCATTGCTCCTACTTTTTTTAGATTTGTTTCTATTTGTTCTTTTCCATTTTTTATTACTACCAGTTTTTTATCAGACTTAACATTTGATGTTATAGATCCTGCTCCCATATGTGATTTATATCCTAAAATAGAATCACCAACATAGTTATAATGTGGTACTTGCACATTATCAAATAAAATAACATTTTTAAGTTCAGTAGAATTTCCAACTACACTATTTTTTCCAATGATGGCTTTCCCTCTTATAAATGCACAATGTCTAATCTCTGCATTTTCATCAATAATTACAGGTCCATTTATATATGCAGATTCTGCAATTTTAGCAGTTTTATGTGCCCATATGTTTTCTCCAATTTCTTCAAATTCATTTTTATCTAGTGAACTTCCAAGTTCAATAATAAAATCATTAATTTTTGCAAGAACTTCCCAAGGATAAGTAATTCCTTTAAATATATCTTTTGCAATCGTTTTTTCTAAATTATATAAATTACTAATTTCAATATTTTCCATAAAACTCTCCTTTTGTTCTGTTTTGAACTTTAAGGAACGTCCCTAAAGTTCAAAATTTTATTTATTTCTTTCCCAATATTTTTCATATAATTCTTTTGCAGTTCTTGGGCTGTCTACTCCTTCTTTATTTTTTACTGGTGCGAAGTCATCTTCTCTTTTTCCTCTTAGTATTGCTATATCGTCAAAAAATTCGAAAGCATCAAAAATAAAGGCTTCAAATTTATAAGAATTTGGCTCTTTTGGTATTATTTCTTTGCCAGTTTCATCTAGGTATGAATTTTTCTTGTGTGCACTATGATACATTAGTGTTTCTTTGCTTATTTTTTCTATTGCGTTTATTGTAAATAAATTACACATTATATGTGATTCACCATATTTTAGTTCTCCATTGTTATCTGTTTCTTCTGCCATTTTTTCTGGTAATTCTGTGTATTCTATTACTTTTGGATGTCCGTTCATTTTGCAAAATACTCCTACTTTTTCACTTGGGCTTGCTTTTACTACTGATTTTGCAGCAATTTCAACATTTTTATCTATTGCCATTCCAAGTAATGTTGTGTCTGCCATTTTAAGTAATACATTATCAACTCCACCAATGAATATCCATTTTATTCCTCTTGTTTTCATATCTGCTAGTGCTCCACTTGTTCTTAATGATGCGAATACTCCTCCATTTCCATCTGAGGCTTCTTTTATTTTTTTATCTTTTCCTATTAGTAATTTTCCTTCTTCATCAATTAATGGTAATTCTCCTTGCTTAAATATTATTACATTATTTTTGTCATATCCAAAATAGTTGTTTTTTTCAAGAAATTTGCAAGTTTCTTCGTTGTTTTCTCTGCTTGTCATTATGTACCAAGGTATGTTTGATTTGTATTTTTTATTTGCTTCTTTTAAGTTTTCTGCAAGTATTTCAAATAAATATTTTCCTTTTCCATATACATCTAGTTTAAATGTTCCTTTTGGTCCTGGGTGCTCTAATCTTGTTCCTTGCCCTCCTGCCATTGTTACAACTGCATATTCTCCTTTTTGTATTGTTTTTTCTCCTAGTTTATCTAATGTTTCTTTTTGCTCTTTTGAAAGTTTTGCTTTATCTAAGTATTTTATTTCTTCAATTTTATTTTCTTTTATTTCTATTTCTTTTTTTGTACTTTGGTATAGTTCTGTTAATAGATGAAAATCTATTTGATTTATTTGATTTACTAATTCTTTTTTTTCGTTTTCTTTTAAATTATCCATCCATTTTATTATATGTTCTTGATTGTATATCTTAAGTAAATTTTGTGCATATTGTATTTTATCCATAATTTTCCCTCCACTATGCTAGTTTATAAAAACTTTACATTTGCTTTTTATTTTATAATATTCCTTTATTTATTTTTTGCTATTTTGCTTAATTATTTTTGTTATTTTATCACACTTTTTTTAAATTGGCAAATTTTTTTTTAAAACTTGTCATATCCTTTAATTTTTTAAATATACATTAATTAAAGTGAAGTTAGTACAAACATTTTCTTTGAAATCTAAAGGAGGTATATAGATGGAAAATACAAGATTGTATCAAGACATCGCAAAAAGGACTGATGGTGATATTTATGTTGGGGTTGTTGGTCCTGTTAGAACTGGTAAATCTACTTTTATTAAAAAATTTATGGATTTACTTGTTATTCCCAATATAGAAAATGAATATAAAAAAGAACGTGCAAAAGATGAGCTTCCACAAAGTGCTTCTGGCAAAACTATAATGACTACTGAACCTAAGTTTGTTCCAAATGAAGCTATTGAAATTACTTTAGATAATAATTTAAAGTTTAAAACTCGCTTAGTCGACTGTGTAGGTTATCTTGTTGATAATGCAATTGGATATTTAGAAGATGATATGCCTAGAATGGTTAAGACTCCTTGGTCTGATGATGAAATTCCTTTTGAAGAAGCTGCTGAAATAGGTACAAAAAAAGTTATTGAAGAACATTCTACTATTGGTATTTTAGTAACAACAGATGGAAGTTTTACAGATATTCCAAGAGAAGATTATATTAAAGCAGAAGAAAGAGTAGTCTCTGAATTAAAAACTTTAAATAAACCTTTTATAATAATACTAAACTCTCTTGATCCGACATCTGATTATACTAGAGAACTTTCAATTAAACTTTCTGAAAAATATAACCAAACTGTTATCCCTTTGAATTGTGCTAATTTAACTACTGATGATATAAATACTATATTTTCTAATGTTTTATATGAATTTCCTGCTCAGCAAATTTCTATAAAATTTCCTAAATGGATAGATTCTTTAGATTCTTCTCATCCAATAAAATCAGAGCTATTTAGTGAAATTAAAGATGCATTTTCAGATATTTCTGTTTTAAAAGATGTTAAAACTTGCACAAATAAAATTTCTTCAACTGAAATAATTTCAAGAACAACTTTAGATGATATAAAACTTGGAACTGGTAATGTTAATATTACAATTGAATTAAAAGAAGAATTATTCTATAAAGTACTTACAGAAATTACAGGTGTTAATGTTACAAATGAGGGGGATTTATTTAGTATAATTTCAAATTTATCTACTGTTAAACAAAAATATGATAAAATAGCTTATGCTTTAGAAGAAGTTGATGCTAAAGGTTATGGAATTGTTACTCCTACAATAGATGAACTTGTTTTAGAAGAGCCTGAAATGGTAAAACAAGGATCTCGTTTTGGTGTTAAATTAAAAGCTACCGCTCCTTCTATACATATGATAAGAACTAATGTAACAACAGAAGTTTCTCCTATAGTTGGCTCTGAAAAACAATCAGAAGAATTAGTTAATTATTTACTTTCTGGCTTTGAAGATGACCCTAAAAAGATTTGGGAATCTAATATTTTTGGAAGGAGTTTACATGAACTTGTAAATGAAGGTTTGCAAGCTAAACTTTCAAAAATGCCAGAAGATGCTCAAATTAAGCTTCAAGAGACTTTAGAAAGAATTGTGAATGAAGGTAGTGGCGGATTGATTTGTATAATTCTTTAAAAAAATATGAACTTTGGGGAACTTTGGGGAACTTTGGGGACGTTCCTTAAAGTTCATTTTCTATTTTTTTACATATTTATAATTAACCAATAAAAATGAACTTTAAGGAACATCCCCAAAGTTCACCCCAAGCTCTCTTTTCTTCTTAATTGCCCACATGCTGCATCTATATCTGATCCTAATTCTCTTCTTATGGTTGCGACAATTCCGTGGTCATTTAAGTAGTCTCTAAATTTCATTATGTTCTCATTTGAACTTTTTGTAAATTCTCCATTTTCTATTTTATTTATTGGTATTAAATTTACATGGCAAAGCATTCCTTTAAGTAGATGTGTAAGTCTTTTGGCATCTTCTATGTTATCATTGTTTTCTTTTGCTAATGCATATTCAAATGAAATTCTTCTATTAGTTTTTGCTATATAGTCTTTACATGCTTTTAGTAATTCTTCTATGTTGTAAGTATTGTTTACTGGCATCATTTTGCTTCTTTGCTCATTTGTTGTTGCATGCAAAGATATTGATAGTGTACATTGTATGTTTTCTTCTGCTAGTTTGTATATTTTTGGTACAATTCCACTTGTTGATATACTTATGTGTCTTGCTCCAATGTTTAGTGCTTTTGGGTTATTTATTATTCTTATTGCATTTACTACATTTTCGTAATTGTCTAATGGCTCTCCTATTCCCATAAAAACTACATTTGATATTTTTACATGTTCATCTCTTTCTACTGCCATTATTTGTTCTATTATTTCTCCTGAGCTTAAGTTTCTTATAAATGGTATTCCTGTGGATGCACAGAATTTGCATCCCATCTTGCAACCTATTTGTGATGATACACATATGCTATATCCATGGTGATATTGCATTAGTACTGTTTCTATTGCATTTCCGTCAAGCACATCAAATAAGTATTTTTTTGTTCCATCTGATGCTATTTGCTTTTTTTGTATTTTAAATTCTTTTATTGTAAATGTTTCTTTTAGCTTTTCTCTTAAAGCTAATGATATATTTGTCATATCGTCAAAGTTTGATACTCTTTCTTCATATATCCATTTATATATTTGCTCTGCTCTATATGGCTTTTCATTTATTTTTATTAATTCTTCTTTTAGCTTTTCTATGCTATAATCTTTAATGTTTTTCATTACTTTCCTTTCATTGTTTAGTATATTTTTTGTTTATTATTGTTTATAAATGCATTATGTCTATTTTTTCTAATTTTTTTCTTTATTAAATTTAATACTTTTGGGAATTATTATATTTTTAGGTCTATTTGTTTTCATAAGATTTTCAAATTCTTGCAATATTTTATAATCTCTTCCATAAATTATATTTAGAATTTTTCGCCTTATTTTATCAAAAGCTGTTTCTTTGACTAGTACTAAACCTGTTTCTATTTTTTTTACCATATTTTTTCCTTATTTTTAATATTTTTTATTTTAGTCTATGTTTGCAATATTTTCTCCATATTCTTGCAATCTTTTTTCTTCTTTTTCATCTGGTGTCCAAAGTACTTTTATTCCTTCGTTTATAATTTCTAATCCTGCTTTTTTTAGCTCTTCTGTTATTAATTTTACTGCTTCTCCACTCCATCCATAGCTTCCAAATGCTGCAGCTTTTTTTGACTTTAATTTCATTCCTCTAATCATTTCTAAAATTCCTGCAATTGAGTGTAAGTAGCCATTATTTACTGTTGGTGATCCTACAAGTACTATTTTAGATTTAAATACTTCTGTTAATACATCTGTTTTATCATCTTTTGCTGTATTCATTAGTTTTATAGTTACTTTTTTGTCTTTGTTTTGTATTCCTCTTGCTATGTTTTCTGCCATTTTTCTTGTATCATTCCACATTGTGTCATATATTATTGTTATTTGATTTTCCTTATAATTGTTTGCCCATTCTAAATATTTTTCGATTATTTTTTCTGGATTTTTTCTCCATATTAATCCATGGCTTGGGCATATCATATCTATTTCTATATTCATATCTAATATTTCATTTATTTTTTTTGTTACCATAAAACTAAATGGTGCTAATATGTTAGCATAATATTTTAATGCTTCTTTAAATAAAATATCTTGTTCTACTTCATCTGCATATAAATGTTCTGATGCTAGATGCTCTCCAAATCCATCACTTGAGAATAATACTTTTTCTTTATCCATATATGCAAACATTGTGTCTGGCCAATGTAACATTGGTGCTTCTATAAAGTAAATTGTGTTTTCACCTAAGTTTAGCTTGTCTCCTGTTTTTACTGGTATAAAATTCCAATCTTTGTGGTATTGACCTTTTATTGATTTTATTCCATTTGCTGTGCAATATATTGGTGTATTTGGTATTTTATTCATAAGTTCTATTAATGCTCCACTATGGTCAACTTCTCCATGAAGTGCTATTATTGAATCTATTTTATTTAAGTCTATTTCTTCTTCTAGTTTAGATACAAATTCTTTGTCATATGGTAGCCATGCTGTGTCTATTAATACTGTCTTTTCGTCTCTTATTAAGTAGCTGTTATATGATGAGCCATTTATTGTTGTAAATTCGTCTCCATGAAATTTTTTTAGCTCCCAGTCTGTTTTTCCAACCCATGTAATTTTTTCATTTATTTTTTTTGACATTTTTTCTCTCCTTTTTTGTTTTTTTCTATTTTACTATATTAACCAGAAAATGGCAAGAATATTCTTGCCATTCATATGTTTTTTTATTAATTTTTATTAATAAATCTTATATTTATATACAATGAGAATGTTTAGATTTTAAAGGATAGCAGTAATGTTTTTACTTAATTAATTTTTATACTTAATTATTAAATTATGTCTCATAGTTTGACATCTTTTTATAAAAAAAATTTATTAAAAACCGACTTCATATTGTCGACTTTTAATAAATTTTTTATACTTTTATTGTTAAAAGCTGTTAATTACTACAAATGAAACTTCCTAACAACTGCATCTTTCACATCTTTTGCACACAAACAAACAGTTAAAACAAAATTCAAAATAGAAATTCCAATTGCAACAAAGCTTAAAACATTGCTATTTAGCATATGTTTTGCTATAAAAAAAGCCGGTAGCATACTAAAAATACAAATTATGAGTTGATATATAGCATATCTTACATATTTTTTATAGCTTACTATTGTAAGTATAAACATAGTTACATTTGCAATAATAATTATAATCGGGATTGAAATTTGAATTGACCATCCTCTAAATCCTATTTTATAATCTATATAAGTTGTTAAAATAGATATTGCAATACACTGAACAAGTACATGTCCTGCAATATTTATATTTTTATTTATAGAGTATATAACAGTTACCCAAATATATATAATACCAGCATTTGCCATTGCTGCCCAGTGAACTTCACTATTTACTAATTTATTTATTAAAATTAATATAAGTGCAATTACTATTGATGCAATAAATAAACTTAAAGTTATTATATTTTGTTTTTTACTACTTAGTTTTTGCGGATATAACATTTAAAACACCATTACTTTCTATTTTTACTTTTATTCCTTTTTTAGTTAAAAATTTATAAAATTCATTTTCTATATTTGCATCATCTAATATTGATGTAAATGTAAATACTATTTCCTTTTCAAAAGAAACTGCAGAACATTTTATTTTTTCAACTGGCTCTGGTGCAATTAACATTAGAAAACTATCTATATATTTTTTATATTTTCCAATAATTCCTATTCTTCCAATATTTGAAAATGTTGTTGTTGTATATTTTCTTATTTCTATATAGCTTAATCTTACTATTGGCTTTTTTAGAATTAAAGGAATTAGTTTTATAAATGGATTTATTCCAAGTTTTACATTTGCAGACATTGTTTTTTGTATTTCTTCTTCTGTTAGCTTTTTTTTGAATTCTTCTTTTACTAAATCTAATATTTTTTCAAAAGTTGTTAATTCGTCTTTTTTTATATTTGCTTCAACAGTTAAATATGAAAAAAAGTTAGACATTGTATTAGATGGAAAATATTTTTTCAAATTTACTGGTATACATACTTTTATTGGTTTTTTTTGATTATTACTATTTGATTTTAGATAATTTGCTTTATAAATAGAATATATAAGTACTGCAGATAAATATTGAGTTATGGTCGCTTCATTTTCTTTTGATACTTTTTTTAATTCTTCTAAATCTATGTATTCGTGTATTGCTGAAATTGCTCCTAATTTTATTTTTGGTCCTTTTAATTTATATGCTTTTTTTGTACTATTATTATTTTTGGATTTTTTATCATAGTTTTTTAAATAACTATCTTCTGCATTAAACTCTACTTTTCTTTGTACTCTTATCTCTTCTGTGAATTCTTCTTTGTGTTTTTGCTCTATATAATTATAGATTATTTCTCTAAAAAATATTAGCCCATTATTACCATCTGTTAATGAATGAAATATATCTATATTTATTTTTTTATCAAAATATGTAACTTTAAATAGATAATTATTATTTTTCTCTTGCCTAATATATTTACAAGGATATTCCTTTTCTTCTTCTATTATTGGCTCTTTTGCATTATATTCTAGGTAATTCCAAAAAAAACCACTTTTTAGGCTTACTTTAAAAACTTTGTATTTTTCAAGTGCCATATTTACTGCTTTTTCTAAAGTCTTTTGATCTATTTTTTCTTTTAATACTGCTGATAATCTAAAAACTGTACTATACTTTTTTCCACCAGATATTGGAAAAATTTTTGCAGAATTATCAAGTCTTCTCCATTCTAAATATCTATTTTTTTTATTTTTGTTCATTAAATTTTCTCCTTATCACTTTTTAGTACATACTTAAAATAATTTTTAAAGTGGATTTTTTATATAAATTCTTCCCATACAATATTTGCTAAATCTAGCCCTTTTCTTGTCAATTTTATTTGGTCTAAATCTATTTCTATTAATTTTTCATCTGCAAGATATGAAAGTTTTTCTTTAAATAAAAATATTGGATTTTCGCCAAATTTTTGTTTAAACTTTGAAATACTAATACCTTGTATTTTTCTAAGCCCAAGTAACATATATTCTTTTTCTTCGTCTAGTTTGCTTTGAATTTCATTTATGGTTTTTATTCCTATTTTTATTGGTAATTCTATTTTTTTATTTTCTTCTATACTATTTTCTTTTTTTATTTTATCTATTTTTTTATTTTCTTCTTCTATTTCTTTGCTTGAAATTTTTAGGTATTCTTCTAAATTAATTGTATTTGACATTCTAATTTTATCTATATAAGAATGTGCTGCAATTCCAAAGCCTATATATTCTTTTTGCTCCCAACAGTTTAAGTTATGTTTTGATTCACAACCATTAATTGCAAAGTTAGATATTTCATAGTGTGTATATCCTGCAAGTTCTAGTTTGTTTTTTACATAATGGTATTGATATCTTTCTTCTTCTTCACTTGGTAGATTTAACTTTTTTTCTTCTAGCATTTTTTCAAATTTTGTATTTTCTTCTATTATTAATGAATATACAGATATATGTTTTGGCTTTAAATTTATTATTTTTTCTATAGATTTTTTTATATCTTCTATTGTTTGGTCTGGGAGTCCTATCATTAAGTCTATATTTATGTTTTCAAAACCTGCTTCTTTAATTAATTTATAGCTTTTTTCAAAATCTTCTAAATTATGTATTCTTCCAATTTGCTTTAAGAGTTTATTGTTTGTTGTTTGAAGTCCTATGCTTATTCTATTTACCCCAGTTTTTTTGTAAGATTCTAGTTTTTCTTTGGTTACTGTTCCTGGGTTTACTTCTATTGTTATTTCTTGTTTTTTTGCATTTAGTGGCTTTTGTTTTATATATTTTTTTATTTCTTTTAAAATTTCTTCTATATATTTACTTTCTATACTAGAGGGTGTTCCACCACCTATATATATTGTAGTTATATTATATTTTTCTAATACTTGTTTTTGTGCTTGTATTTCTTCTTTTATTTTTTTTATATATTTTTCTTGCCAGTCAAATTTGTTTGGATATGAAATAAAATCACAATAATAGCACTTTTTTATACAAAATGGTATGTGTATATATATTCCTAATTCTGGTTTTTTAGTATCTTCATAATTTTGTTTTTCGAAAATTTCATAGTTTTGACTGTTTTGGTAGTTTAGTTCTTGCATTTACGTTTTTCCTCTATTTTATTTAGGTTTTGTAAGTTTACCTATAACTTTTTTATTTTAATATTTTTAAATGTTATTTTCTTTTGCTATCTCAATTATTTTTTTTAGTCTATAGTTTACTCCTGATTTTCCAATTGGCTCTTTTAGCAATTTTCCTAATTCTACTAAATTCATATCAGGATTTTCAAGCCTTAATATTGCAATTTCTTTCAAACCTTCGTTTAATTTGCTAAATTTTCCTGTTTCTTTTAATTTTTTTATTGCTTCTATTTGTTCTACTGATGCATTTATGGTTTTTGATAAATTTGCTGTTTGACAATTTACTATTCTATTTATTTTTCCTCTCATTTCCCTTTTTACTCTTATTTCTTCAAAGTTTAACATTCCTTTGTTTGCTCCAATTAATGCTAAAAAGTTAGATATTTCTTCTCCTTCTTTTAGATATATTATATATTTATTTTCTTTTTCTAGTGTTTTGGGAAATATTTTTAAATCTTTCATTATTTCTTTTACTAGTGTTAAATTTTCCTTGTTTGAAAAATTTATTTCTAAATGATATTTTTTTTCTGGGTTTGTAATTGAGCCCGCTCCTAAGAATGCTCCTCTGATAATACTTTTTTTATTTTCTATTTTATCTTCTCCGATTTTCGTTTTTTAGCTTATACTCTTCTTTTTTTGGATTTTTGCTATTAATATTTTCATTTTCTAATTTATTGCTATTTAAAAATTTATCAGCTATTAATATTTTGTTTTCTTTTATTTCTATAAAATCTATATCTTTTGCTTTAAATGTTATTACAAACAAATTTCCATCCATTTCTATTTTGTATTGTATTTTTAAGTTTGTAAGTATTTTTGAAAATCTGTTTATATTATATTCGTTTTCAGTGGAGTATTTAATTTTATTTCGTGCCATTACTTTAGGATTATTTGATATAAGATATCCTAATAGTTCATATTTTAGTTCTTTTTTTTTATTTAAATTGTTTATTTTACTTAATTCTTGTTTTATTTCTGATGAAAAAGACATATATTTAACTCCTATCTTTATAAATCAACTATTTATTATTTTTTACCTTATATTAATTTAAATTTGCTGATATTTTGCTTTTAATATGTTACTATAACTCTATCTTTCCCATATAAGTCTTTTTTGCAGTAAATTTTGCTATATTTTTCTTCTTTTTTTATAAGATCTATTACATCTTCTTTTTGGTCATATCCAATTTCTAATATTATATATCCTTGAAACTTTAAATAGTTATATGCATTTTTTATAATTTTTCTGTAAAAGTCTAGTCCATCATATCCTCCATCAAGTGCTATTATTGGCTCTTTTTGTACTTGTTTTTCTAGTGTATTAATGACTTTTCTTTTTATGTATGGTGGGTTTGATATTATTATGTCATATTTTTGCTCTGGTAAGTTTTCAAATAAATTTGATTCTAAGAATGTTATTTGATTTTCTACTTTGTTTATTATTGCATTTTTCTTTGCTATTTGTATTGCTTTATGACTTATATCTATTGCTGTAATTTTGCTTTCTTTTAGATATTTTGCAAGTGAAACTGCTATTGCTCCACTTCCTGTACATAAATCTAATATTTGTAAGTTTTTTATTTGCTTTCCTATTTTTATTGCTTCTTCTACTACATTTTCTGTTTCTTGTCTTGGAATAAGTACATTATTGTCTACAAAAAAATTTAGCTTCATAAATTCTTTTTGATGTGTAATATGCTCTAAAGGTATGCCTGTTTTTAGCTTTTTTATTGATTCAAAATATTTTTGTTCTTGAACTTTTGTTAATAGCTTTGTATCATTTACTATTATGTATTGTCTTGATTTATTTAGTAAAAATTGCATTAGTAATCTTGCTTTTAGTTTTGGTGTGTCTAGGTTTGCTACTTTTAGCTCTATTGTTCCTTTTTCTATCGCTTCCCTTATTTGCATATTTTTCACCTTCCTTTTTTTGTATTTTTAGTATATTTTAATTATTGCACTTTTTATTTATTTTTTTGATAATTTGTATTTTTTTAGTTATTAATTTTGATGCTTATTTTTGCTTTTATTTTGCTGTTTTTATTTTGATTTATTTTATAATATAAAGTGAAAAATAGCAAGGAAATTCTTGCTATTTAAAAAAATTCACATATTATTCTTGACACTCTTTTTATAAACTCTTTTTTGATATTTTCTGACTAAGCTCTTTCCTTTGTCATAGTCCAGTACTAGAAGATTAAAATAATGCGTGTATTGTAGATTGTATCATTACTAGCCGGACTGTCACCATTACGACCGCTTGGAGAAGTTACATCTGCATACAAACCTCCGGCGATTAATTCTGTAATTATCAGAATATGCCTCTAATGTCAATTCACTATGGCAACCCCATATATCAAATACATTATTTAAATTGTTATAACAAGAGCAATCAAAGTAATTGCCTTTTCATTTGTTCTTTTTACTTCTTTTTCCATTTGTTAAACCTCCATAATTTATTTTCTTTTTCTTCCATAATTATATTATCACTATTTATATTTTTTTTCTACTATTTTTTAGCATTTTACATATAATGTTTAGCAATAAATAATTATATACAATAAAAAACTTTGGAATTTTTTACTTTCCATTTGTAAATTGTCAAGCAAAATTTACACTTTGAAAATTTCTATACTCAAAAATAGAAATCTTCAAAGTTTTTATATTTAATTATTCTTTTCTTTAAATAACCTTTTAAAAATACTTTTAACCTGACTTTCTTCTTCCTTTTTCTTTTTTACATTATCTCTATTTCTTACTGCTACTTTATTATTTTTTACAGATTTATTAATGTCAAACTTATAAATATCATAATAATCTTTTTTGCTTGATTTTTGCATATTGTTTGCAGAATTTCTGTTTTCTCTGCCCTTTTTATAATCAGATTTATAAATTTCATTTTCTTTTATATTATCTTTGTTATTTCTAAACTTTTCTTTATTTAAATATTTGTCAGATTTTTTTGTATTTCTGCTTTCATTTTTTTTGTTAGTTTTATGCTTTTTTATTTGGTTTTGTTTGAATTTTTCATTTATTTCTTCATCTTCTTCATCATCATAATCTTCCTCATCGTCATATTCATCCTCATCATTAAATAATTCCGTTTCATAATCTCCTTCGTCACTATCTTCTTCATCATTATAATCTTCTTCGTCATATTCATCTTCATCATATTCTTCATCATCATAGTAGTCTTCCTCATCTTCTATTCCATCGTCATCATCATCTTCTTTTGAATATTCATCTTCATCGTAATCTTCTTCGTCTTCATATTCGTCTTCATCATATTCATCATATTCATCATAATCTTCTTCATCGTCATATTCCGCTTCTTCGATATCGTCTTCTTCATAATTTTCTTCATCATATTCTGTTTCGTCTTCATATTCTTCTTCATCATAATCATCATAATTTTCATATTTTTTAGAATATGTATCTTCTTCTAAATGATTTTCCTTTTCTTCTGCATAGTAAAATTTGCTACTATCTTCTTGTTCTTCGTCTTCTTCATCATCTAAATATTGATCTATATCTTCATTTAAACTTACTCGATTTTGAAGTTTTATGTTATTAAATTCTTCATTTACACTTGTTCTATTTTCTGTTTCTATTGTATTTTCCATATCTAAATCTTCAAAACTTGCTTTATTTTCTTCAATTCCTAGTTCTTCAAGGTCTTTTTCAAATTTTTCAGATACTACATTTTTAAATGTTTCATAAATATGTTTTATTCCTTCTATTCTCCAGTAATTTGAATTAATAACTGTACCTAATTTTATATCAATATTATTTATTTCTTCTTCAAAAACTTTTTCATTTTCTTGTATATTTTGCAGATATGTTTTATCATATAGTTCTTTATATGCCTTTTTTGTTGATTTTGATGATGTTTCTCTTAATATTAATTCATATAAATTGCTTATTTGCTCTTTGTCTGTTTCAAAATTTTTGCAAGCTTCTTGCATCATTTTTTTATGAATTTTTTCTCCATTTATTGCCGTCATTCTTTCATTATCTAAGAAACCTGCTATATATTCTTTTTCTGCATTTAAAAATTCCAGTTTTGCTGATATGTCTCTTAATGCTTTTTTATATTTTGCTATTTTGAAACTATCTTTATCTACTTCTTCTAATATTTTTCTCGTTCTTTCAAAAGATAATATGTAACATTCAGCTTCTTTTTTGGCAATTTCTGTTCTTAAATTTACTGCGTTTTTAATTACTTCTTGATTAAATCCTACTTTTTCGTTTTTTCCATTATCTATTAAAGTTTTTGTTAATTCTTTTTCTATTACTTCACTATCAGATACAATAAATTTTTTAATTTTGTTTATTTCATTTATATCTGTGCTATTTATTTCATCGTTTGCAATTTTCATATATTCTAAGTATTCATTTTCAATTAATCTTCTTGCTCTTGAACACTTATTTCTTTCTTTTTGCTTTTCGGTAAATCCTTTTAAAGATTCAATAAAACTTTGTCTTAAAACCTCTAGTTCATTATTGTTTTCTATTATTTTATTTTCTATTTTTTCAAATTGATTTTCTATTGTTTCTGCATTTTCTTCTAAGTCATTAAATAGGTTATTTCGTTTTTCTTCTAAATCGATGTTTGCTTTTGTTAATTTTTCCTGTTTCTTTTGTATATCTTGTATTTCATTTGCAACTTTTTCAAATTCTTTTATTATATCTTCTTCTTTTTGTGATATTTCTTGATATTTTTCTATTTCTTCTACTGTTTTGATGAAATTTTGATATATTTCATTTAAGCTTTTTTTGCTAATTGAAAACATTTTTTCAAAATATTTCTCAAGTATACTTACGCTCCTTTCATACATTACAAAAACCTCCATCGTTTGACTTTTTTCCCTATTATACAAGAATTTTTTTCAAAAGTCTAGACTTTTTCTTAACTTTACATATTAAAATATTTTGCCAATTATATGTGATATTATTTTAAAAGAAGAATAGTTTTTTATTCTATTCTTCTTTTAATTATTATTCAATTTTTGTATATCCAGTTATATCTGGTTTAACAATGTCTGTATCTTTTACTATTCCATATTCATATTTATAATCTACAGTTCTATTATTTTGATTATCAATTATTTTTATGGCTAAGCCAGTATTTGCATCAATAAATTTTTCAGTGTTTTCTTCTTTAATAATATAACACTCTTTTCCATTAAGTTTTATTTTGTCAACACTTGTAGTAATTGCTATAAATAAATTTTCGAAAAAGCTATTAGATGTAAAAGATATTGGCTCTATAGTTACATCTGCATTATTTGTTAGTACTTTTGTTTTGCCATTATCTATTAGTCCAATTATTTCTTTTTCTGATTTGTAAAAGGTTATTTTTATAGTATCTTTTTCTTCCGAATATATTGTCATTGTTGCAAAAGATTTTCCATCTTTATAATATGTTTCTAATATGTTCATTTGTCCTTCTGAATATGACTCTGTTTTTACATAATAGTTGTCTTCATTTTTTATTCTATTTGCTTTATTAGTTAAGTTAGTTATAATAATTGTTTTTCTTCCTACAATTATTACGAATAAAACTACTATTATAATTAAAATATTTCTTAATAATTTTAATCTATTATTATATTTTTTTATATACTTAACTTCTCTTTGGTCTTTTTGATAAGTATTTATTTTTATATTTTTTTTCATATTTTCTAATACTTTTTGACATTCATTACATTTTTTTAGATGTTCTTCAATAAAATGGTTAGTTTCTTCATTTGTTAGATTTTCAATGTAGTTTGGTAGTAAATCTTGAATAATATTACAGTCTCTTTTTTCTTTCATTTCAATCAACCTCCTTTAATTGATTTTTTCCTCGATAAAATGTTACTCTAGCCCAGTTTTCTGTTTTATTTAAGATAATTCCTATTTCTTTAAAACTAAGTTCTCCTGTTATTCTTAAATAAATTACTTCTCGTGTCTTTTCATCTAATTTTTGTAATTTTTTATATAGAGATATTTTTTCCTCATCAAACATAACTTTTTCTTCTGGTTTATTACTTGTTTGAATTTCTAATATTTCTTTTTCAATACTTACATTTTTTTTATTTTTTTTACAGTAATCATACCATAAATTTTTAGCAATCTCGCATAACCATACTGACATTTTACATTCGCCTTTGTATGTATCTATTTTTTTAACGGCTTTATAAAAGGTTTCTTGTGTTAATTCTTCAGAAATATCATTATTGTGAGTTAAACAGAATAAGTATTTGTTTACTGTTGTAAAATATTGTATATATATTTGTTCTATATCCTGCATAACTTTTCTCCTCCTTTTATATATGACGATTGAAATTGAAATTCGTTACAATTTTTTAAAATTTTTTATTATATTGAACTTCAAAAATGAACTTTAAGGAATCTCCCTAAAGTTCATAAAAAACCCCCGCTCTAGCCGTAAGATGTCTTGAATTTTTAAGGACCTGTTCCTTACAACAGGTGGGTGCCTACCAAAATACTTATGGGCTTCTCACAATTCAAACGGTGAGCTTGCACGCCATATTTTCGAGATCGGCCCCTCTTATATGTGTGTTGGTTCTAAAAATTTAAGTCTACACGTACTATGCAGGGAAATTTAATTACTTATTTAATTTTATTTTTTTGTGCTATTTTTAAGTTATTTATATTTTAGCATATAATATTTTTTTTTACAAACAATTTTGTTTTTAAATTATTTAAAATTTATCTGTTTTTATTATTTTATCTCTTTTTTTTACTATTATGCTTATTATTTTTAATTTTTTATTAATTGTGATTTTCTAAATTTTATGTTATAATTAGTGTATCTGTTTTGTAAGCAGATTTTTTCTTTTTTTGCATAGCTATTTACTAATATCTTGAATATTAATAAATAGCTTACATTTCTCAAATCTTTGTATTCTCCTTTTTATATTTTTTAAATTCCCTCGAAATTTAAAAATTAATATAAATGATTTGAGAGGTTTTCTTAAGAACTTTAAAAAATTTTATTTTTTAAGGTTCTTATTTTTATCGGTCATGCACTTTTTTGTTTTTATTTCATATATTTTTCATAGATAGTTTTTTTGGAGGTGCTTATATGGTTTCAGCACTATGTGGTTTATTTATAGGATTTTTTGAATTTTTACAGTCAGCTGTTTTTGTTGTTCGGTTATATACAAGGAAGTAATTTATTTCCAGAGCCATTAACTCAAGAAGAAGAAAAAAAATGTTTAGAAGAACTTGCAAATGGTAATGAAGATGCTAGGAATCTTTTAATTGAAAGAAATTTAAGATTAGTTGCACATATTGCTAAAAAATATGCAACATCTAATGTAGAACAAGATGATCTTATTTCTATTGGTACAATTGGTCTAATTAAAGGTATTAATAGTTTTAATTTAGATAAAGGTAGTAAATTAAGTACTTATGTTTCTAGATGTATTGATAATGAAATTTTAATGCATTTAAGATCTACTAAAAAATTAAATTCAGAAGTATATTTAAATGAGCCTATTGGAAAAGACAAAGATGATAATGTTGTAACATTACAAGAAGTTTTAGAAAATAATGATAAGAGCATAGAAGATGAAGTGGATTTAACTATGAAAATTAAACTTCTTTATAATAAAATAAAAGAAGTTTTAAAAGATAGAGAAAGAACAATTTTAGAATTAAGGTTTGGATTAGATGGCTATAAGCCTAAAACTCAACATGAAATTGCTGAAATGATGGGAATTTCGCGTAGTTATGTGTCTAGAATAGAAACAAAAGCTATACATAAATTATCAAAAGAATTTAAAAAATAGAATAGTTAAAAAGCTTTTTATAAAATGCTTTTTAATTCTTCTATTTTTCTAATTTGTATACATTCAAAATCTATTTTTTCTTGTTTTTCATTAATCCAAATTGGTTTTATTTTCATATTAATTGCACCAATTATATCTTTTTTCAGAGAATCTCCTACCATTACACATTCTTCTGGCTTTAAATTTTCTATAGCTTGCAAAAATGCCTCTTTGTATGGTTTTCTTTTTGTGTGTTCTGCTGCATAAATTTTTGTAAAATATTTGTCTATTTTTAATAGTTTTAATCTATTTAATTGTGGCTTTTTAAACCAGTCTGTTAATATTACAAGTTCATATTTTGTATTTAAGTATTTTAGTGTGCTTATAACTTCAGGCTCTAAACTTTTTGGAACACAAGTTCCCCATTTTTCTAATACTTTTGTTACTATTTCTATGGGATATTTTTTATTTGTATATTTATTTATGAATTCATACATTTTTTCTATACTAAATATTAAATATTCATTTTCATAATTATTAAATGCTTCTAAAAGTTTAATAGCTTCTTCTTTTGTATATTTTATGTTTAGCTCTTCAAGTGCTTCATTAACTTTTAAATCATATTTTTTGTCCCATTTAATTAATGTTTCATCTTCATCAAATATAATTCTTTTTATCATTTTTGTCAATTTAAACTTTCTTTACTCCCTTCTATATATTCATATCCTATTAGTTTTATATTGTTTGATATAAAATTTATATTATTATCATCTTTTTTTGCTAAGTCTGTTGATAAGTATTTTTTATTGTCATCTGGAAATACTGTTACAATATCTTTTTCTATTTTACTACTAAGTATTACACTTCCAATAAAATTGGCTCCTGAAGATATTCCACATCCTAGACCTAAATCTTTTGCAATCTTTCTTGACATATTTATTGCATCATCATCATTTATTAAAATTGTGCCATCTATTAAGTTTTTATCAAATAGTTTAGGAATAAATTCATCTCCAATTCCTTCTATTTTATGTGTTCCTATTATTTTTCCACCTGTTATTAAAGGCATTTTTTCAGGCTCTATTGCAACAACTTTTATATTTTTAAAATTTTCTTTTAGTTTTTTTCCTATTCCAATTATCGTTCCACCTGTTCCAACTCCAGATATAAAACCACCTATATTGCAATTTACTTTATTTAAACTATTTTTTATTTCTTCTGCTGTTGTTTCATAATGTGCTTTTATATTTTCTTCGTTTTCAAATTGATTTGCTAAAAAACCATTTATTTCTTTTGAAAGTTTTTTGGCTTCTTCAATACAAGTTAAAAATCCACCTTCATTTTTAGAAATTAATTTTATATTTGCTCCAAAGCTTTCTATTAATTGTTTTCTTTCTTTACTTGCCCAGTCTGGCATGAAAATATATACTTTATGTTTATAATATGCCCCTATTGCAGCTAGTGAAATTCCTGTGTTTCCACTTGTTGCTTCAATTATAGGCATTTTTTCTTTTAAAACTTTTGTATCTAATGCTTTTTTTATAATGCCATATGCAACTCTATCTTTTATACTTCCTGTTAAATTGTATGATTCTAATTTTGTATATATATTTCCTTTTTTACCTTTGTATTCATAAACAATTTTTATCATTGGAGTATTTCCAATTAAATTATATATTTGACTCATTTAGCTTCCTTTCTATTTTGATATTTTTATTATTATATGCATTTTCAAATTTTTTTGATAACATTTATGTAAAATTCAAAATATTTTTATTTAAGTTTAGTATATAATTTGTACTATTTCTTCCATTTTAGTATCTTCACTACTTATAATTATTTCATCTAATTGTTCAGAGACTATTATTGCATAACCATTACATCTATAGATTGTGCTTTTTTCTAATTTATAATTTTCTTCTTCTATTTTTCCATCTTTTGCTTCTTGTTTTACTTTTTCTATTATTTCTTCTGCTGTTATTTTTCCATTTTGAATTGCATCTTTTAAGCTAAAGGTTTCATCTCCTATTTTTACTGTTACATCTCCTTTTTGTGCTTTTACTGAGTATTTGTCACTTTCACTATATTTTATACTTTCTTGATTAGTTTCAGTTTCTGTTTTTGTGTGTATAAATTCAAAATCTTTAAAGTTAATTTTATCTATTGATTTTGCTTCAACTTTTGCAGGAGTTTCATTTGTTATTTTTCCTTCATATTCTACTCTGACATTTTCTCCTTCTTGGTATGTTGCATTGTTTTCTATATTAATACTTATTTGCTTATATGTATTTTTTATTTCTTCATTGTCAAATGGCTCTACTATTATATAGTCTTCCACTGCTTTTAGTACACTTGCATAAAATATATTATTATGAGTTTGATTATTTTCTTCTTCTTTTTGTTTTAATTCTGCTTCATATGCTTTAATTTCATCAATATAGTTTTCATATCTCATTCCCCAAAGTCCTACTTTTATTTCATCAAAACCTGATTTTGTGTTAAAATCTATTATTTTATAACCTATTCCTAAATAAGCTTTTGTTCCTCCATCTCTCATTATTTCAGTATTTATACTAAATATTGGCTGTTCATTTTCTTTTAATCTTGCAACATCAATATTGCAAAATATTACTCCTAAAATTGCTAAAACTATTACAATGCTTGCTATAATAATTATTTTCTTTTTATTTTTTTTCATTTCTACTATTCCTTTCCAAGGTTATTTAAAGTAGGCTTAATAATTTTTTGTTTTAACCTTTTTTCTTTTTTAGGTACTTTTGTTATGAATATTTTCTATAATTTAACAAAAATTATTCAAACTAGTTTTATTTGAGTCTTATTATATCAAACTAGCTTGCATATTTCTATATTTTTTTAATAAAATTTTATAGGTGAATAATATGTTTTTTATAAAAAATTTAATAATTGGATTTTTCATCGGCTCTGGTGCAATACTTCCCGGAATAAGTAGTGGCGTTTTATGTGTTATTTTTGGTATATATGAAAAACTTTTAAATTCTATCTTAAACTTTTTTTCTAATGTAAAAGAAAATTTTAAATTTTTATTACCTATATTAATTGGTACATTTTTTGGTGTAATATCATTTGGCAATATTTTGATGTATTTTTTTAATAACTACCCTTTACAAGTAAAATCTATTTTTATAGGTCTAATACTTGGAAGTGTACCTTCACTTTTGAAGCAAGTAACTAAAAAAACACATACCAAACCCAAATTTTCAGATATAATCTTTATTGTTTTATCTTGTTTATTAGGTATTTTTTTAGTTTCTCTAGAAAATACTTTTTCAAGTAATTTAATAAATACATCTAATTTTTTATATTTAGTGTTATGTGGTTTTTTAATGTCTATTGGAGTTGTTGTTCCTGGTATTAGTAGTACTGTTATATTAATGCTTCTTGGAGTTTATCAAATATATATAAGCTCTGTTTCAATGCTAAATTTACCTGTTTTAATTCCTATGGGAATTGGGCTTTTTTTGGGATGTATAATATTTATGAAACTTATTAAATTTTTACTAGATAAATTTTATATTAAGACCTTTTATTCTATTATAGGTTTTACTATAGGCTCTATTTTTGTTTTATTTCCAAATTCTATTTATAGTATTTTGGATTTGCTTATATGTATATTGGATATTTTATTAGGTTTATTACTTTCTAGATTTTTTGAGCGAAAATGTTGATTTTGGTGTCTATTTAGGGATGGTTATTCTAGATACTATGAGGTTTTTAAAAAATAGCTTCTAGGTCACTTCTTTCTAGTTTGCTTAAGGACAGGGGGGACTTATGTAAACTTTATCTTTTTCTTCTTAAAATCCATCCATTTTTGCAATCTACTGGAATTTTCATAATAACTTTTTGTCCTTTAACACCAGGGCTTATTTCTTGAATTTCTTCATTTGTTTCTGCATCATATAGCTTTTCGATTTTGAACTCTGCAGGTTCAAGTTTATATGGAATTAGTAGTTCTAAAGAATCGCCTACTTTTAGTTTATTTTTTATTTCTATAATAGCTTGTTTTTCTTTTGGATCATAATTTAAAATTTTACCTCCAAATTCATATTGTTCATTATATTGCCTTCCAGAATAATCTTGGATATCTTTATTGTTTCTATCATTAAAATAAAATGTAGTAAGACCTCTAGTTTTGACCTTTTCAAGTTCTTTTAAATATTTTTTGTAATCATATTCTTTTGGATTTTTTATGTAATCATCTATTGCAGCTCTATATGTTCCTATAACACTTGCTAGATAATATTCTGTTTTTAACCTTCCTTCTATTTTTAAACTATCTACACCCATATCTATAATTTCTGGAATTTCTTTAATTAAGCATAAATCTTTTGAAGAAAAAATGGTTGTTCCATATTCATTTGTTTCTATTGGCATTAAATTTCCAGGATTATTTTTTTCTTCTGCATATAGGTTATATGACCATCTACAACTTTGAGCACAATCACCTAAGTTTGCACTTCTTCCTGACATAAAGTCACTTAAAAAGCATCTTCCAGAAAAAGCAAAACATATTGCTCCATGAATAAATATTTCAATTTCCATGTTTTCAGGCTTTTTTTCCATTATGTATTTTAATTGCTCTTTATTAAGTTCTCTTGCCATAACCATTCTTTTAGCACCATTTTTGTACCAAAAATTTGCAGAATGCATACTTACTATATTTGCTTGTGTACTAATATGTATATCCACATTTGGAGCATATTCTTTTAAAACATCTACAATGCCTCCATCTGCTACTATTACTCCATCTGGCTTTATTTTATTTAATATTTTTGCCATTTCTATTATTTCATCATATTTTTCATCCCAAGCAAAAATGTTTAAAGTAACATATACTTTTTTTCCTATGCTATGTGCATATTCTATTGTTTTAATTAATTCATCATTTTCCATATCAGCTCTTGTTCTTAATGATAATGAAGAAGTTCCACAATATACAGCATCTGCACCATATAAAAAAGCTGTTTTTGCCTTCTCAAAAGAACCCGCTGGGGCTAATAATTCTGTTTGCTTCATTGTTTATTCCTCTTTTCGTTTAATTTTTTATAATTATATATGCATTTATCAATTATGTCAAATGGTTAATCTGGGTCAGGTCCCAATTGACCAAAAATGGTTAATTGGGACCTGACCCTAGTTGACCAAAATTGGTTAATTTGGGACAGGTCTTGAATAATTTAATTTATTTAAATTTTGAAATACTAATTATTTTTGACCAAATTTAATATTTGTGATATAATTGTTAAAGAGGTGAAATTATGCCATATAAATTAAAAACCAAAGAGCAATTTAATGAAGAATTATCTAATTATATAAAAAATAATCCATTAATACTTTATGAAGAAGGTTTAATTGATAATTTTTCTTCTTCTAATATTTCTGATCTATATAAACTATTTAAAGATTTGGATAAATCTATATTAGATAAAGATTTATATGATAAATTAGTAAATATTTTAAAAACTTTTCAAATAGATGAAAAAGAAATTTTTCCAGAGGTTAGTGATTCATTCTCTCCTGTGACAATTTCTAAATCTGATCATCTAATAAGGATTGCAAATTTTATTAAGAATAATTATCTAGATTATATTAATAATGCTGATTTAAATAAAATTAGTAAAGATGAATTATATAAATTGTCTTTAATAGTAAATAAGAATTTTCCATCTTATTTTTTTACTTTGATAAAAAAACCTAATGATAATATTCAATTTGGTACAGATTTTATTAGAAAACAGTTCTTATCTACTATTGAGCATTGGCACTCACATAATTTAGTTGATGCAGAAATTGAAAATAGAGATATAGTTGGTGCTTTTTATATAACAGCAAAGAAACTTGCTCATGAGCTTAGCATCTATATTCCAGGTAGAGTTAAATCCACAAAAAGTGCAGTTTCTAATATTAATAAAGAAGCTACTGATTCTCTTTTTTCGTTATATCCATCTGATATTACATCTGGATTAAGTAATGAAGATATCAGAACAAATTTTAATTTAGATAATGCAAACACTGACTTTTTTGGTTTTACAATTGTTCTTGCTAATACTGATGATACAATACATTTTGATAAAAATGATCCTAGAAGTACTGAAATTCTTGCTTTAAGGAAACAAAGAAATAAAAATGTTGATTTTACGCATAAGTTAGAGGATTTTCTTTTTAATTGTGATCTTGATGGTATTCCTATTTCATATGTTAATTTATTACAAATAAAAATAGATTTACTAGAAAGGTTAAGAGATTCTTCTTATGATGAGTGTTCTAAAGAATACGAAGGTACTTCTTTTGTAAAACTTTTAAAAGATACTGTAGATAAATATAATCTTGAACTTCAAAAAGATAATGATAATTCTTCTGAGCATTCTCAAGACGATTGTTTAAAAGAACTTGATGAAATTTATCGTTTACTAGATGAACTTAAAAAAAGAGTTCATGATAAGTATCAATCTAAATTACTAGAAATGATTATCCCTGATGTTTTAAATGATGAACTTTTTACAGATGTTTTAAAAGTAAAATCACATTTTTCAAAACAAGTAAAAAAGAAAAATGGTTTTTGCTCTATATATTATGTATTAGAAACTTATGATGGTAGAAAAATAGAATTGCAAGCTCAATCTCAAATGCGTTTTGAAGATTCTAAAAATGGCGCTTCTGACCATAGTAATTTGCCTAATAAAGAAATAGACATTGCTCACTTTTTTGAGCCTGTAGATCCTAATTGTAAAGAAGAAATTTTTGAAGAATTTTTAAAGATTTTAAATACTACTCCTATTGCAACAAGAAACCGCCTTTTAAAAGCTGATGACTCATCTTTAACCCCAATTGAAGTAAGATTAAAAAGGAGATTAAAAATTGCAGAAAATAATGTAAAAATCAAGGATAACTATGTTATAAACACAAATATGCTAGATGGTTCTGTAAAATCTGAAAGTTATAAAATGGATGTTTATCTTCCAATTTTTGCTGAGTATGTTTCTCCTAGGTCTATGACTGTTAATTCTTATCATACTCGTGCACATAAAAGTGTTGCTGGTTATAATAAGAAATCTCTAATTTCTAGTTTTACAGAAGTATTATTAAAACATGATTCAACTACATGTCTTGCACAAAAATTAATTGACAAATTAGATTCTCTTTTACCTAATGATAAGAACTCTATTTCAGTAAATGGTATAACAACACGTGCTAAAGAACGTTTTGAAAAATATGCTAAAATGGAAAGTACTTCTATTTCGACTGAAAATTTATCTGCTTCAAATAATATTTTACCTGCAGAACAAATTGCAGATGAAAATTTTATTTTAGATATTTAACTAAAAAATTTTTAAGTTTATTTTCGTTTAGACAAGCCAAAATGAGGCTTCATATAAAAAGAATGATTGTGCCCTAAAAAGCAAAATGGGACGGCAATTTCTATTTAAGTTAGGGCTAAAGGTATTGATATATCTTAAAATGCAGTGATGCGCAGTTTGGGAGGATGCCAATTCACATAGACCAGTCCAGCGCAACTTCTCAAATTTTGAATTTAGTACTTTAGTTACTCATATGATATGTCCGACCAGCAAGGAACGGAATTTTAAGATATAATCAATACCTTTAGCCCTAACTTAAATAGAAATTGCCGTCCCATTTTGCTTTTTAGGACACAATCATTCTTCCTTATATAGCTATTTAAACTTTTCTGTATTATTAAATTTTCCTACTCACAGCAAGCCCATCCCCAACTTCTAAAATTTCTGTTTCAAGATTAGGATTTTCTCTTACTTCTTTTATATACTCTCTTAAATTTCTAACAGCTGTGCGCTGTTTATGTTTATTATAATCACTCATTACATACCCTTTATATAAAATATTATCTGCAAAAATAATACCATCATCTGATAACATTCTTAGTGCTTCTTTTAAGAAAAATGGATATTTTCCTTTTGCTGCATCTATAAATACCATATCATATTTATAATTTAATGTAGGTAATATTTCTACAGCATCTCCTTCATATATATTGATTTTATCTTCTACTCCTACATTTTTTATGTTTTCTTTTGCTTCTTTTACTCTTTCTAAATCTCTTTCTATAGTATCTATTTTACCATCATCTGCTAAAAATTCTGAAAAGCACATGCTTGAATAACCTACTGCTGTACCTATTTCTAAAATTCTTTTTAGCTTTTTGGTTTTTAATATTTTTTCTATTGTTTGTAATGTTTCATCCATAATTATTGGAATATGACTCTTTATTGCTTCTTCTTTTATTTTTTGTAATTCTTTTTTATTCATTTTTGATATCGTATATGTTTAATATACTTTCTCCTTTCGAATTTTTTATTTAAAAGATAAAATAAAATTAGGAATAAAGATTTTTATCTTATGTTCCTAATTTTTATTTTTAGATAATCTTATATTTCTAGTTCATCCTCTTCCTCATCATCTGCTCTTTCGAATTCACCATGATTAAAATTATCTTTGTATTTATTTTGAGATTCATCTTTTATTTTATTTTTTTTTCCATATATTTCTTTCCATAATTCTTCTACACTTTTTTTCTTTCCTTCTTCGTACATTTTATTTCCCCTATACTTTTTATTTTTTAAACTTTTTGATTTATTTTTCTATTTATTCATATTTCTATTTGCTCTTTCTCTTTCTTTTGTATCTAGTATTTTCTTTCTTAATCTAATTGATTTTGGTGTTACTTCAACTAATTCATCATCTTGTATAAATTCAATTGCTTTCTCTAAAGACATTTGGATTGGTGGAACTAGTCTTAAAGCATCATCTGAGCCTGATGCTCTTGTGTTTGTTAGATGTTTTTCTTTGCACACATTTATACTTAAATCTTCTCCTCTTGAATTAAGTCCTACTATCATTCCTTCATATACATCTACACCTGGACCTATAAACAATTCTCCTTTGTCTTGTGCATTATATAGTCCATATGTTACTGATTTTCCAGCTTCAAATGCAACTATTGTTCCTCTAACACGTGATATTACATCACCTTTATATGGCTCATAACTATCGAATATATGGTTCATTGTTCCTTCACCTTTTGTGTCTGTTAAAAATTCTGTTCTATATCCAATTAGCCCTCTTGCTGGTATTTTGAATTCTATTTTTGTGTGTCCGCTTTCCGCTGGCTCCATATTTACCATTTCTGCTTTTCTTTTTCCTAGTTTTTCAATTACATTTCCAACACAATCATCTGGTACATTTACAACTAATCTTTCTATTGGTTCACATTTTACTCCATCTATTTCTTTATATATTACTTTTGGTCTTGAAACTAGTAGTTCAAATCCTTCTCTTCTCATTGTTTCAATTAGTACTGATAGGTGTAATTCCCCTCTTCCAGATACTTCAAATGAGTCTGGGCTTTCAGTTTCTTTTACTCTTAGTGATACATTTCTTTCTAATTCTTTGAATAATCTATCACGTATATGTCTTGATGTTATAAATTGACCTTCTTTTCCTGCAAATGGTCCATTATTTACACTAAATGTCATTGATACTGTTGGCTCGTCTATGTCTACAAATGGGATTTTTTCTGGGTGGTTTAAGTCACATATTGTGTCACCTATATTTATTTCTGGAAGTCCAGCAAGTGCTATTATATCTCCTGCTCCTACTTCTTCTACTTCTGCTCTTTTTAACCCAACATGTGTATATAGTTTTGCTATTCTTCCTTGAGTTATTTTATCTTCTTTTCCACATATAGAAACTGGCATATTTGCTTTTATAATTCCTCTTTCTATTCTTCCTACTGCTATTCTTCCTACATAGTCATCATAATCTATGTTTGAAACTAACATTTGTGCTGGTCCTTCTAACTCACATTGTGGTGCTTTTATTGTATTTATTATTGTTTCAAATAAACAAGTTAAATCTTCTGAGTCTTCTGCTAAATCCATTTTTGCTATTCCATTTTTTGCTGATGCATATACTACAGGGAATTCTAGTTGCTCATCTGTTGCATCTAGTTCTATAAATAATTCTATTACTTGGTCTACTACTTTTTCTGGAGTTGCTCCTGGTCTATCTATTTTATTTATTACTACTATTGGTTTTAATCCTAGTGCTAAAGATTTTTTTAGTACTTCTCTTGTTTGTGGCATTGCTCCTTCAAAAGCATCAACTAATAGAAGTACTCCATCTACTGTTTTTAGTACTCTTTCTACTTCTCCTCCAAAATCTGCGTGTCCTGGAGTGTCTACTATGTTTATTTTTATGTCTTTATACATAACTGATGTATTTTTAGAAAGTATTGTTATTCCTCTTTCTTTTTCTAGGTCATTTGAGTCCATTACTCTTTCTTGTACTTGTTCATTTTCTCTGAATACATGACTTTGTTTAAGCATTGCATCTACTAGTGTTGTTTTTCCATGGTCTACGTGTGCGATTATTGCTATGTTTCTTATTTTTTCGTTATTCATTTCTACCTTTCCTTTCATAACTTAAGACGTTTTTCATGTTTTTGAAAAACGCCTGCTCTCCTTTAAAAACTTTTATTATTATATACCTTTTTTTCTATTTTGTCAACTCAATTATGTTATTCATTATTTCTTGTGTTATTTTGTCTAATACCTCTTTGTCTTTACTTCCTTTATATTTACTATAGTCTAGTGGTTTTCCATAACTAATAGTTATTTTTTTATTTTCTTTTGTTCCACCTTTTATGCCACAAGGAACTACTTTTGCTCCACTTCTTACTGCAAAAAATGCAACTCCATCTTTTACTTTTTCACCTTTTTCAATTCCATTTCTTGTTCCTTCTGGAAATAATGCTATACAATTTCCTTGTTTTAATACTTTTAGGGATTCTTTTATTGCAGTTACATCTTTTTCATCTCTTTTTACTGGTATTGCTTCAAATGCCCATCCTAAAAATGCTAAAAATTTATTTTTATATAACTCCTCTTTTGCTAAAAATTTCATATCTCTTTTTGCTGTTGCTACCATTAGTGGAGGGTCTTGGTAACTTCTATGATTTCCACAAAAGATTACAGCTCCTTCTTTTGGTACATTTTCTAACCCTTTTATTTCTGTTTTGTATACTATTTTAAACCATATGTATATTGCTCCTCTTACTATCCATTTTATTATTGCTTTTATTTTTGCTTTCAAAATTTTCCTCCTTTTTTATATCTATAGTAAAGTGTTTTTAATTAATATAAATTTATTTTTCTGGTACATATATATTTTTTGCAACTACTTCTAGTTTTACAACATTCATTGCTGTTAGTTTTTCTATTTCTTTTTTGGCTTTTTCTTTAAAATCTTTTATATCTTTTACTACATTATATCCATAAACTACTGTAACTTCTATATATAGGCTTACTCCTTCACCATAGTTTTCTACTCTAGTTTTTTGAATTTTATATATTCCCTTTGTTTTAGTTGCTAAATAGTCTAAAATTTGCCTAAATACTGTATCAGATATTGTAAATTTTCCCATATAACTAAATGTTGGTCTTATTATAGATTTTTCTGATATATATGGTTTTTGCCCTTTTCCTTTTGATTTGAATATTTGAAGTGGGTCAAGTAAATATCCTGAAAAATCTTTTTTTATTTCAAATGTTGGTACAGGTATAACATGTTTTCCTTCTGTTACTCTTATTCTTCTTGCTGTTTCCATTTCTTGTTTTGTTGCAACATCTGTTATATAAGTTGTTTCTGAAATCTCTGGCAGTCCTAAATTTTCTGCTATTTTTTTTACCATTCCATCTGATGTACCAAGTATTAATATACTTTCTGGCTTATATTTTTTTAGTGCTTTTATTATTTCTTGTTTTTCTTCATCCTTGTAAAATAAGGCATGTTTTACAGTCTCTATTTTAGTTGGTGCTTTTTTGGCAGATTCACCTGCTATTACTTCATTATCTTTTATTAGTAATCCATCATCTATTATATAATTTATATTTTTTTCACTTGCAACCATTTGTGCTCTATAGCTCTTTCCTGTTCCTGATGGTCCAACAAAAGCATATACTTTTATTTTATTTCCTAATATATCTTTTAATGTTATCATCTAATACTCCTTTATTTAGTATTTAATGTATATTTTTATATCTCATAATCTTGACTGTTTAATGTTGGATATTCATAGTTTTTACCATTTTCAGTGAAGTTTGTTTTTGCAAAATGATCTTTTGAAATTGTAGTCATTCCTTTTAAGAAATATTTGTATTTTGATGCTGGTCTAGCTGTCCCTCCTCCTGAAACTACTGGATCATCCCAAGTTGCATCTATGGCATACCAGCTATTATTTATTTGTACATAATTCCATGCATGATTTTCAGTTTCATTGTTTGAGTTTGTTGCTTCTCCTATTACAATTACACAAGGAATTCCTAATTCATCCATTAACAATTTAAAAGTTTTTGCATATCCTTCACATACACTTTGTTTTCTTATTAATGTTCCATAAACATTGTATATATCTGGAAGTGATAAAGTGCTGTCATATTCTGTATTTTCTACAATATAGTCATGTACCATTTTTATATCTTCATATGTATTTCCAACTGCTTTTGCTTTTATTTCTTCTTTAGCTTGCCTAATTTCAGATAATCTACTATTTATTATTTGTATATTATATCCATTTTCTAAATAATTTGCTTCATCTCCACTATTTATAAATACATTATAAGTAATATTATTTCCTCTTGTTATTTTTTCGATATTTAAGTACATTTTATTTACATCTAAATAAAAAACTTCTGGATTATCATATATATATGTTTCTACTGCAGATTGATAAAAATTTCCTAATTCTTTTTCCCCATCTGCTTGTTTTAAAATATCTGAAAATGTATCTCCTAATTCTATTTGGTATGTACCTGTTTTCATGTTTTCTTTATTTTTTTCAAATGCTTGATAAAATATTTTTGAAGGCTCTTCTAATTGGTTATAATAATATTTATCTATATTTATATTATTTGTTACATTATCTGAAGTATTACTGTTATTTATTATTTGATTTTGTGGTTTTAGTTCATTTAAGTCTCTTTCTATATAATTTGGAGTTTCTAAATTTTCTTCTTCTCCTAAACTTGTAACTGTTGAAACAAAATTTTCTACACTAGTTTTTAGTCCGATTTTCCTTTATTTCTGTGTATATTAGTAATCCGAATATAACTAATACCCCTATTATAAGTATTATTATTATGCTCATAATAAATGTTGTAAATTTACTTTTCATATAATCAATCCTTTTTACTTAAATTATAGTTATATTAAATTTTATTATAACATTTTTTTTTTGTAAAAACTAGTATATTTATTAAATTTTTACTAATACTAGTTATTAATTAATTATAATTTGCGGACTTATTATTGGAAAGAAGCCTTTTTAGAAGTTGTCTTTTTTACTGTAATTTGTAATTATAAATTAGTTAGCATTGTTTAATATTGGTATTTTTATAAATTTTTAAAAAAGGAGTTTTTAAAATGAGCATAAAAAATTCACTAAAAAAACTATTTACTTACCAACCTATAGTTTCAGAATCTGAAAACTTTTCTTTACTTCAAAAACCATATGAGCAGACAGAAAATCACTCCTCTACTTCTGAAAACTCTTTGCACAAGATTTATTCAAGTTTAGATGTAAATTTAGAATATGTCAAATCAAAATACAATACTCTAATAAATAGTGATGTAATAACAAGAGAATTTGTGTTAAATGCTCGTGGCAGACAATATAAAGCTTTTATTTTATATATTGATGGTCTTGTAGATTCTGAAATTATGAATAATTTTGTACTAAAACCTTTAATGATGAGAAATAAAAACAATTTATTTGAAGGTGCTCAAAACAGAATTATCTCTGAAGCAGTTACAAATAATGTTACAGTTAGAAAAGTAAAAAAATTTGATTTATCTGAATATTTAAAATCTTGCCTAATTCCACAAAATGCTTTAAAAGAGGTAGTAGAATTCGAAAAGGCTTTTCAAGGAGTAAATTCTGGAAATTGTGCATTATTTGTTGATACATTGTCAATTGCTTTTGATATAGAAGTAAAAGGTTTTAAGCAAAGAAGTGTTGAAAAACCATCTAATGAAATTGTAATAAAACGGTCCACATGAGGCTTTTGTTGAAAATTTAAGGACAAATACATCTCTTTTAAGACGTATTTTAAATAATGAAAATTTGAATATAGAAAATATAGAAATTGGTAATATTACAAAAACTAAGTGTGCTTTATGTTTTATGTCTAATTTAGCAAATTCTGATTTAGTAGCAGAAATACGTTATAGGCTAAATAATATAGATGTTGATTCTGTAATTTCTGCTGGGGCATTAGAGCAACTTATAACAGATACAAATGAACTTTCTGTTCCTCAAGTAATATCAACTGAAAGACCTGATAAGACAGCAAGTTATTTATTAGAAGGAAGAGTTTGTGTAATTTTAAATGGTGCTCCATATGCAATTATTCTTCCTGCTGTTATGATTGATTTTTTAAAATCTCCTGATGATAGAAATTTAAAAGTTCCTTTTGCAAATTTTATAAGGTCTATTAGATTTTTAGCAGCATTAATTACTTTATTACTTCCAGGACTATATGTTGCAATTTGTTCTTTTCATCAAGAATTTTTGCCAACTGAACTTTTATTTTCAATACTTGCCTCAAGAGAAACTGTTCCATTTCCTTTAATTGTTGAAATTTTAGTTATGGAAATTTCTTTTGAATTAATAAGAGAAGCCGGGCTTAGAGTTCCTTCTCCTATTGGACCTACTATTGGTATTGTTGGTGGTATTGTTTTAGGGCAGGCTGCTGTTAGTGCTGGTATTGTAAGTCCTATATTAATTATTATTGTTGCAATTACTGGTATTTCATCTTTTGCAATTCCCGATTATTCTTTTGGTTTTCATTTAAGATTTTATAGATTTTTATTTATATTTTTAGGAAGTATGGCTGGATTTTTAGGAATTAGTGTTGGTCTTTTTGTATATATCTCTTTATTATGTAATACAAAATCATTTGGCACTTCTTATACAACTGGTCTTTCTTTTGTAGAAAAAGTTCGTGGAAGTGGTTATATTATTCCTCCTATTTGGAAAAGAGAATATAGAAATAGTTTTATTAATCCAAAAGAGCCTAAAAAACAAAGTAATGTTTCTATGAAATGGAGATAAATTTTAGTTTAATTATTTTTAAAAATTTTTTACTGCTTCTTGCTTAAATAAAGTATTGTTATTATTTTATAAATTTTTCTAAAAAGGAGAGGTTATTTATGCCAGATACGAAAATAACTACTAAAGAAGCAATTATGATGGTAGTAACAGTTATAGTCTCACATACAATTGTTTCCCTTCCATCTACTTTATTGCAAAATACTAAGTCGGCAACTATTTTAAATATTGTCTATGTATCTATTTTGGCTTTAATATTTGCTTATTTAGTTTATGTTCTTTTTAAAAGTTTTGGTGGAAAAGATATAATTGATATCTCTGAATATCTTGGTGGTAAAACTTTAAAAACTATTGTAGGAATAGTTCTAATTACTTATTTTATTACAGGTTCTGGCATTTTACTTAGAAATTTTTGTGAAGGTTTAAAAATTATATATTTTCCAAATACTAATATATCTTTTATTATTTTAGTTTTTATTATTGCTATATGTATTACAAATACTTTTGAATTTTCTTCTAATATGAAAGCAATTTCAATTTTCTTGCCTTATGTAATCTTTAGCGTAGTTTTACTTTTTGTTGGTAATATTCAAAATTTTTCACTTCAAAGAATGTTTCCTATTTTAGGTGAAGGTTTTGTAAATACTTTTATAACTGGTATTGGTAATATTGTTGCTTTTGGTGGCATTTCTTGTTTATATTTATTACCACCTTTATTAAAAGAGCCTGAAAAATTCAAAAAAATCGCTTTAACTTCTATAGCTTTTTCAGCTGTTTATATTTTGCTTTGTACATCTACAATTTTATTTATGTTTTCTTTTTTCTTTAATGTAGATGAAGCACTTCCATTGTATACTGCTGCAAGTTATATAGAATTTGGTACATTTTTTCAAAGAATAGATGCTATATTTCTACTTATTTGGATGCTGGAAATTTGTTGTTATTTAAGTTTAGCATCTCAATTTTCTATTTTATCTTTTAAAAAAATTGCAAATTTGAAATATTCAAAACCTTTTGCTTTTATTATTCCATTGATTATTTTTGGAATTAGTTTAATTCCAAAAACATTTGCAGATTCTAGATTTTTAGAAGATGTTGTTTATAAATATATAATAATTTTTGTTATTTTCATTTTGGGATTTTTAATATTACTTTTTGCAAATATCAAGCGTAAATTGAAAGAAGGTGCTTTAAAATGACTAAACTAAAAAAATTGTTTATTTCTCTTCTAATTATTTTATTGCTTATTGCATTTGATTCATCATATGATGCTGTTAATTTAAATAATATTGTAGTTGTGGTTGCAATGGCTTTAGATACATCTGAAACAAATGCTTTAAAAGTAACTTTTCAATTTACTAATGCTTCTTCTGTTTCTGATACAGGCTCAACAGAACAAGCCTCCTCTATTACTAATACAATAGAGGCTTCTTCAATTTCTTCTGCAATTAATATTATGAATGCCTATATTGGTAAAGAACTAAATTTATCTCATTGTAAACTAATAGTCTTTTCTGAAGAACTTGCAACTCACGGAATTTCTGACGAAATTTTTACTTTAGTAAATGATAATCAAATAAGACCTTCTACAAATATTGTTGTTAGTAAATGTGATGCAAAATCATATATAGAAAATTCTAAACCTATCTTAGAGCCATTAATTACAAAATACTATGAAGTTTACACTAATTCTAATCAATATACAGGATACACAACTGATGCAAGTATTGGAACATTTTTCAATTCATTAAACTGTGATTATTGCGAGCCTTATGCAATACTTGGAGGTTTAAATTCTGTTAATAATTCTTCAGATACTACAATAAACTCTCAGAAGGATTCTGATATAAAAGCAAATGATTCACCAGTAACAGGTGAACTTCGTTCAGAAAATAGTGGACTTGCTGTTTTTAAAGATGATAAATTAGTTGGTGAATTAAATGCTTTAGAAAATTTATCTTTTTTATGTACTAGAAATAAAATAGAAGGTTTTTTAGTATCTGTTCCAAATCCAGATAGAGCAGATGAATATTTAGATATATACTTAACTCCTGCTAAAAATTGCAAAATATCTGTTTCTATTGTAAATGGCTCTCCTTATGTTAATGTTGATTATTCTTTTACAGGCAGAATTTATTCAATGACACAAGACTCAGATTATCTAAATTCTGAAAGTTTGACAAGAATTTCTGAAGCTTGTAATAGCTATTTACAATCCACCTTTACTAATTATTTATATAAAACTTCAAAGGAATTAAATAGTGATATAAATGGTATTGGAAATTATGCTTTAAGTAATTTTTTAAGCATTCCTGAAGTCCAAGACTATAATTGGGAAGCACATTATAAAGATTCATTTTTTGATGTAAAAGTTTTAACTAATGTTAAATCAGGATTTTTGCTTATGTAGATTTGTGTTTTATTTTTCAATTTAGTTAATTTTGTGAGGTATTTTAGTATGGGATTAATATATAATATTATTTTTTTAGTAACTACAATTTTTATATTTTTTAGGAGTATTGCTTATGGTATTTACGAAATAAAGAGTGAAGATAATAAATTAGGTGGTATATTTTTTATAATATTTGCTTTTTTTGCTGTTTTATTTTCTAATATAATGATGTGGCTTAATGTGTAAGTTGCAATGGTTGCCAATGGGTGCCAATGGGGACGGAGATAAATGGCAATTTGTAGCGCTGTGAACTTTAAGGAACGTCCCCAAAGTTCACAGCGCTTTTATCAACTATTTTAATACATCTTGTATTGCTTCACCTATAATTTTATTTACATCTGCAATTAATATATTAAATTTTGTTTCTGTTTCAAAAAATTTTTTCGCATCATCTTGCTCTGTTAATTCTATATATAATTTCTGTGCTTCTTTTAAACTTTCTTCGTCTGGCTTTCCTGTTTGTATTTCTGCTAGTTGAGCTTTATATCTAGCTTCTTCAAATTTTTTTATTTGCTCTTTTAAATCTTGTTTTAAATTTAGTGCTTCTTTTGCCATTTTATAATTTACATATTCTTCTGATGATTTTATTTCACTTGCTAATTTGTTTGCTGTATCATATACATTCATTTTTTTCTCTCCTTTTTATATTTATTATTCTACCTCAGTTTCTTCGTTTCCTGTAATTGTAACTTCTGCATTGATTGGGCAAATGTTTACCCATGTATTTCCATCATTTACTTTGATTTCATTTCCTTCTAGGTCTTGATATATTGTTTTTTTGTCTCTTGCTTCTTTTATGCATTTAATTTTCATTGCTTTTCCATTTGTAATGTAATATCCATCAAATGTGCCTATATTTTTTAGGCCTTGTCTTCCTTTGTTTTCTGAATCTGTTAATGTATAATTGTCACAAAATGTAATTATTATATTTTTTGTGGAAACTGCTTCTTTTGTGTCCCAGTCTGTTTGTTTTTTGCCTCTTGCATATCTTTCATATTTTTTTGTGTCTTGATTATATTTATATTCTACTACTTCTAATTCTGAGTGTGGTATTGTAACAGACATGGCATCTTGCCCTTCTATATTTACTTCTTCTGTTACATAATTTAAGACACTTTCTTCATTTGATGTTGTTCTATAATTTTTATTTTTTGCTGATTGTAATATTTTTTCTGTATCTGTTACTGCATTGTGTGGAGCATATTTATCTCTTACTCTCCAGAATGTTGTTCCATCTTCATATATTCCATTTATATTATGTATTGAAAACTTTGTTAAATCTGATTCTGCTTGTGGACTTTGTCCAAAGTGTACATATATTGCATCATTTTCCATGGCATAGTCTAAAAAGTAATGTCTTGCACTTCTGACTGGTCCTATTTTTTCTACATTTGCACCTTTATATAGTGCCATTAGTCTTGTTTCTCCACCTTCTACTATTATTTCATATACTATATATGTTTGGTTTAGTCCTGCTTGTGGCCATGCTCCGATTATGGTTATCTATCATTACTGCTATTGGTCTATCATTTCCATTATAAATCTCTACTTCTTTTTCTGGTACTTTTGCTGTTATGATATTATTTTGATCTTCATTTGTACTGGCATTTGCTTGCATTGTATTTTCTTGCATTTGTTTGTCTTTTGTTATTTTATATGCTAGTATTGCTCCAGCTCCTAATATTAATATTATTAAAATAAATATTAATATTTTTGCTCCTTTTCCGCATATGTTTGACCTCCTTGTTGTTTTTTATGCTTATTTTTCTATTTTACCTTATAATTAATTTAGTTTTTATTTTTCTAATTTTATCTTTTCATTGTTTTTTATGTTAGAATGTTTTTTCATGTTAGAATTTCTCCATAATTATTAAATTATTTTTCTCTTGTTATTTTCAATTCTGTTAGGATTTTATCTTCTTTTTTTCTCATCTCTTCTTTGTCTTCTTCTTTTATATGGTCATATCCCATTAAATGATAAAATCCATGTACTACCATATAGCTTAGTTCTCTTTCAAAACTATGTTCGTACTCTTCTGCTTGTTTTTTTACTTGTTCTATTGATATTATTATATCTCCTAATATGTCTTCTGTTTGGAATTCTTTGTTTGCTATTTTATTTTCTAATTCTTCTTTTTCAAACATTGGAAATGATAATACATCTGTTTCTTTGTCAATTTTTCTATATTGTTTGTTTATTTGCCTTATGTTTTCTGGCACTGTTAATGTTATTGTAACAATTAATTTTGTTTTTTCTATTTTTTCTTCTTTGAAACATTTTTCAATTACTTTTTTTATTGTTTCTTCATAATCTTTATTTTGCTCTACACCTGAGTAGATTATTTCATACATGCTATTTCACCTTTTCTTTTTTGTTTTATATTTTTAAGTTTTTTGTTCTTATAAAAAGCATTATTCTAAAATCTTCTTTACAAGTTTTAAACGTTTTAGATTTTAATTTTTATGGTATTTTCTTTATTTATTTTTCCTATATATTTTCCTTCTGATTTATAACTGTTTTTTACTTCTTTCATTGCTCCATAATCTACTAGTTTTCTTTTGTAATACTTTATAAGTTTTGTGTAGTCAGTTTTTAAGTTTGCTATTTGTTTTATGTCTTCTTTAATGAATAGAATTTCTTTTTTCCTTACATATTCTATAAAGTCTACATCTTTTAGTTTTGATATTTCTTTATACTTGTCCCAATATTTTTTAAAGTGTTCTCTTTCTTTTGGGTTTTCCCAATATACTTTTGTTGATAGTAGTTTTATGTTATAATCTTCTATTAGGTTTATTAGCATTGAGTATGCTTTTTCTCTTTTTGTTGCAATTTTTGTATCTTGAACAAGCATTCTTGCATCTTTTAATAGTTTTTGATAACATTGTTCTGCAACTATTAGTGGCAGGCTGTGTGTGAATATCTTTCTGCTAATTCCAAGTAATATCATATTTTTTTCTATGTTATCTTTGGTATCTAGTTTTCCTACTAAGTAGCTTTGCAATTTTTCATATTCTGCTAAAATTTCTTTAGTTTCTTCATATTCTTCTTGTGTTTGATCTTGCATTTTTAGTTCTAATATATTTTGAATATATTCTTCTATTGTATAAAATATTTTTGTATATATCCATTCTTTGCTTGAATCATATGTATTTGTTGTGTCTGCAAGTTTAATTGAGTAATTTTTTAGTATTGATTTATATAGTGTGTCCATTTTTGAAATGTAAAATTTGTGATATTTTTTTATGATTTTTTCTTTTGAGTTCATTTTTATGCTTTCTTCATCTAGCTCTAATAAGTATTTTTGTTTTCTGTATTTATAGTCCATATATTCTTTTTCTTTTAAGCTTGTTATTTCATAGTATTTAGATAGTGCATTTCTTTCAAATTCTGTTGCTGAATTGTTTTTTACTTTTTTATATACTGAGTCCATTACAAATTTGTCTAATGCTTCAAGATATACAGTATATGCATCTTCATATTTTTTTTCTAATTCTTCTTGATTGTAGTTTTCATTTTCTTTTGTGTAATTTTCGTATGCTTTTAATAAGTTGTTTCTTTTTATATTTATTACTAATCCATTAATTCCTATTTTTGTTGGAATTAATATTTTACTTATTGTGCTTGTTATTTTATTAAAAAAACTAGTATCTACTCCTGTTACTTTTAGGCTTCTTTCTTCCATTTTTCATCATCCCTTCAAAATACTATTTTTTCGTTTGTACCTATGTTTTCTAATACTTCATATGTTAATTTTACTTCCACCCCGTCTTCTTGTTCATAGGTGTTTACATTTTTATTTACAATTTTGGTTTTGTCTTGTATTTCTTTTTCTATTTCTTCCTCTAGTTCTTGTATCCCTAAGGCTTTTGCTTCTTCTATATTGTATTCTTTTTGTTCTTTTTTTATTTCTTGTCTGCTTTCTTTTATTATTGAAATTGGTAAATAAAAATCAGAAAATAGTTTGATTTTTTTCTCTTGTGTTATTGTATCATAATTTTGGAATTTTGAAACCCCTTTTGGTAAATTTATTTGAAAATTATTTATTTTTATCCCATATGTGTTTTCTTCATTTCCTGTTTTTGTTTCTTCCGTAGTGTTATATAGTATTTTTTTACTTTTTGTATACCATACTTTTGCTTCAATTTCTCCTTTTGCATGTACATATCTTACTCCTGTATATTTTCCTTCTATCCATCCATTAATTAGTACTGTTCCTGTGTTTACAGTATCTCCTACTTTTACTGCTGGAGTTCCATCTTGTGCATTTATTTTAGTTATTATTCCTGTTTTATCTGATACTATATTACAGTATTCTTCTTCATCTATTATTTCTGGTTTTTCGTCTGCTTTTACTAAATTTACTATTATATTTGTCCCTTTTTGCTCTATTCCCATCCAAGCTATATCTTGCCTTTTGAGTCTTACTTTATTTATTATTTCTTTTGTATCTATTTTAGATTTTGCTTTTCCGCGTGCTTAGTCCCGCTTCTTGTAAGTCTTCATATATTCCTTCAAATTCTTCGTTATTTTCTGATTTTATTTCTATATTCCAAATGTAGTTTGAGCTTATTCCTATTGCAAGTATTACTATTAATAAAGCTATTACAAATACTTTTCTTTTTTTATATTTATGCATTATAAAAGGCAAGCCTTTTTTCTTTTCTATTTTTATTTTGCATTGAAGTTTTTTTGCAATTTTTGCAATTTCTTTAAAATCGTTTATTCCTACATTTAATTTTAGGTTTATATTTTTTTCTCTTTTCAGTTTCCAGATTGTTATTTTTTCATTTGTACATATATTAATAAACCTTTCTATGTAATATCCTTCTAAAGTTATTCTTACATATCCCATTATGTAGTTTAATAAAATTTTGACCCACATAAAATTCTCCTTATTTGCAATTTTAGTTTTATCATTCTACTGTACTTTCAAAATCAAAACTTTCTATTTTTCCAGTTACTTTTAAGTCGTCAGTTGTCATTTCTTCTAAATTTAATTCATAACCATTTATATTTATGATTCCTATATATGTACTTATTTTTATATAAAATTCTTCATATTCTAAAATTGCTTTGAAATTTTCTATTATCATTTCATTGAAGCCTTTTATTGTTATTTTTGGTATGTCTGAACATATTTCTTCTGGCATTTCTAGTAATTTATCAATTTTTCTAAGTTTCTTTTTCATAATTTTCCTTTCAAGATTTAAAGGCTTGCTTTAATCACATTTTTGGCATTAGAATATTGTCCCTTAAATCTATTTAATTTTTTTATGTTTTATAAAAACTTTTTGTATTCATTAATATTTGTACTATTGCTCAAATTCGTCTAGTGATTTAAATTCATATCCCATATTTTTTATTTCTTTTATTATTTCATCTAATATGTCTGTGTTTGTTTTAGAGTTTCCATGAAGTAACATTACTTCTCCATTGTGAACATTTTCTATTATTTTATTTTTTGCTTTTTCTTTTTCTGGCTGCTTTTCTTCGTTCCAGTCTTCATATGCAAATGACCACATCACTGTTTTGTATCCTAGTTTTTGTGTTAAAGCTAGTGTTCTTTCACTAAATTCTCCTTTTGGTGGTCTTATGTATTTCATTTCATAACCGGATTTTTCGTATATTGCTTTGTGTAAATCCATTATTTCTTCTTCTATTTTTTCGTCGGTTAGGTCTGGCATACTTTTGTGGTTTACTGTATGATT
>CAKNNA010000004.1 GCA_930989765.1 uncultured Clostridium sp. | reverse complement strand
GAGATGCAATGTTTGAAGCAATAAATGAGTGGTCATATTATGGAAGATATGGAAATGCAATAACACAGGGTGGAATAGAATATGCAGCATTTGATTTTCAAGCTTGGCTAAAACCAACAATAGATTCAGAAGGAAATTTAACAGATACAGGAGAAAAAACATTATGGCAGTATGGAATAGGATTATATGGAGATGATTATACATTAGTAGGAACTTATAATTTGCCTTTTATGCTTCGTGGAGGCAGCTGGAACCATGGTTCAGCAGCAGGTGTGTTTGCTTCTGACAGTTACTACGGTGGCCCAAACCACAATGTACGGTTTTTGTCCTGTGGTTGTGTTGTAGCACTTATAAAGTTATAGCATTTATACTAAAAATAACAAGTCCAAGCCACTTGTTATTTTTTTCTAATACTGATATAATAAACCAAACTACGAAAGGAGAAGATATTTTAATATCTAAAAATAAAAATGGAAAAAATAATAATATACACAGACGGAGCATGCTCAGGAAATCCAGGCCCAGGAGGATGGGGAGTAATACTTATGTATAAAGAAAACCAAAAAGAACTATCAGGGGGAAAACAAAATACAACAAACAACGAAATGGAACTTACAGCAGCACTTATGGGATTAAAACAACTAAAATACCCATGTGAAGTAGAACTATACAGTGATAGTGCATATCTAGTAAACGGGTTTGAAAAAGGTTGGATATATAACTGGCAAAAAAACAATTGGAAAACAGCAAGCAAAGAGCCAGTAAAAAACAAAGAACTTTGGGAGGAAATTTATAAACTTACCAAAACCCATAAAGTAAAATTTATAAAAGTAAAAGGCCATAGTGATAATCCATATAATAATAGATGTGATGAATTAGCAAGACTTGCAATTAAGCAATTATAATAGTTAATAAAGATAGATATAAATTAATATAAAAAAGTCTTAAATTTTAAATATATGCTTATAAAATAAAATTAGGGTTAAAATAAAATTAGGGTTAAAATAAACTTAAAACTAAAGATAAAAATCGTTGACAAAAAAAGTAATTATTTTTATAATGAATAAAAATACTCTAAAGAGGAATAAATTTTAATAAGTGGTTTTCATAATTAGATATTCCCTTAAGAGCAAATCTAGAAAGGAATTGATTAAAAAATGGAAACATTTGCGGATTATATATTAGGAGAAAAAGAGTTATCAGCTAAAATGGAAATAACATATTATTTAGCTAAAAAAAGAAAAATCTTTTTTGATAAATCAATAGTTTTTAAAACAGAAATTGCAAGAATATTTTTAAATTATCTTCAAACAGATTTAGATAAAAATTTAATATTAACAGCATGTCTTTTGTGTAATTGTAAAAAAGTAGAGCTTGCACAAAATTTAGAAAGATTGCAATCATATGCAAAAGATGGTGCAGAGTATTTATTTTCAATAGGATTTGATAAAAGATTTTGCAAGATATGTGAAGAAGTAAACAGATATAGCAATAGTAATCCAAGAGAAAAAGAAAGCGATATATTAGAACTTGTAGACCAATTTGGTGGAATGCTATTAGATAGACCAGAAAGAATTGGAATGGACCCAGAAGAAGCTATAGTGTTATTACAATATAGGAATCTAAAAGACAAATTTAATAGATATTTAGAATCTTTCATTAATTTTATAAATGACCTTCAAAAAGTAAAATATAAAGATAAAGTAGAAATAACACCATTAAAAGAACTTGTAAATTTATATAATCAAACAGAAGATGAAAAACAATTTATAACAGCACTAGTATATGAATTTGAGCCAAATATAGATGATTTATTAGAAAACAAACTAGGGAAAAATTCAAATGCACTTGCAAAAGGAAATCCTAATAGAGCATTATTTAGTGAAGAAACAACCAAAAAAGTAATGATGAGATTAAATTTAGAAGACTAATTGGAATTTGCAATAAGAAATAAAAAAAAGAGAGGAAGTAAAAAATGTACGAAATATTTGCAGACTTACATGTTCATATAGGAAGATCTGAAAACGGAAAACCAATAAAAATAACAGCAGCCAAAACATTAAATTTTGCAAACATAGCAAAAGAATGTGCAGATAGAAAAGGTATACAAGTAGTTGGAGTAATTGATTGTGCATCTCCATATGTAATAGAAGATATAGAAAACTTTTTAAAAACAGGAGAAGCATATGAACTTGAAAGTGGAGGAATAATATATAAAGACAAAGTATGTATAATCCTTGGAAGTGAAGTAGAAACAGAAGAAAAAGGAAGAAATGGGAAAAAAGGAAGTGCACATAACTTATGTTATTTTCCATTTTTAAAAGATATAAAAGCATTTTCAAAAGAAATGAGTAAATATATTAAAAATATAACCTTAAGTACACAACATTCAAGATTATCAGGATATGATTTAATAGATATAGTTAAAAAATATAATGGAATATTAATACCAGCACATATATTTACACCCTTTAAGAGCTATTATGGAAACTGTGCAGATAGGTTAGAAGATATATTTAAAGAAAAGTATAAAGAAATTTTTGCAGTAGAGCTAGGATTAAGTTCAGATACATTTTTAGCAGATACAATATCAGAACTTGAAACAAAAACATTTGTAACAAATTCTGATGCACATTCACTTCCTAAAATAGCAAGAGAATACAACAAAATGTTAGTTGAAGATATATCTTTTAAAGAAATAGTAAAAGCACTAAAAAATGAAGAAGGAAGAAAAATAATATCTAATTATGGATTAGACCCTAAACTTGGAAAATATCATAGAACATATTGTGATGACTGTAATACCACAATAGAAACAAAAGAGCCAGTATCAAAATGTCCAAACTGCGGAAGTTCTAATGTAACATTTGGGGTATTTGATAGAATAGAATTGATAAAAGACAAAGAAGTCTCAAAAAGTCCAGAAAATAGACCTCCATATATTTATCAAATCCCACTTGGATTTGTGCCAGGTGTTGGTTATAAAACAATAGAAAAATTATTGGATAATTTTAAAACAGAAATGAATATATTACATAAATTGTCTAAAGATGATATTGAAGCTGTAGCAGGTAGGAAAGTTGCAGAAGCAATTGATAATGCAAGAAGCGGAAATTGCAAAATTCACTCTGGTGGAGGAGGAAATTATGGTAGCGTCCATTAAAGGACAGATATTAATTACTACACTTTTAGTTGTAACAATTTACAGCCAATTTAAAAAGATAGAGAAGCCTTAAGTGAAGTAGATATATATAATTTAAAAAATATAAATGTGTGACTGGAATAGCATTAGAATTTCTTAGGTGAATTTTTTGGAAATAGTTCGCAAATTTTCTTTAAAAGAAAATTATGCAGAAAGGGTGCCAAAAAATTTACTTAGAAATTCTTATGCTATGGAAGGAGCCGTTTATATTTTTTAAATTATATATATCTACTTCACTTAAGGCGGTTTATTTTAACCATGAAAAGTTCTAAAAAGCTCCTATAAAGAATACACATTACATAGGTAAAACAAATAAATAAGGAGTTAACATATGAACAAAAGTGGAAAAAAGCGATTTTTAGATACTATAAAAGAGCATATACTTAATAATAAAAAAGAATATATCATAGTTTCTTTAATTTTTGTAATAGGTATTTTTCTTGGAGTAATGCTTATAAATAACACAAAAGAGGCAGAATATGATAGTTTAAAAAATTACATTGTAGATTTTATGAGTAAATTTAAAGATATGCAAGAATTGGACAATTTATCATTACTTAAAAAAAGTATCCTTAATAATGTTATACTTGCAGTTTTAATATGGTTTTTTGGAACTACTGTTATTGGAATTCCTATTGTTTTTGGAATAGTGCTATATAGAGGGTTTTGTTTAGGATATACAATTTCGAGTTTTATTAGTGTTTTAGGAATGCAAAAGGGCATAGGTTTTGTTTTTTCTAGTTTGTTTTTACAAAATATATTATTTATTCCTGCAATTATTGCCATAGCTGTAAGTGGATTTAAACTATATAAGTCAATTACAAAAGACAGAAGAAAAGACAATATTAAATTAGAAATAATAAGACACATAATTTTTTCATTAATAATGCTTGCAATTTTATGCTTATCATCAGTAATAGAAATATTTATATCTAATAATATACTAAAAAGTTTAATAAATTATTTTATTATATAAAATTGCAAAAAACTATTTACAATTTTGAAATAGTTTGATATAACATATATAGTTATGTAAATATTATATTAATTTAATAGAGGTAGGGGAAAATAATGGAAAAACAATTAAAACTTTTTTTTGCATTTCTAGAGGAAGAAAGAAAATTATCTAGTAATACATTGCAATCTTACAAAAGAGACTTAAAACAATTTAGACAATTTTTAGAATACAAGGGAGTCCATTACAACAAAGTAGATGAAAACACAATGAAAGAATACATAAAAGACCTAGAAGAAGAAGGAAAAAAACCATCTACAATATCAAGATGTATAGCATCAATAAGGTCATTTTATCAATATTCAATAAGAAAAGGAAAAGTAAAAAAAGATCCTACAGAAAATATCCAATCTCCTAAAATAGAAAAGAGAGTACCAAATGTCTTAACATCAAAAGAAGTAGAACTTTTATTAGAACAACCAAAAGATGTTGATGTAAAAGGAAAAAGAGACAAAGCAATGCTAGAATTTGCATATGCCACAGGAATGAGAGTTACAGAAATAATTTCTCTAGATATAGATGATGTAAACCTAGAAGAAGGTTATGTAACTTGTCACCATGGAGGAAAACAAAGAAATATACCACTTGGAAAAATGGCAATAAAAGCCTTAAAAGAATATATAGAAGAAGCAAGAGATTTATTAATAAAATATGAAGATGAAAAAGCACTATTTGTAAATATAAATGGAAGAAGATTAACAAGACAAGGTTTCTGGAAAATTATTAAATATTATAAAGAACAAGCACATATTGCAAAAGACATAACACCACATGTTTTAAGACATTCATTTGCAACACATCTTTTGCAAAATGGAGCAGACATAAAAGCAATACAAGTAATGCTAGGACATTCTGATATATCTTCTACACAAGTATATATGCAATTTCAAGACCAAGAAATAAAAAATGCATATAAAAAAGCTCATCCAAGAGCTTAAAATAATTAAAAGCATAAAAAAAGAGACTTGCTCTCTCTTTTTTTATGTAAGATGACTTAATTCCTGAAAGGATAGTACTATGAAAAAATTAATAATAATTATGATTCGGAATAATTCTATTTTTAATACTTTCAATTACAGCAATATTAGCATATTATTTTATAGTAACAATTGAAGCAGAAGTTCCAAAGGAAACAAATCTTATATGTAATATAGAAGAAAAGGTTTTTCAAGGAAGAAAAGTTTTTATAATGAGTCCCAAAATCGAAGAAAGCAATAAAATGCTTGAAAAAAGTCAAGCCATCATAAATAATGAAGCAAATAATAGTATAGCAAATTCTATAGATGAAGATAATTCTGAACAAAAAAAATACATATTATATCTTCATGGGGGCTCATATGTAGGTGAGCCAGAAGAAGAACATTGGAAGTTTTTGCAAGATTTAGTTATTGATACAAATCGAACTGTAATATTACCAGATTACCCATTAGCTCCTAAATATACATATAAAGAAGTATTTAATATGATAAAACCATTATACGAAAATATGTTAAAAAAAATAAGCCATGAAAATATAATATTAATGGGAGATTCAGCAGGTGGAGGAATGGCACTTGCATTAGAAGAATATTTATCAGAAGAAAACATTGAATTACCACAAAAATTAATATTAATATCACCTTGGCTTGATGTAACTATGACAAATAGTAAAATAGATGAAGTACAAAAGAATGATAAAGACCTAAATAAAGAAGCATTAAAACTTGCAGGAAAATTATATGCAGGAAAAGATGGAATGGAAAACTATTTAGTAAACCCAATAAATGGCCCATTAGAAAAACTAAAAAATGTAACAATTTATACAGGGACATATGATATATTAAATCCAGATGTACATATTTTAATAGAAAAAGCAAACAATGTAAATGTAAATATAACATTAAAAGAATATGAAGGAGCAGGGCATATATGGATAGTCAGAAAAAATGATAGTCCATCTAAAATAGCAGAAGAAGCCTACAAAGATTTACTAAAAACTATTGACAATTAGCAAAAAATATATTATAATAACTTTCGTAGTTACAAGTAGAAGTAATCAGGCTTCTCACCTTATCTTAATAGAAAAAGGTAGAAAATAAATAAAAAATGCTAAAAAAGCATTATTTATTGTGTTTGATTGACCTTGTAACAAAGTGTCAATTTTTTTTATGGAGGTGTTTTAATATAAAACAAGAATTACCAATCAATGAAAGAATAAGAGAAAAAGAAGTACAATTGATAGGAGTAAATGGAGAAAAAATAGGAGTAATATCAAAAGAAAAAGCTCTAGAAATAGCACAAAAAGAAAACTTAGACTTAGTACTAGTTGCTCCAAACAGTAAGCCACCAGTATGCAAGATAATGAATTACGGAAAATACAAATTTGAGCAAGCTAAAAAAGAAAAAGAAGCAAAGAAAAAGCAAAAAGTACTGGAAATAAAAGAATTAAGAGTTACTCCAAATATTGAAGAACATGATTTTGGTTTTAAATCTAAAAATGCAAGAAAATTTTTAGAAGATGGAAACAAAGTAAAAATAACAGTAAGATTTAGAGGTAGAGAAGTAAACAACACAAAACTTGGGGAAGCAGTATTAGAAAAATTTATTAATGCTTTAGAAGATATTTCAGTAGTAGAAAAAAAGCCAAAATTAGAAGGTAAAAATATGTTTATAATTTTAGCAAAAAAAGCATAAAAAGCTTTAAAAATAAAATAAATTAAGCTTTTAAAATTTGTAAAATGTAATCTAAGCTTTAAATTTATAAAATATAACTTAAATAAATCTAAAAAGTTATAAAATATAACATAAGTTATAGATTCATAAAGCACAAAAAAGCTTAAAACCAATAAAAAAACAAAAACAAAAAAGGAGGAAAAACTTATGCCAAAATTAAAAACAAATAAAGCAGCTAGTAAAAGATATGCATTAACAGCAACAGGAAAAGTAAAAAGAACAAAATCAAACAGAAGACACTTACTTGCAAATAAAACAAAAAGACAAAAAAAATCAGGAAAAATTCAAAATGCTTATGCAGATAAAACATGTGAAAAAACAATTAAAAAATTATTACCATATGGTGGGTAAAAATCAAAACAAATATTAAGGAAGGTGAAAATAAATGGCAAGAGTAAAAACAGCAAGAACAACAAGAGCAAGACATAAAAAAATATTAAAACAAGCAAAAGGTTATTATGGAGCAAAACACTATAGATTTAGAAATGCAAACCAAGCAGTATTAAAATCACTATCATATGCATATGTTGGAAGAAAAGACAAAAAAAGTAACTTTAGAAAATTATGGATAGCAAGAATAAATGCAGCAGCAAGAATGAATGGAACAACATATAGCAAAATGATAGCAGGACTAAAAAAAGCAAATATTACAATAAACAGAAAAATGCTTGCAGAAATGGCAGTAACAGACCCAAAAGCATTTACAGAAGTTGCCGAAATTGCAAAAAAAGCATAGTTAAAAGCATAGTTTAGTTTTAAAAAAATAAAAAAGCTTATCTTAAACTAATAAGATAAGTTTTTTTATTGTGCGACAGGCATGTGTCCATTTTGTCCATTTGGGTGTCCCCAAATGGACAAAATGGACACTCTTTTAGTAATTAAGTATAAAAATTAATTAATTTACAAATATAAATGTAATATAGCATTAACAAGAAATTTAGTCAATATATGTAAAATGATTTTTAAATGAAAAATGTCAAAAAAATTTTGTGGAAGAATTGCTCGAATTGTTTATATTGCTATATTCTATAGAATTTATATTATTAATTAATTTTTATACTTAATTATAAAATTCAATGGAACTATTACATAAAAATATAGTCGAAAAAATAAAAAAAACCAAACTATAAAACAATATGTAATAATTAAATTTAAAAAAATTAATAAATATAAATTCAAAGGGGGAAAAACAAATGCTAAAAAATAAAGAACTAAAAGAAACAAAAGAAACAAAGGAAAAAGGTATAACTCTAATGGCATTAGTAGTAACAATAATAATATTGCTAATATTATCCGGAGTTACAATAGCAACATTATCTGGAGATAGTGGAATAGTTAATAATGCAATTCTTGCAAAAATATCAACAGAATTTGCAGACTACAAAGAAAAAGTAGAAATATATAAGACAAATAAAATATTAGAAGATATTGAATTTAATGAAGATACACTAACAGCAGGTAAAACTACTTTAACATATGAAAATAAGCTAGAAGAAAATGGAAATATAAAAACAATAATAACAGATTTAAGTGATAAATATTTAGATAAATTTATAATAATAAAAGGTGAATTATATTTAATGGCAACAGGAGAAATAACAAATACAGAAGTAGAAGCAGCAAAATTAACAGGAATAGAAATAATGCCATATGAAATAACAGAAGAAGGAGAGCTACTATCATCAAATGTAAATTTAGCCTTGCAAGGAGGGAATGGAATAGTAGTAATACCAGAAATAGTAACATCAATAGGAAATGGAGCATTCTCAGGGGTAGAAGGTTTAAAAACAATAACAATACCAGGAACAGTAAAAGTGATAGGAAGTGACGCATTTTCATATAATACTACACTAGAAAATGTAATTATAGAAGATGGAGTAGAAGAAATTGGAATGTATGCATTTAAAGGTTGCACAGCTCTAAAAAGTGTAATAATGACAGATAGTGTAAAAACCTTAGGACAAGAAGCATTTAGACAGTGTTCGTCATTAGAAGAAGTAAGATTATCTAATAATATTACAGAAATTAAACAATATACTTTTAATGCTGTAAGTTTAATTAATACAATAGATTTGCCACAAAATTTGATTAGGATTGAACAAAGGGCTTTTGATGGTTGCACAAAGTTAAATAATATAGAAATAGGAAAAAATGTTATTGAAATATCTTCATCAGCATTTTCGAATTGTAGTAATCTTTCTGATTTAATAGTAGATAAAGAAAATAAATCTTTTTTAGTTATTAATGATATATTATATAGTAGTGATAAAAAGAAAATAATTACGCTTTTAGCAGATAATAAGAATATAAAGGATTTAATTATAGAAGAAGGTGTTGAAAATATAGAGACAGGATTATTTGCAATATGTAAAAATATAGAATCTATAAGTTTACCTATAACATTAAAAAGTATAAGTGGAGGAGCTTTTTCAGGTGTAACTACACTAAAAACAATAAATATACCAACTGAAAATAAGTATTATAAAGTTGAAGATAATATGATATTATCAAAAGATGGAACAAAACTTATATATGCAACACCTAATAGAGAAGAAGTAATAGTTCCAGAGGGCGTAAAAGACATAGAAAGCCAATCAATACAAGGAGAGAATATAAAAACTGTTGAATTTGAGAATGATGTTCAAAGGTTAAAAAATATAGTATTTAACAAATGTACTAATCTGCAAAATATTATACTAGGAAAAAATATAAATTATATTAATCCTAACTTTAAATCATGGGGAGCGATTAAAAGTGACATTAATATAACAATAGATGATGAAAATAAAAATTTTAAAGTTAAGGAAAATTATATAGTATCAGTTGATGGAAAAGAGATAATAACATTTATAAAAAACATAAAAAATTTAAAAATTCCTGAGGGGATAGAAGTAATAGGAAGCCATGCTTTCACTGAAGCGAAAACAGAAACAATAGAGCTACCAAATACACTTAAAGAGATAAAAAATAATGCTTTAGAGTATAACTTAAATATGAAAAAAATAGATATACCATCAAGTGTAGAAAAAATAGGAGATAAAGCATTTGCACAATGTTCTAATTTAATAGAAATAAATATAGATAAACCAGAAAATTCAATATCAGGCGAGCCTTGGGATGCACCAAAAGGATTAAGAGTAGTAAATTGGAATGGATAAATAAAAAGTGGTAATAAACTAAAATGACAAAATAAAATATAAGAAATATGAAATCTCAGATAAATTAAATCTGGGGTTTTTTTATTTGAAAAAAGTGAAAAAAATCAACAAAAAAATTATTGGTAGGAATACAATTTATATCTAATAATATTTGAATTTTAAATATTTTTTATGTGTAATTAAGCTAAAAAATTAATTAATAAACATTTATAAAAATAAGATAGCATTAATAAAGAAAACTGTCAATATTTGAAAAAAATTTTACGCAAAAATAGTAAAGATAGAAAACTAGCAAACCAGTTAATACCAACAAAATTCATAAAAAAATTTTTAATTAATTTTTTAGCTTAATGAAAGAACAAAAAGGTTTAAGGAGGAAATAGAAAATGACAAAAGAAAAAGGAATAACACTAGTTACATTAATGATAATAATAATAGTATTATTAATCTTAGCAGGAGTAGGAATAACAAGTGGAGTATCAACAATAAAATCAGCAAGATTTACAAAATTTGAAGCAGAAATGCAAGTAATGCAAACAGAAATAAACAAAATAAACCAAGAAAATGAAGATGCAAATAATTTAGGACAAGAACTAACAGAAGAGCAAAAGCAAATATTTAATGTAAAAGAAGTCAAAGAAGTACTAAGCTCAAAAAAAGGAGAGCAAGAAACTTTAAAAGCTAACTTTAAATATTTCACAAAAGACTACTTAAAAAATGAACTAAAAATAGAAGTAGCAGAAAGAGACTATTACATAAATATACAAGAAAGAATAATAATATCCAAAGAGCCAGTAGAATATAGAAGAATAAACTACTATATGTTAGAACAAATGCCAAATGGAATGTACAATGTGCAAACAAATAAAACAGGAGAAGTAGAATTTAAAGCAAACTATGAAGTAGTAGACACAAATAAAATAAACATAATAGTAAGTAGTATAACAGGAAACAACTACACAAATAAATGGCAAATAAGATATAAAAAAGTAAAAAATAGTGAAGGACAAGAAAACAATGAAAATTGGAATATAACCCCAGAGTTCGAAGGAGATAACTATACAATAGTAGTAGAAGAAAAAGGAAAATACGAATTAGAAGTATTTCATAAAGAAGAATGGAAATCAGCAACGAAAGAAATAACTATATCAGGAATATATGATGAAGAAAAGGAAGTAAACAGTCCTAGCTTAGGAGGAGATAATGGAAAAGGACTACTTCCAGTAAAATGGAATGGAGAAAACTGGGAAATATGTTCACCAGATGATCCAACATGGTATAACTATAGTAACAAAAAAATAACAGTAACAAACAAAGAAGGAAACCCAGAAGAAGTACCAGAAATGTCTTGGGCAAATGCAATGCTATCAGATGGAAAATATAAAGCAGGAGAAGTAGAGGTGGGGCAGGAAGTAAAAGAAGAAGAACTAGGAAGTATGTTTGTATGGATACCAAGATTTGCATATAGTATAAATGAATATAAAGTAGCAAAAAACTTAGAAGATGGAACAACTCAAAACATAACAAAAGTAGAATTCTTAAAAGGGACAACAAATGAAGGAACAAGTGGAAATACATGTCCAAAAGACTACAATGCAGATAGTGTAGCAGTGCGGAACTTCAACCCCAATGATAGTACATCCAGGCTTTAATTTTGGAGACGAGGAAATAGAAGGAATATGGGTGGCAAAATTTGAGGCGAGTATGGCAGAAGAAAATTTAAATACAGAAGCAAATAATAATGTAACTGATAAGACAATAAGGATATTACCAAATAAAGAAAGTTGGAGATATATACAAGAAGGAAATATATTCAAAGTATGTTTAAACATGAAAGAAAATGTAGAATATAAATTATCAAATACATCAGACACCCATCAAATGAAAAACTTAGAATGGGGAGCAGTAAGTTATTTGGCAGCATCGCAATACGGAAAAGTGCCAGCAAAGAATGAATCGGGAGCAGAAAATGGAGGTAAATATAATTCGTATGTAGCAGAAGGGGATTATGAGGCAAATGTAAATCAAAGTACAACAGGAAATATTACTGGAATATATGACTTAAATGGAGGTGCTGGTGAATATGTAGCTTCATATTGGGATAATGGAAGTAATTATATAAAAATATATGGAACAGAAGAACTATTTCCAAATAATAAATTACAAAATAAATATATAAAATATTTTGATAAATATGAAGTAGGAACTTTAGAAATAAACGAAGGAGAAAGTATATGGGATATAAAAAGTACAGAAGGAAATGAAAAATTGTATGAAACAGCTAAAGAAAAAGTAGAATTAGCAAAAAAGAAAAAAGGAGATGCTCTATATGAGGCAATAGATGAATGGTCATATTTTGGAAGATATGCAAAGACATATACAGAAGGAAGTGTAAATTATATAGAATATGGATATATGGCCTGGTTACAACCAACAGTAAATGAAACAGGACAATTAGTAGATACAGGAGAAAATTCACTGTGGCAATATGGAAGAAGTTTTTATGGAAATGATTATACATTAATAGGAACATATAATATACCATTTATAATCAGAGGAGGAGTTTGGAGCGATGGAGAAGCTTCAGGAATATTTGCGGTTGATAGTGGTGGAAATCCAAATAGTGACAAACGGTTTTCGACCAATAATTGTAATAGAATAAATCTATTTTTGTATTGTGATATATCTATGAAAAATTTGAGAATAACATATAATTTAATATAGACAAAATAATATATAAGTTGAATAAGCTTGTTAGGATTTATGTGTATTTCATATAATCTTAACAAGCTTATTCTGATTAAGAAAAATTATTTTATTAAAACAAAAATAAAAATCAAAAAACTATTTATCAAATAAAAAAAATTTGATATAATAAACCAAAATAAAAAGAATTGGAGGCAAACAAATGAAAAACTTTAAAAAAGAAAGTGGAATAACTTTACTTACACTAACAATAATAATAATTGTCTTATTAATTTTAGCAGGAGTAGGAATAACAAGTGGAATATCAACAATAAAATCAGCAAGATATACAGCATTTGAAGCAGAAATGCAAATAATGCAAACAGAAGTAAACAAAATAAAACAAGAAAATAAAGAAGCAAATAGCTTGGGAGAAGAACTAACAGAAGAGCAAAAGCAAATATTTATTGTAAAAGAAGTACAAGATGTATTAAGTCAAAAAGAAGGAGACTTAGAAACATTAAAATCTAATTTTAGATACTTCAGAAAAGATTACTTAAAAAATGATTTAAAAATAGAAGCAGCAGAAAGAGACTACTATATAAATATACAAGAAAGAATTATAATTAGTAGCAAACCAGTAGAATATGAAGGAATAAACTACTATATGTTAGAACAAATGTCAAATGGAATGTACAATGTTCAAACACATAAAACAGGTAATGTAGAATTTGATTTAAATTATGAAATAGTAGATACAAGCAAGATAAATATAATAGTAACTAATATAACAGGAAATAACTATACAAACAAATGGCAAATAAGGTACAAATTATCTAGTAATACAGAAAACTGGAATATAACTCCAGAATTTGAAGGAAACAGTTATACAATAGTAGTAGAAGAAAAAGAAAAATATGATATAGAAGTATTTCATAAAGAAGAATGGCAATCAGCAACAAAACAAATAAATATATCTGGATACTATAATGAAGAAAAAGGGGTAAATAGCCCTACTGTAGGAGGAGACAATGGAAAAGGTCTAATTCCAATAAAATGGAATGGAGAAAATTGGGAAGTATGCTCTGAAGATGACCCAACATGGTATAACTATAGTGATAAAGAAATAACAGTAACAAATGAAGATGGACAACAAGAGCAAGTGCCAGCAATGACATGGGCAAATGCAATGTTATCAGATGGAATATATAAAGCAGGAGAGGTAGAAGTAGGACAAGTAGTAAAATTAGAAGAATTAGGAAGCATGTTTGTATGGATACCAAGATATGCATATAGTATAAATGAATATAAAGTAGCAAAAAACTTGGAAGATGGAACAACTCAAAATATAACAAAGGTAGAATTTTTAAAAGGGATATCAAATGAAGGAACAAGTGGAAATACTTATCCAAAAGATTATGATGCAGATAGTGTAGCAGTGCGGATCTCCAACTCCAATGATAGTACATCCAGCCTTTACATTTGGAGATGAGGAGATAGAGGGATTTTGGACGGCAAAATTTGAAGCGAGTATGGTAGAGGAGAATTTAAGTACAATAGCAAACAATAATGTCATAGATAAAACAGTAAGAATATTGCCAAATGTAGACAGTTGGAAATATATACAAATGGGAAATGCATTTAAAGTTAGTTTAAATATGAAAGAAAATAATATATATAGATTTCCTAATGAAATAGATACACATTTAGTGAAAAATAATGAATGGGGAGCAGTAACTTACCTGTCAGTATCGCAATATGGAAAAGTACCAGCTAAAAATACATCAGGAGTAACGCAAGAGCCTCCATCAGGAGAAAACACAGAGGAAATATTCTATTCATACACTGGAGCAGGAGATTATATAGCAAATATAATTCAAAGTACAACAGGAAATATTACTGGAATATATGATATGAATGGGGGAGTATGGGAATATGTGGCAGCATATTGGGACAATGGTAGTGATAGTATACAAGAATATGGTACACAAGACATATTTCCGAATAATAAATTAAATAGCAAGTATAGCAAGTATTTTGATGTTTATGAGGTAGGAGATACAGAAAAACAAGAAGGAAAAGAAATATGGGACATAAAGAGCACAGAAGGAAATGAGAAATCATACCAGATAGCAAAAGATAGAGTTGATTTAATGAAAAATGTTAAAGGTGATGCAATTAGTGAAGCCATGGATGAATGGTCATATTATGGAAGATATGCAAATGCATATAATAGTTATGGTGTACAATATGGACCATATGAATTTTTAGCTTGGCTTAGACCTACGATAGATTCAGATGGTAAAATAGTAGATATTGGAGAAACAACACTATGGAATTATGGTGTTAGCCTTTATGGAAATGATAATATATTAATAGGAACATATTATTTTCCTTTCTTATTTAGAGGTGGTGATAATTGGAGTGGAAATTATACTGGATTATTTGATTCAAGTGGATGGTATGGACGTGCGGATAGAGGTGTATCATTCAGAGTGGTAATTTGTGTATGAAATTAGAATATCAAATCAGAAAGGACCAAAAATGATAGCAGAAATAATAATAAACACACAAGCAAAAAAACTAAACAAAACCTTCGACTACCAAATACCAAAAGACCTTGAAGACCTAATAACAATAGGATCCAAGGTCCTAATTCCCTTCGGAAACAAAAAAACATTAGAAGAAGGATTTGTAGTAGGAATAAAAGAAAAAACCGAATATGAAGTAAAAGAAATAGCAAGTTTAGAAGCAAGTTTAACAAACAAGCAAATAAGCCTTGCAAAATGGATGGCAAAAAGATACTTTTGTAATGTATCAGACTGTATAAAACTAATGCAAACACCAGGAACAAAAACAAAAAACAAAGAAAAAAGAATACAAGAAAAAAAAATAAATGTAATAACTTTAAAAAAATCAGCAGAAGAAATAGACTTTGAAATAGAAAATAATCAAATAAAATCAGACAAGCAAATAAAAATATTAAATTTTGTAAAAGACAACGAAGGAAGTACTGCTCAAGAAATAGAAATGTTTACAAACACATCAAGAGCAGTAATAAATACATTAGTAAAAAATGGTTACTTAGAGGTAATAGAAAAACAAATACAAAGAGACCCATTAGCAAGCAAAAAAGTAGAAAAAACAGAAAAACTAAATTTAAGCAATGAGCAGGAAATAGCATATGGCAAAGTAGCAAAAGCAATAGACGAAAAAAAATACGAAGAATTTTTACTATATGGAGTAACAGGCTCTGGGAAAACTGAAATATACTTGCAACTTATAGAAAAAGTAATAAATGAAGACAAAAAAGCAATATTACTAGTACCAGAGATTTCTCTAACCCCACAAATGCTTGAAAGATTTATAGCAAGATTTGGAAAAGAGAAAATAGGCGTAATTCATAGCAAACTATCAATAGGAGAAAGGTTTGACGAATGGAACAAAATAAAACAAGGAAAGGTAAAAATAGTAATAGGAGCAAGGTCTGCAATATTTGCACCAGTTCAGGACTTAGGAATAATAATAATAGATGAAGAACATGATTCATCATATAAATCAGAATCAAACCCTAAATATAATGCAAAAGAAATAGCAAATAAAATTGCAAAAGAAGAAAATATACCAATTTTGCTTCGGAAGTGCAACACCAGATATAAATACATATTATAAGGCAAAACAAGGAAAAATAAACTTGCTGACTTTAACTAAAAGAGCAAATAATTCTAAAATGCCAAAAGTAGAAATTATAGACTTAAAACAAGAATTAGCAAATGGAAATCACTCAATGCTAAGCCAAGAGTTATATACATCTATAGAAGCAAACTTAAAAAATAAATTGCAAACAATATTATTCTTAAATAGAAGAGGATTTTCAACATTTATAATGTGTAGGGAATGTGGTTATACAGTAAAGTGTAAAAATTGCAACATAAGCATGACATACCATAGCTTTGAAAATAAATTAAAATGCCATTATTGTGGATATGAAGAAAAAATTGTAACAATTTGCCCACAATGTGGAAGTAAAAAAATTAGATATTTTGGAACAGGAACACAAAAATTAGAAGCAGAAATAAAAAAGCAATTTCCAAATGCTAAAACAATAAGAATGGATGTAGATACAGTAACAAAGAAAAATTCGTATGAAGAAATACTTGGAAAATTCAAAAATGAAGATATAGATATTTTAATTGGAACACAAATGGTAGTAAAAGGGCATCACTTTCCAAAAGTAACATTAGTAGGAGTTATAGCAGCAGATAGTTCCTTAAATATAGATGACTATAGAGCAAATGAAAGAACATTTCAAATATTAACACAAGTAGCAGGAAGAGCTGGAAGAGAAAATCTCGAAGGTAAAGTTATAATTCAAAGTTATAACCCAGAAAACTTTAGTATACAAACAGCACAAAAACAAAATTATGAAGAATTTTATCAAACAGAAATACTACTCAGAAAACAGTTGAAATATCCTCCATTTTGCGATATAATATTAATTGGATTTAGTAGCACAAACGAAGAGCAAGTAAAAAATATATCACAAAAAATATATGAAAATATCACAAAAAAAACAGAAAATATGGATAATATACAAATATATAAACCAATGCCATCACCAATAGATAAAATTCAAAACAAATTTAGATGGAGAATAATAATAAAATGCAACATGACAGAAGAAATAAACAATATACTAAATCAAGAATTGAAAAAACTATATGAACAAAACAATAAAGACTTAAGAGTCTCAATAGATGTAAATCCTAATAATATGATTTAAAAATAATACAACTGTAAAAAGCAAAAAAGAAAGGGAGGATAAAAAATGGCAATAAGAAATCTAAGATATGAAGGAGATGAAATCCTAAAGAAAAAATCAAGAGAAGTAGAGAATATAGATGAAAAAATACAAATATTAATAGATGATATGATAGAAACAATGCATAAATATAATGGAGTAGGACTAGCTGCAGTCCAAGTGGGAGTATTAAAAAGAGTAGTAGTAATAGATCTTTATGATGACAAAGGTCCTATAGTTTTAATAAATCCAATAATTATAAAAGAAAAAGGAGAGCAAGAAGTAGAAGAAGGATGCTTAAGCTTTCCAAATCAATTTGCAAAAATAAAAAGACCATCTGAAGTAGTTGCAGAATATACAACAAGAGAAGGAAAAAGAGTAAAAATAAAAGCAAAAGACTTGCTAGCACAAGCAATAAGCCATGAACTAGACCACTTAGAAGGAGAATTGTTTATAGATAAAATAATACCAGGAACACTAGAATATATAGAGCAAGAAACTAAATAGGTAAAATAAGGGCTAGAAAATAAGCAAGAAAGGAGGACCAATATATAAATGAATATAATATTTATGGGAACACCAGATTTTGCAGAAGAAAGTTTAAAAGCAATATATAATGCAGGGCACAATATTTTAGCAGTAGTAACAAACCCAGATAAACCAAAAGGCAGAGGAATGAAGAAGGCATCATCACCAGTAAAAATATTTGCAGAAGAAAAAAATATACCAATATTCCAGCCACAAAAAGTAAGGAACAATGAAGAATTTATAGAAGAAATAAAAAAATTAAATCCAGAGGTACTATGTGTAGTAGCATATGGAAAAATATTGCCAAAAGAACTCTTAGAAATACCAAAATATGGCTCAATAAATGTCCATGCATCATTACTTCCAAAATATAGAGGAGCAGCACCAATACAATGGGCAATACTAAATGGAGATGAAAAAACAGGAATAACAACAATGTATATGGACGAAGGAATGGACACAGGAGATATAATATTAAAACAAGAAATAAAAATAGAAGAAAATGAAACAACAGGAGAACTTTGGGACAAATTAAAAATCATAGGAGGTAAACTACTAGTAAAAACTCTAGAAGAAATAAAAAACGGAACAGCTCCAAGAATAAAGCAAGGAGAAAACTATACTCTAGCACCAATGTTAGACAAAAAAATGGCCCAAATAAACTGGGAAGAGCAAAATGCCAAACAAATAAAAAATCTAGTAAGAGGGCTAAACCCAATAATTGGAGCATATACATTTTATGAAAATAAAAAAATAAAATTTTGGAAAGTAGAAATAGTAGAAAATAAGCAAGAACTAGAAAAAGAAAAAATAAAAAATATAAAAGAAAAAAAACTAGGAGAAATACTAATTGCAAATCCAAAAGAAGGATTATATATAAAAGCAAAAGAAGGAATAATAAAAGTGCTTGAAATACAAGGAGAAAATGCAAAAAGAATGAATATAAAAGAATACTTACTAGGTAACAAAATAGAAGAAGGTATGAACTTTAGGGATGTTCCTTAAAGTTCAAATCTTCTTTTATTTTATTGTTTAGTAAGTTGCCAAAAGAGTTGCCAAAGGGGACGGAGGAAAATGGCAATTTTTAAAATTGCCATTTTCCTCCGTCCCCTTTGGCAACTTTCCTCTCTCCTTTTTTGGCAACTTTCTTCTCTTCTCTCCTCCTGGCAATCTCTTGGCAACTTGTAAAAAAATTTTAAAAATAGTTGTAAAATCTACTAAAAATTGATATACTTATAACATATTTAAGTATATCAATTTTTAGATATACAAAAAGGAGGTCAATATGGAAGAAGAAAATAACAATCAAGAAAATTTGATTGAAAATGAAAATACAGGGGAAATAACAGAAAATGAAGGAATAGAAATATCATCAGATGTAATAGCAGTAATATCTGGAGTCGCAGTTTCAGAAGTACAAGGTGTAGCATCAATGGCAGGAGGTTTTGCAGGAGGTATAACAGAGGTTTTAAGTGGAAAGAAAAATCTAGCAAAAGGAATTAAAGTAGAAAAAGATGAAGGTGCAGTTAAAATTGATGTTAATATTATTGTAGAATATGGCTCAAGAATACCAGATGTAGCATTTGAAATACAAAATAGAGTAAAAAAATCAGTAGAAAATATGACAGGGTTAAAAGTAGAAGAAGTTAATGTACATGTACAAGGAGTAAATACAGATTTAGTAAAACAAGAAGAAAATCAAACGGAAAAAGAAGAAAATGAAGAAAAAACTCAAGAATAAAGCAAATAAAAAAGTAAAACTAAAGCAATAAATAAAAATGAAAAATTATAACAAAAACAAGAAATAAAATAAAAACTAAGAAAGGGACAATCCTTATAAGAAATAAAATCACAAAATAAGGTAAATAGCCCCTTGGAAGGAGAAAAAAATGAAAATTATAGAAAAAATAACACTAATACTATATGCAAACATAATATTAATATTATCAATCATATTATGTTTATTAATATTTGGATGGCTAGACATGGAAACAGTAGCAAATATTGTAGAAAAAGGTTTAACACAAGATCCAGCATCAAAAATAATTTTAGCAGTAAGTATAATATTTATATTATTATCAATAAGATGTATATTTTTTGATCCAACATCAAAACAAGAGCTTAAAGACAAACAAGGAGTGTTACTTGAAAATGAAAATGGAAAATTAATGATATCAAAAGAAACAATAGAAACACTAGTAGACTCAGTTGTAAAAGGATTTGAAAATGCACAAGAAATTTCAACTAAAGTAGAACTAGATAAAGAAAATAATGTAAAAATATATGTAAATTTAACAGTAAACTCAAATGCAGTAATAAAAGACTTATCTGCAAACTTGCAAGATAGAATAAAAGAAAAAGTAAAAAAATCAACAGATTTAGAAGTAAAAGAAGTAAATATATCAGTAAAAAAAGTAGCACCATCTAATCAAACAGAAGAAGCATAAAATATATAAATCCTAAAAAAATTAAGCAAAAAAGTAAATATAAACTAAATATTTGTAACTTTTAAAAGTACAAATAGAAAATAATAAAAGAAAGGAAAAGCAATATGGAAGATTTAAAAAAAATATTAGGTAAATATTGTGGTGCAATAATTGGAATAATAGTTGCAATAATAATACTTGCAACAAGACTATATGATCTTATAATAGGATTACTAGTTATCATCGCAGGAGCTTTTATAGGAAATTATGTACAACAAAACAAAGATGATGTTAAAACTAAATTAAAAAATTGGATAGACAAAATGTAAAACACAAAAATAGAAAGGGAACAAAATAAATGAATAGATCTGCAATAAGGGAACAAGCCTTTAAAGTAATATACAGCATAGAAATACAAAAAAATACAAATCAAATGGACCAAGTTATGCTATACTTTGAAAGTAATAATATAAAAGATGAAGAAGTAAAAAAATATATAATAGATGCAGTAGAAGGAATTGAAAAGCATAAAGCAGAAATAGATGAAAAAATAAAAACAAACTTAAAAGAAAGCTGGAAATTCGAAAGAATATCTAAAATAGATTTAAGTCTTTTAAGGCTTGCAATTTACGAGATAAAATTTAAAGAAATACCATATAAAGTAGCAATAAACGAAGCAGTAGAACTTGCAAAAAAATACGGAGAAGATACATCCAAAAACTTTGTTAATGGAATACTTGCAAGTATAGTAAATGAATAATGTCCATTTGGTACCTGTCACCAAATGGACAAAATGGAAAAAAATGTATATAAAAGAAAGCGCTTTTAATAGATACTCAAATGACATAAGAGAATAGTGAGGATGATAATGAATTACGAAAATTTAGCGATAACAGTAACAGAATTAAATAAATATATAAAAGAAAAAATAGCAGGTGATGAGGCTTTAGCAAATATTGTAGTGAAAGGTGAAATATCAAATTTTAAAAATCACTATACTGGACATATGTATTTTACATTAAAAGATGAGAATTCTTTAATAAAATGTATTATGTTTAAGACATATGCTCAAAAATTAAATTTTATGCCTAAAGATGGTATGAAGGTATTTATTTTTGGGGGAGTATCTGTTTTTGAAAGAGATGGAATTTACCAAATATATGTAAAAGCAATGCAAGAAGATGGTATAGGAGCTTTATATAAACAATATGAGAAGTTAAAAGAAGATTTAGAAAAACAAGGATTATTTGATAAAAGCCACAAAAAGAAAATTCCACAAATGCCAAAAGTAATTGGAGTCTTAACATCAAAAACGGGATCTGTTATAAGAGATATTATAAATGTAAGTACAAGAAGAAATCCAAATGTTTATATAAGACTTCTGCCAGTTCCTGTTCAAGGAGAAGGTGCTGCTGAAAAAATTGCTGAAGGAATACAATTTATGAATGAAAATAATTTAGCAGATGTTTTAATTTTGGCAAGAGGAGGAGGATCATTAGAGGATTTATGGCCATTTAATGAAGAAATAGTGGCACATGCAATATATAATTCTAAATTGCCAATAATTTCAGCAGTAGGACATGAAACGGATTTTACAATAGCAGATTTTGTCTCAGATTTGAGGGCACCAACTCCATCTGCAGCAGCAGAACTTGCAGTGCCAGACTATATTGAGCTTAGTCAAAAAATAAATACATATAGAAATAGATTAAAAGTACTACTAAGTAAAAAATTGGAAATAATGAAATTAAGATATGAGAAAGCAAAATCAAGTAGAATATTTAAAGAGCCAGAAAAGTTATTTTATGATGATTATATAAAATTAGACACAATTATTAAAAATTTACAAACAACAATGCAAACAAAAGAGCAAAAAGCAAAAACTAAATATATAGAACTAGTATCTAAATTAGATACATTAAGCCCACTGAAAACTTTGGCAAGAGGATATTCAATAATAGAGGCAAATAATAAAATAGTAAAGAGTGTAAAAGAGCTAGAAAAAGGACAAAAAATAGAAATAAAATTAATAGATGGAAATAAAAGTGCTGAGATAATATAATAAATATAAAAGTAGACTATTATTATGAAACCTTAAAACAAAAACATTCTAAATGTTTTAATTATAAATAGAAAGGACAAAAGAAAATGGATAAGAAAACAAAAATAATTATAGGGATATTAATTGTCCTAATAATAGTTGTAATAGCTATAGTATGTTATAGAGTATTAGTAGTTATACCAAAAGAAGTTGAAGCAAGTACATATATAAAAGAAGAAAATGATACAAATATTTCACAAGAAGAAAATAGTGTAGAAAATGAAATTTCAGAAAATGAAGTTGTGCAAAATCAAACCCAAGAAGGAATAGCTCAAAATACTAATTTATCACAAAATAATGAGCAAAATACAGAAAAACAAATAACAGGAAAAGAAGAAGAAGAAAGTAACAAAGAAAATACAGGGGTAAATAAAGAAGAAAAAGCAATAGAACTTGCAAAAAAAGCATGGGGAGAAAATAGCAGTGCATACACATTTTCTATAGACTATATTGAAGGAAATATATATCATATTCAAGTTATATCAAATGCTCAAACTATAGGATATTTTGATGTTAATGTAGATACAGAAGAAGTAAAAGAAATAAAATAGAAAAAAATTTTTATTAAAAATATAAAAAACAAAAACACATTATATAAAACAAAAAAGGAGGATAATACGAAAGTATTAAAAAAATATGGCAAAAGTTAGTAGTTTTGAAGAAAATATGGAAAAATTAGAAAAAATAGTAACTGAATTAGAAAAAGGTGATTTAAATTTAGATGCATCAGTAAAAAAATTTGAAGAGGGAATAAAAGTATCTAAAGAATGTAGTAAAATGTTAGAAGAAGCTGAAAAGAAAATAACAATACTAATAAATGATGAAAACAAAATAAAAGAAGAAAATTTTGACATAGAGGAAAGCTAAAAGCAAAATATAAATAAAATTAAACTGCTAGAAAAAATAAAAGGAGATATAAAAATGGAAAATAGTTTTATAACATTTTTTCAAAATAAATATATAGTCATTCCATTCTTACTATGGTTTGGAATACAAACATTTAAATTGATATATGATTTAGTAACCACAAAAAAATTCAATTTTAAAAGGATTATGGGAGCAGGAGGAATGCCAAGCTCTCATTCTGCTGTTGTAGTGGGTCTTGCTACATTAATAGGAAAAGATGAAGGAGTAGGCTCACCAATATTTGCACTATCATTAATACTTGCTTTTGTTGTAATGTATGATGCAGCAGGTGTTAGAAGAGCAGCAGGAAAACAGGCAAAACTCCTAAATAAAATAGTGGAAACAAAAGGTTTAACCGGAGTTGAAGTGTCTGAAAGATTAGTAGAAGTTTTAGGACATACACCACTTCAAGTAATAGTTGGAGCATTAATAGGATTAATTGCAGGATTAGTTTTTTAAAAGAAGCATATAGAAAATGAAGATTTAAAAAAGTTTTTAAAGGATGGTAAGGTAATTGTAAAATAGGAGGTGCAGTATGACAGATATAGAAATTGCACGAAATACAAAATTAGAAAAGATAACAGAAATTGCAAAACAATTAAACTTAACAGAAGATGATATAGAACAATATGGAAAATATAAAGCCAAAATATCTGAAAATGTATATAAAAGATTAGAAAACAAAAAAAATGGAAAATTAATATTAGTAACAGCCATAAGTCCAACACCTTTAGGAGAGGGAAAAACAACAATGTCAATTGCAATAGCAGATGGTTTAAGAAAAATAGGCAAAAAATCAATTTTAGCATTGAGAGAGCCATCACTAGGACCAGTATTTGGCATAAAAGGTGGAGCAACAGGAGGAGGAATGGCACAAGTTGCACCAATGGAAGAAATAAATTTACATTTTACAGGTGACTTGCATTGTATAACAGCAGCAAATAATTTATTATCAAGTTTAATAGATAATCATATATATTATGGGAATAGTTTAGAAATAGAAAAAGTAACATGGAAAAGATGTGTAGATTTAAATGACAGACAGTTAAGAGAAGTAGAAACAGGGCTTTCAGGAGAAAAAAACATAGTTCCAAGAAAAGATGGATTTGATATAACTGTAGCATCAGAAATAATGGCAATTCTTTGTTTATCAAAAGATTTAAAAGAATTAAAAGAAAACTTAGGAAATATAATAATTGGATATAAAAAATCAAAAGATCCAGTTTTTGCAAGAGACTTAAAAGCAAATGGAGCAATGGCAGTACTTTTAAAAGATGCAATAAAACCAAACCTAGTACAAACACTAGAACACACTCCAGCAATTATTCATGGAGGACCATTTGCGAACATAGCACATGGATGTAATAGTATAATAGCAACAAATTTAGCCTTAAAACTTGCAGACTACACAATAACAGAAGCAGGATTTGGCTCAGACTTAGGTGCTGAAAAATTTTTAGATATAAAATGCAGAAAAGCAAACCTAAAGCCAGATGCAGTAGTAATAGTTGCAACAATAAAAGCATTAAAATATCATGGAGGAGTACCAAAAGAAGATATACAAAAAGAAAATCTAGAAGGATTAGAAAAGGGCTTAGAAAATTTATATAGACATATAGATAATTTAAAAGAAAAATTTGGCTTAAATGTAATAGTAGCTCTAAACAAATATAACCAAGACACAGAAAAAGAAATAGAAATTTTAAAAGAAAATTTGGCTAAAAAACAAATACCTTTAAGTATAGTAGAAGCTTGGGCAAAAGGTGGAGTAGGAGCAACAGACATAGCAGAAAAAATTGTACAACTTTCAGAAAAAAAGGAAGACTTTAAATATATCTATGACTTAGAAGACCCTATTAAAGAAAAAATAAGAAAAATATCAACAAAAATATATGGTGCAAAAGAAGTAGAATACTCAAAAGAAGCGGAAAAGCAAATAGAAGAAATAGAAAGTTTAGGATATAGTAACCTTCCAATATGTATTGCAAAAACACAATATTCATTCTCAGATGACCCAAAAAACTTGCAATGTAAAGACGAATACAATATTCACATAAGAACAATAGAACTAAAAGCAGGAGCAGGCTTTATTGTAGCAATAACAGGGAAAATAATGACTATGCCAGGGCTTCCAAGAGTTCCAGCAGCTGAGAATATAGATATAAATGAAAATGGGGAAATAGTAGGAATTTTTTAATGGTTAATCGGGACCTGTCCCAGAGTGACCAAAAATGGTTAATCGGGACCTGTCCCAGAATGACCAAAAAAATAATTAATAGTATGAGTATAAAAAGAAAAAATTAACAAATAATATCAAAAAAGGAGTTGATATTATGTATAATTTTAGAACAGATTTAGCCTCAGAAAGGAGAGAACTATACAAAAAAGCAAATAGTCTAGAAAATGAAATTGATGGAATAGAAAGCCAAAAAGAAGAAATAAACGAAAACATACAAATTGAAAGAGTAAAAATAACGAACGAAAATGGAGAAAAGGCCATTGGAAAACCAATAGGAAACTATATTACAATAGATATAAAAAAGTTAAAAATAGCACAAGATGAAGATATTCAGAAATCATCTGAAATTTTATCAAATGAATTAAGAAGCATTATAGATACACATATTGATAAACAGGGAGAAATTCTAGTAGTAGGTCTAGGAAATATTTATGTAACACCAGATGCATTAGGACCAAAAGTAATAAATGAAATAGAAGTAACAAGACATATAATTAATTATATGCCACAATATGTAAAAGAAGGCACAAGAGAAGTTAGTGCTATATCACCAGGAGTATTGGGAACAACAGGAATAGAAACACTAGAAATTTTAAAAGGAATAGTAGACAATATTCATCCCAAACTTTTAATAGTAATAGATGCACTAGCATCAAGAAGTATAGAAAGAATAAGTAGTACAATACAAATATCAGATACAGGGATAGTTCCAGGAGCAGGAGTAGGAAATAAAAGGGCAGAAATAAGCAAAGGAACTTTAGGAATACCAGTTGTAGCAATAGGAATACCAACAGTTGTAGAAACAGCGGTACTTGTAAACGATTGTTTAGATTTATTTATAACAGAGTTGCAAGAAAATGCAGAGTCAAACGAATATTTAAATAAATTAAAAGAAGAAGATAATTATGAAAGAATAAAAGATGCATTACTTCCTAAGGATTATAATTTAATAGTAACACCTAAAGAGATTGATGACTTAATTGAAAACATGTCAAATATTGTTGCATCAGGAATAAATAATGCAGTTTGAGTATATAATAACTGGTCTAGAGATTTAAAAAAACAACTATGCTATGTATTATGTTTTAAGATTAATTTGTAAATAAAAATTTTAGGTAATATAAAAAATATTTATACCATAGAAAGGATTGGTCTTGAAAATGAAAGAAACAAAAGAATTAAAAAATTATAATAAAAGTGATAAAAATAACGCTAATAAAAGTAATAATAACCAAGACATGACAATAGAGCAATTACTTATAAAATTAAGAGAGCAAAAAAATTGGACCTATCTAGAATTAATGGAGGAATTAAACAAAAAAGGTATAATCTTAAAAGAAAAAGATCTAAAAAAATGGGAATGGGGATTAGAATACCCAAATTTAGATATAATATATAAATTATCTGAAATTTATATGGTACCTAGTGAAGATTTTGTAAATGCTAAAAATAATAGTTATACCCAAGGACTAAATAAAGTTCACATAAAATTTATAAATTGGATTTGTTATCTTACAGAAATGTCTTTCAAATTTACTTATATGCTTATGTGGTTATTTATCTTTTTTGGACTTGCTTATGCTTTTTGGTTTTTTATGGATAAAGTTGACTATTTTTTTAGTGTTACATAAAAATAAAAAGAATATCCTAAAATGTAAAATAGAATGGCAATATCTATTTTACATTTTAGGATATTCTTTTTTAATATTGAATTATCTAATTATTTTAATTAGAAACTTTATAAAAATTACATAACAATATAATGTCTATCATTTGTAAGCCCAATTAACCATACAGGTGAAACACCAAATAAATCAGCAACTTTAAATACAACACTTATAGGTACATCTTTATTTTTTGCATTTGCATATTTTGAAATACTACCTTTTGACTTAAATCCAAGTTCATGTGCAATATCTTCATAATTTTTATCAGTTTCTTTTAATAACTCTGAAAATCTGGTAGCAAAAACTTCTTTCAATCCAAAAACCTCCTATAAAAAACTCAAAATTATTATAACATGATGAAAAGATTTTGTAAATATTCAAAAAAATATTTCGACATTTTTCGACAGAAATCAACAAAATCCTTCAATGTCAAGTGTTTTGAAACTTTTAACCCCAATTTTAAAATCCATCAAAAAACTTGACAAAAATATAAAGATATTGTAAAATGTTTCCATAAAAGAAACAAAGCAAAATATTATATAAAAATTAAATAGCTAAATTGTGTCAAAAAAGTAGCAATATAAAAATAAGCTAAATATCTTAAAATTAAAATATAAAAAAGTATAAAATATTAAAGTTGTAAAAACAGTGCAAATTAAATAGTAAAAAAATAAAATAAGGAGATAAAAAAGAATAATGAAACCACAAATTGTCGGAAAAAGAGTTGAAGAATTAATAAAATCAAGAAACATAAGTGTAGATGAAGTAGCACAAAAATTAGGAATATCAGTGAAAAAACTAAAAAGTAAAATAGAAGGTAAAGAAGAATTTTATGTAAGTGAAGTAATAGAATTAACAGAAATATTTGACTTAGACATAAAAACAGTATCACAAATATTTTTTGATGAAAAGAAAACAAGTAAAAATATATAAAAAAATTAACAAAAACATTCATAAAAAATAAAAAAACCAACTAAAAAAAATTCACAAAAAAGGAATCTTGAATTAAAATTAAGCAAGATTCCTTTACTTTTTAGCAATAATGCTATATAATATACAAAACAAAAAAGATAGGAGAGAAAAAAATGCAAGAAACAAATAACAAAACAGAAAACCAAGAGCAAGAATTAGATATAAATCATCTAATGCAAATAAGAAGAGAAAAATTAGAAGAGATGCAAAAAGAAAACAAAGATCCATTTGAAATAACAAAATTTAATAGAACAAATACTGCAGGAGAAATAAAAGCAAACTATGAAAAATTCGAGCAAAAAGATGTAACAGTAGCAGGAAGAATAATGGCAAAAAGAATAATGGGAAAAGCTTCATTTTGTACTATACAAGACTGTGACGAAAAAATACAAAGTTATGTAAGCATAAATGACCTAGGAGAAGAAAGTTATAAAGCTTTTAAAACATTTGACATTGGAGACATAATAGGTATAACAGGTTTTGTATTTAAAACAAGAACAGAAGAAATATCAGTACATGCAAAAGAAGTAACACTACTTTCAAAATCATTAAGACCTCTTCCAGAAAAATTTCATGGACTAAAAGACACAGACTTAAGATATAGACAAAGATATACAGATTTAATAATGAATCCAGAAGTAAAAGAAACATTTCTAACAAGAAGTAAAATAATAAGTAATATAAGAAAAATTCTAGAAGAAAAAGGGTATCTAGAAGTAGAAACACCAATACTAAACACAATTTCAGGTGGAGCAACAGCAAGACCATTTATAACACACCATAACAGCCTAAATATAAATATGTACTTAAGAATAGCACTAGAATTAAACTTAAAAAGGTTAATAGTAGGAGGATTTGACAAAGTATACGAAATAGGAAGGGTATTTAGAAACGAAGGAATGGACATAAGGCATAATCCAGAATTTACAATGCTTGAACTATATGCAGCATATGAAGATTATCATGATATGATGAACATAACAGAAGAACTATTTTCAAGAACAGCAATGGATGTACTTGGGACAACAAAAATAAACTATCAAGGTCAAGAAATTGACTTAGCACCAGGTTGGAAAAGAATAACAATGATTGATTCAATAAAAGAAGTAACAGGAATTGATTTTAACCAAATTCAAACAGATGAAGAAGCAGTTAAACTTGCCAAAGAAAGAAAAATAGAAATTCCAGATAAAACAAAAGAAACAAGAGGAGATATAATAAGCCTATTTTTCGATGAATATGTAGAAAAAACACTAGTGCAACCAACATTTATATATGACTATCCAGTAGAAATATCACCACTTGCAAAAAAATCAGTAAAAGATAAAAGAATGACAGAAAGATTTGAAGTATTTATAGGTGGAAGAGAATATGGAAATGCATTCTCAGAGCTAAATGACCCAATAGATCAATACGAAAGATTCAAAAAACAAGTAGAGGCAAGAGAAGCAGGAGACGAAGAAGCAGGAATGATGGATGAAGACTATATCCAAGCTCTAGAAATAGGTTTGCCACCTACAGGAGGATTAGGAATAGGAATAGATAGATTTGTTATGTTATTAACAGATAGTACTTCAATAAGAGATGTTTTATTATTTCCTACAATGAAACCATTAAATTAAAGTGTACATTTCAACTAACTTTAAAATATTATATAAATAAGGGTGTTTTGAAAATAAAAATATAAAAAAGGAGAATATATGTTTAATTTTCAATTTGATAAAAGAATGGTATATATAATACTAGGAATTTTAATTTTAGCTGCAGTAATGCAATACATAGCAAATCCAGGAGCATTATTTGGTTTATTACTATCAGCACCAGCAGTTCTAATTGCAATAACATTTCACGAATTTGCCCATGCATTTGTTGCAGACAGACTAGGAGATGATACAGCAAGAAGAGAAGGAAGGTTAAGTTTAAACCCATTTAGTCATTTAGACCCAATAGGAACATTAATGCTATTAGTTGCAGGTTTTGGTTGGGGAAAGCCAGTACATGTTGACCCAAGAAATTATACAAGAAAAATGTCAATGGATAAATGTGAGGCAATAGTATCTGCAGCAGGACCAATAATGAATATCATACTTGCAATAATATTTGCAATAATATATATGGCTGTATATAAATTTGGAAGTATGCAATTTTTATCATCAAACATTGGTTATATTATAATTTCAATATTGCAAAGTACAGTATTTGTAAATGTTGGTTTAGGAATATTTAACCTTATACCATTACCACCACTAGATGGCTCAAAAATAATAATGCCATTTTTATCATATAATGCAAAACAATGGTTTTTAAATAATGAAGGAATATTCTATATAATATTTGTAATAATCTGGATAACAGGAATAGCAGGAACAATAATATCACCAGTAATAAATTTTGTAGGTAATGGAATATTAAACTTAGCAAGGCTGATATTTGGGCTTGGAATATAAGCTTAAAAAATTAAAAATAAAAGTTTAAATTATAAATTTATTTTAATATCCAAAAAATATATACTATAAAATGAAAAAAGAAAGGTAAATAATGAAAGATATAATTACACTCGGAATTGAATCAAGTTGTGATGAAACCTCTGTAGCCATTGTAAAAAACGGTAGAGAGGTTTTGTCTAATATAATAGATACACAAATACCAATTCACGAAAAATATGGAGGAGTAGTGCCAGAAATAGCATCAAGAAACCATATAGAAGCAATATCAAGAGTAACAAAAAAAGCACTAAAAGAAGCAAAAATAGGTTTTAATGATATAGATGTAATAACACCTACATATGGACCAGGGCTTGTTGGAGCATTACTTGTAGGTTTATCATATGCAAAAGCTTTAAGTTTTGCAATAAATAAGCCACTTTGTGGTGTAAATCACTTGCAAGGTCATATAGCAGCAAATTATATTACATACAAAGAATTAACTCCAGAATTTTTATGTATGATGATGTCAGGTGGTAATACACAAATAGTATTGGTAAAAAACTACACAGAATTCGAAGTATTAGGTAAAACGAGAGATGACGCAATAGGTGAAGCATTTGATAAAGTTGCAAGAGTAGTTCGGGTTAGGCTATCCTGGAGGACCAAAAGTAGATAAATTAGCAAAAAATGGAATTCCAGAATATAACTTACCAAAAAGCCACTTTGAAAATCTAGATTTTAGTTTTAGTGGAATAAAAACAGCAGTAATAAATTTAAATCACAAAATACCAAATATAAACAAAGCAAATTTATGTGCAAGTTTTCAAAAAGCAGTAACAGAAGTATTAATAGAAAATATAAAAAAAGCATTAAGTAAAGTAAATACAAAAACAATTGCACTTGCAGGAGGAGTATCAGCAAACAGTTACATTAGAAAAGAATTTTTAAAATTAGAAAAAGAAGGCTATAAAATATATATGCCAGACTTAAAATTGTGCACAGACAATGCAGCAATGATTGCATCAGCAGGATATTATAATTATATAATAGGTAAACAAGATAATATGGAGCTAAATGCTATACCAAACCTAAAATTATAAGTAAAAGGAGAAATAGATGTCAATATATGCAATAGCAGACCTTCATTTATCTTTCCAAGAAAATAAACCAATGAGTATATTTGGGGAAAATTGGGAAAAACATGAAGAGAAAATAAAAAAAGATTGGGAAGAAAAAGTAAAAAAAGAAGATATAGTATTAATGCCAGGAGATTTTTCTTGGGCTATGGATTTAAAAAACACATACGAAGATTTTAAATATCTAAATAACCTACCAGGAAAAAAAATCATGTTAAAAGGAAATCATGACTATTGGTGGACAACACAAACAAAAATGAAAAAATATCTACAAGAAAATAATTTTCAAAATATAGAATTTTTGTACAACAATAGTTATGAATGTGAAAACAAAATAATAGTTGGAACAAGAGGATGGATAATATCAGACGAAGAAGAAAACAAAAAAATAATAAGAAGAGAACTTATAAGACTAGAATTATCAATAAAAGACGGAATACAAAAATACGGAAAAGAAAAAGAAATAATATTATGTATGCATTATCCACCAATAACAATGCATCAAGTACAAAATAACCAAACAACAGAATTTATAGAAATAATGAAAAAATATAATATAAAAAAATGTATATATGGTCATCTTCATGGAACATCCATAAAAGAAGCAGTTCAAGGAAAAGTATATGGAATAAATTTTAAACTAGTAAGTGCAGATGCTTTAAACTTTAAACTTTATTTGATGAACTTTAGGGACGTTCCTTAAAGTTCATTTTTTAAATTTAATATGGAAAAGAAAAATTAAGGAGAAAATGATGGATTTAGGAAAAGATGTAAAATATATAAAAGGAGTAGGACCTAATAGAGTGTTACTTTTAAATAAATTAAATATTTTTACATTAAAAGATTTAATTACATATTATCCAAGAGATTATGAAGATAGAAGTAAGGTAAAAAGCTTGTATGAGTGTGTTGATGGACAAGAAGTAACTATTGAGGTTATAGCGTGTTCAAGGGTATCAGAGGTAAGGCTTAAGAATAAAACTATGCAAAAATTAATAGTTAGAGATGAAACAATGTCTGCTGTTATAACATGGTTTAATCAACCATATTTAAAAAATAAATTTGAAATAGGTAAAAAGTATAGGTTTTTTGGTAAGATTAGTAATAAATTTGGAAAAGTAGAAATAAATTCACCAGTGTTTGATGAAATAGAAAATACAAAAAATACTGGTAAAATTGTACCTATTTATCCATTAACATACAATTTATCACAAAATACTTTAAGAAAAATAATGGAAAATGCTATAGCAGAGGTAAAAGGAAATTTGGAAGAAACTTTACCAGATTATATATTAAAAGAAAATAATTTGATAGATATAAATAAAGCAACAGAAATGATACATTTTCCTCGGAAAGTTAGAAGATTTTCAAATAGCAAGAAAAAGGTTAGTTTTTGAAGAGCTTTTTTCAATGCAACTTGCATTATTTGCTTTGAAAAATAGTAATTTAAAAGAAGAGAAGGGAATAGAGTATGAAAAAACTGTTTCAATGCAAGAGTTTAGTAAGACTTTTCCTTTTGAACTGACTAATGCACAAAAAAGAGTATTAGATGAAATAGAAAAAGATATGGAAAGTAATAAATGTATGAATAGATTGTTGCAAGGAGATGTGGGATCTGGAAAAACTGCAATAGCAATGTGTGCATCATATAAAGCAGTAAGAAGCGGATATCAAGTTGCAATAATGGCACCAACAGCGATACTTGCTGTGCAACATCTTGAAAATTTTAATAAACAGTTTGAAAAATTAGGTATAAAGTGTGAACTTTTAGTTTCTGCAATTACTAAAAAGAAAAAAAGTGAGATATTAGAAAGACTAAAAGCAGGAGAAATAGATATAATAATAGGAACACATGCTTTAATAGAAGATAATGTTGAATTTAAAAAATTAGGTCTAGTAGTAACAGATGAACAGCATAGATTTGGCGTAAAACAAAGAGCAAAAATTGCAAAAAAAGGAGAAAACCCAGATGTGCTTGTAATGTCAGCAACACCAATACCAAGAACATTAGCACTTATATTATATGGTGACTTAGATATTTCAATAATAGATGAGTTACCACCAAATAGAAAAAAAATAGAAACATTTGCAGTAAATAAAAGCTATGAACAAAGAATAAATAATTTTATACAAAAGCAAATAGAAGAAGGAAGACAATGTTATATAGTTTGTCCTTTAGTAGAAGAAAGTGAAGAGCAGGACTTAAAATCGGTTGTTGAAATTTGTAAAAAATACCAAAAAGAAATATTTCCACAATATAAAGTAGAATATCTTCATGGAAAAATGAAACCAAAAGAAAAAGATGAGATAATGATGAAATTTAAAAATAAGGAAATTGATATATTAATATCTACAACAGTAATAGAAGTTGGGGTAGATGTACCAAATGCAAATATAATGGTAATAGAAGATGCCCAAAGGTTTGGACTTGCAGCTCTGCATCAGTTAAGAGGAAGAGTAGGAAGAGGAGAGTATCAATCTTATTGTATTTTAATATATGAGCCAAGAGGGGAAAATATAAAAAAAAGAATGCAAGTTATGTGCCAAACAAATGATGGTTTTATAATTTCGGAAAAAGATTTAGAGTTAAGAGGTTCAGGTGATTTTTTTGGAACAGCACAACATGGAATTCCGGAATTTAAAATAGCAAATTTATTTCATGATATGGGAATTTTAAAACAAGCACAAATTGCAGTACAAAAGCTGATGGAAGATAAAGATGTTTTAGAAAAAGATTTGAAATTAAAAAAATTAGTAGAAGATAAGTTTAATAATAGAATAGAAATATAAATTGTACTTTGTTTTTACAGAAATTTTAAAACAGATTTATGGTAATTTTAAATTATAGAATTATATAAATAGAGATATATTAAGTAATTTTAGTTTCATTCAATTTGACATAATTATGTAAATTATGCTATAATGAAAATGTAAAAATTTAATTAATATTTCTCTTATTTTAGGGAAAACACAAAAGAAAGGAGTTCTTTTCATGAACGAAAACTTAAAAAAACTTAAAAGAAATGCAGGATATGGATTCGTAATAGTAGGGTTACGGGAATCAGGTGTGATTCGAAATAATCCCGGCTATGAAATTGTAGCACTAGCTACAACAGAAAAATTAATAAAACCTGAGCTGAAATTAGATGACCTTTTAAATTTCCTTGAAAAAAACCAAGGTTTTGAAGGGATTTTTAAAAAATTAACCAAAGAAGAAATCTTTGAGTTAATGAAGTCAGCACTATACAATGTATATACCAAGCATTCTTTCAAAGTTGAAGACGACGGTATAGTAGAAAAATTTATTACCAATTTATCTTCAGAGATACGTCTTCGTACATTAATGAAGATATATGTAGAAGAAAATGAAATTGAAGTGTCTCGTCAGGAGCAGGATATATGCATTGATGTGTTAATGCGAAGGTTTAATAAACCAGACGAAGAATTTTTGAAAGTAATGTACAGAATGGCTGGGAGATATGATATTGAAGATATCGAAAAGCTGAAAGAATTACTTTTAAAAGTATTCTGCAGATCGGAAGAGGGCACCGAAAAAGAACTGGTAGAAAAAATTGATAAATTTTTAAAAAATAAGGATAATATTATTTTTTAAGAATTTAAAAAAATCAAAAAGAAGTCCAATTTACAAAGCAAAAAAATAAATTAATATTTTTTTTAAAAGCTTTGTAAATAGGGCTTTTTTTATTATTTAAGATAAAAATACATTTTTCAAAAATTTTTTTACAAAAAATGTACATACTATAAAAGAAATAAAGCAAAATCTATAATTTTTTATATTGTAAAAAATTACCTGTTTATTATTTTAAAAATTGCAAATGATAGTATTAGAAAAAGCTCAATGTTTTTTCACAAATGTAATTACAGGAGGTGAAATAAATGGCAAACTATAGTAACAAAAAATTAGTTCCAGAAGCTATGACAGCTTTAGATAAATTCAAATATGAAGTAGCTAGTGAAGTAGGTGTAAATCTTAAAGAAGGTTACAATGGAGATATATCAGCTAGAGATGCAGGTAGAATAGGTGGAAATATGGTTAGAAAAATGATTCAACAAGTTGAAAATCAAATGAAATAGTTTTATTAGTATATAGAAAATATTAAAATTCTTTAAATACTATAAATTATTTTAAAAGCCATAAATATAGGCAGAAATTTGAATTTTGCTTTTATAAATACATAAAGGCAGGATATCGAATTCCTGCCTTTATTGTATGAAAAATAAAATTAATATTCAGGTTCTACTAAACCGTAATTTTTTCCGTCTTTTAATTTATGTATAACATTTACTTTTCCTGTATCTACATTTATAAATACTAAGAAATTATGTGAAGGTTTTTCTTGTAATTTTAAAACTGCATCTTCTGGTGTGATTGGTTTTATTTCATAATAAGATGTTTTGATGATTTCATTTGAAATTTCTTTGATTTCAGAATTTGCAATTTCTATATTTTTTATACTTCCATCTTTCATCATTTTTTCTTTTTTAGTTTTTGCTTTTCTAATTTGTCCTTCTAATATATCAATATCTTTATCTATTGATGCATACATATCTTTATCTTCTGTTACAGCTCTGTACTTTTCGCCATTTACAAATACGCAAATTTCAGCAATTTGTTCATTTTTTTCAGTTTTTAAAGTTACATCTGCTTCAGCATTTTCAAAATATTTATCGATTCTGTCTAGTTTTCTTTCTACATAATCGTTTATAGCATCTGTTATCTTTAGTTCCTTTCCTGTTATTTTTATTTTCATAAAAATCGCTCCCTTCTTTTCTTTTTATGTTGAACTAATATACTTTTATTATATATATAAATTTACTTTTTTTCAAGCTTTTTTGGAAATGTCTCAAAATTTTTTAACATTAGCACTAATTATTCTTGTTGTTTAGATAAAGGATATTTAGTCCTTAAATCTTCGACATAAAAGTAATTATGTGCATTACAGAACATTCTTTCTGTTTCAATATAAGGGTAATTAAAAATTAACCTTTTTAGAATGATATTTGTTTTTTTTTTTTTTTGTAAAATATATTATAATTAAATTGAAACAATTTTTTGTTGCCTTTGAAAAATACTTTTTGGAGGCACAGTCCTACGAGCAATTACAAGGAGGAAATTCTACGAAATGATTTACTGTACTACTTGCTATTATTATGTGTGTTGTCCTAACAGGTTGTCAGGCAGTTATCGTAAGAGAAAAAATTGAGGTGTCTAAAAACTTGACATAGATCCATTTGAATAGAATTATTACTAAAAGAAGTTGTTTTTTGATTGATTATTTTTTGCAAAAAAAAATCAATCATTACTGAATGATTTTCGTATCTATTTATTAGTTCGAACAGAAATATCATTGGTGCGGATGAAGGGACTCGAACCCCCACGCTTTTGGCACTGGTTCCTAAGACCAGCGCGTCTACCAGTTCCGCCACATCCGCATATATTAACAATAATTATAATAACATATTCTTTATTTACTTGTCAAGTATTTTTTCTAAATTTTTAGCACTTAAAATTCAAAGAAATTTTCAAAACTACTAAAACAAATAAAGCACAATAAAAAAAGAATTAAACTATACAATAATAACTTAAATATGCTAAAATATATAAAAAACTAATAAAAAAGGAGACAAAAATGATATATAAAACAAATTATAAATCCCCAATAGGAAATTTATTAATAGCATCAGATGGAGAAAGTATAATCGGACTATGGATAGAAGGTCAAAAATATTATCTATCAGGAATAAAAGAAAATATGAAAGAAGATATAAATATAGAAAGCTTACAAAAAGCAAAAGAGTGGCTTAATAAATACTTTAAAGAAGAAAAAGTATATCCAAATGAATTAAAATTGAAATTGCAAGGAACAGAATTTCAAAAAACGGTATGGAAACTATTGTGTGACATTCCATATGGAGAAACTATCACTTATGGCGAAATAGCCAAAAAAGTTGCAAAAATTCGGGAACAAAAAAAGTATGTCAGCCCAAGCGGTTGGCATGGCAGTTGGTCATAATCCAATTAGTATTATAGTGCCATGTCATAGAGTTATAGGATCAGATGGAAATTTAACAGGATATGCAGGAGGAATAGATAAAAAAATAAAATTATTGCAAATAGAAAAAGCTATAAAATAAATTTAAATAAAAATAATAGAAAAAAAACATAACCAAACATATAATATATAAAGAGATAACAACAAGAAAATAAAGGTAAATTTAAATATTCCATAAAAATCCTCCCAAAATGAATTTGAAGGGAGAGTGAAAAAAATGGAAATAACAGTCTTAGTAATAGTTGCAGCAATAACATTAGTAATTGGACAAATAACAAAAGTAACGCATCTAGATAATAGATGGATACCACTTCAAAATATAATTGTAGCAATAATTGCAAGTATAATATGTATAATATTTAAAGTAGAAAATATGGGAATTTTAGAAACAATTCTAACATGTATATTTGCGGCAATGTCAGCAGGAGGAATAGCAGATTTGAAAAAAATAGTAAACAAGGGGGAAAAATAAAATGTTTGGAATAGATGTTTCAGAGCACCAAGGAGAAATAAACTGGGAAGTTGTAAAACCTAAAATAGATTTTGCAATATTAAGACTTGGTTGGATAGGAAATAAAGATAATCACACATTAGATAAACAATTTGAAAGAAATTACAGTGAATGCAAAAGGTTAAATATACCAGTAGGAATATATGTATATTGCTATTGCAATGATGAAGAAACAGTAAAAAAAGGTGCTGATTGGACAATTCAAAAAATGAAAAATAAAATATTAAATTTACCAATTTATATTGATATGGAAGAAAATTTAATATCAAATTTAGGAAAAGAAAAATTAACAAATATATGTATAGAATTTAATACAATAATAGAAAATGCAAAATTATGGGCAGGAGTATATGCAAATGAAAACTGGTTTAATAATTATTTAGATAAAGATGAAATAAAACGAAGATATACAACTTGGATAGCAAGTTATAAATCAGGAACAAATCAATATCAAGGAGAATATGATATTTGGCAAAATGCGTCAGATGGAAAAATAGAGGGAATATCAGGAAATGTAGATACAAATTATATGTATAGAGATTTAATAACACAAGTAGGGACTATAGATTTATCAAATGAAAATAATAATTCAGAAAACGATAATACAGAAAATATTCAAGAAGGAGGAGAGTTTGAAGTGGCAAAAGTATGGAAAAATGGAAGTACAAATGAAATAGTATATGCAGATACAGCATTTACAACTAAAATTGGAACAATATTTCCATATGAAGAGGCAAAATGTTTTGGGGTAATAGATGGAAGATATTTAGTATTATATAATGTATATCAAGATGAAAAATTAGTAAGTAGAAAAACAGGGTTTGTTTTATATGATGGAGGAATAAAATAATATCAAATTAATAAAATAATGATTAAAATATTTTATAAATTATAACAAAAAAAGTGTTTTCTAAAATGCAAAAAAAGCAACTATCAAAATTAATTTTAATAGTTGCTTTTTTTGCAATTACTATTTTAAAAATTTGGAAATAATTGCAAATACCCCAACAATAATAAAAATAGTAACAATTGGGTGGGGTGAAGAAAGTATTATTCCTGCAAATAGTAAGACGATAGCAATAATTATAAGAATTGCTATCAATTTTGCTTTGTTCATAGGAAGACCTCCTTAAGCTGGAAAAACAAATAATTTATGATAATGTGAGTATACCATAATTTACAAAATAAGTCAAAATAAGGAATGATTAATAGCAAACATTTTATTTTAAAAAATGAAAGAAAAACTATTGGGTATAAATTAAAGGAAATTCTAAAAAATAATTGAATTTATAAAAAAAATGTGATAAAACTATAACCAGCACAAAATAAGGAGGAAATATATGTATAACGAACCAAAAGAACTAAATAGAGCCCCAAAAATAAAAGTAATAGGAGTAGGTGGAGCAGGAAATAATGCAGTAAATAGAATGATAGAAGATAAAGTAAAAGGAGTAAGTTTTTATTTATTAAATACAGAAATAGGAACTTTAAAAAGATCAAAAACAAATAATATATTACAAATAGGATTAGAAACAACAAAAGGATTAGGAGCAGGTGCAAATGAAAATATAGGAGAAAAAGCAGCAATAGAGAGCAAAGAAGAAATAAAGCAAATTTTGCAAGGAGCAGATATGGTATTTATAACAGCAGGAATGGGAGGAGGAACAGGAACAGGAGCAGCTCCTATAGTTGCAGAAATAGCTAAAGAAATGGGAATATTAACAATAGGTGTAGTAACAAAACCATTTAAATTTGAAGGAAAGGCAAGAAAAGTAAGAGCAGAATATGGAATACAAAAATTAAAAAGTAATGTAGATGATTTAATAATTGTACTAAACGATAATTTATTAGGAATAACAGATGATAGAGTAACATTAAATACAGCATTTTCTTTAGCAGATAAAATATTAGAACAGGGGATAACAGGAGTTACAGATTTACTAACATCAACAGGAGAAGTAAATATCGATTTTGCAGATATAAGAACAACAATGAAATATAATGGAAAAGCATATATGGGAATAGGAAGAGCATCTGGTGAAAGAAAAGTAGAAGAAGCAGTAAAACAAGCAATAACAAACCCATTAACAGAAAGTAAAATAGATGGAGCAAAAGGAATAATATTTAATGTAAAAGGAAATAAAGATTTAAGCTTATTAGAAGTAAGTAATGCAATAGGACTTGTAAATGATAGAATAAATGAAAATGCAAATGTAATTTTTGGAACAGTAATAGACCCAAATATGTATGATGATGTTGAAGTAACAGTAATTGCAACAGGAGTTGCAGAAAATGTTGCAGAAAAAGAAATAAGCTAAAAAAGTATAATTATTTAGGAGGACGAAAAATCGAATGAAAAAAATGGTAGTGGTAATTTGTATATTACTAGTAATATTTCTAGGAATGTTAATATACAAAAAACAAGAAATATCAAACACAAATATAACAGCACAAGAAGTAGAAAAAATTCAAAGTTATATTTCAAAAATATATTTGTGGAGAGAAATTACACAAATATCACTACCAACATTTGATAATATAAATGAAGCACCAGATATATGGATATGGGAATGTGTAAAAAATAATTTAGATAAATTTGAATTAACAAAAGAAGAAATAGAAGCAAAAGCAAAAGAAACATTTGGGGAAGATTTTAATAAAGAATTTCCAGAAGAAGGAAATTCATCATTTGTATATAATGAAGAAAGAAAAATGTATATAGCATCAAACATAGAACTAGATAATGAAGAAGATAGTTTTTTTATAAATAAAATAGATAAAAATGCAAATACATATGTAGTTGAAATAGTAGAATATATAGAAGATTATTCAAATTTAATGGAAAACTCTGAAGAAAATATACAAAGTGAAAATCAGGAAAATGTAGAAAATACAAATAATATTCAAAATGCGCAAAATAATGCAGGTGAAAGTACTTCTGAAAATAAAGCATGTATAAAAAATTTGCAAGGAGAGATAATTCAAACAATTGAAAATCCAGATAGCAGTTCAGAAGTAATAGATGCGGTAAAAGCAAACATAGAAAAATTCACAAAAAAAACTATAACATTAGAAATAAACGAACAAGGAAATATTAAGATAAAAAGTGTCAAATAAAAGGATAAATAATGATAGAAAATAAGAATGAAATAAATAAATTAGAAAATATAGAAAGCAAAATAATGAATAAATGTACAATCTGTCCTCATCTATGTAAAGTAAATAGAATAGCAGGAGAAGTAGGAAGATGTAGAGCTAAAAATAATATAAAAATTGCTCTATATTCTGTACATAATTATGAAGAACCATGTATCAGCGGAAAAAACGGCTCTGGTACAGTGTTTTTTTCTAATTGCAATTTAAATTGTATTTATTGCCAAAATTATGAAATTAGTAGTCTAGGTAAAGGAAAAGAAATAACAATAGAAAATTTAGCAGAAATATTTTTAAAACTACAAGAAAAGAAAGTAGAAAATATAAACCTTGTAACACCAACAAGTTATGCTATACAAATAAAAGAAGCAATAAAAATAGCAAAAGAAAAAGGATTAAAATTACCAATAATATATAATACAAATGGATATGAAAATATAGAAACACTAAAAATGTTAGACGGGTTTATAGATGTATACTTACCAGACTTAAAATATTATTATAACAAAACAGCAAAAAAATACTCAAAAGTAGAAAACTACTTTGAAATTGCAACAAAGGCAATAAAAGAAATGTACAGACAAGTAGGGGCTCCAATTTTAGATGAAAATGGAATAATAAAAAAAGGTCTAATAATTAGGCATTTAATATTGCCAGGAAATTTAGAAAATAGTAAAAAAGTATTAAAATATATAAAAGAAAATATAGACCCAAAAGTATATGTAAGTATAATGGCACAATATTTTCCAACATACAAAGCAAAAGATGATAATAAAATAAATAGAAAACTAACAAAAGAAGAATATAGTAATATAGAAGAATATGTATATAGCATAAACTTAGAAAATGGTTATATGCAAGAACTTGGAGAACATGAAGAAGAATATGTTCCAAATTGGGAAAAAGGATAAAAAATGAAAAAAATAATCGTAGATGAAAAATATGATAATAAAAGACTAGATAAAGTTATATTACAAGAATTACCTTATGTAAATATTAATACATTTTACAAAACCCTTAGAAAAAAAGATATTAAAGTAAATAATCTAAGGGTTAATTGTAATGTTATTGTACATAAGGGTGATGAATTAACAATATATATAAATGATAATATAAATGAAAATAAGTTTAAGTTAGATAAACTATATGAAGACGAGAATATTATTATAATAGATAAACCTATTGGAATTGAAGTTACAGGTAAAAATAGTTTAACTGAAATTGTTCATAATCTTTATAAAGAAAAAGAGTTTAAACCAATGCCTTGTCATAGATTAGACAGAAATACAATAGGACTTATCTTGTATGCTAAAAATAAAGAAGCACTAGAAATTTTGCAAGAGAAATTTAAAAGCAGGCAAATAGAAAAACATTATCTAGCATTAGTATATGGAAATCCAAGAAAAAATGAAGAAAATTTGACTGCATATTTATTTAAAGATAATAAAAAATCAAAAGTATATATTAGTGATGTTCCTAAGAAAGGGTATACAAAAATTATAACAAAATATAAAGTATTAAATAGAAATGCTGATAATACAGCATTATTAGATGTAGAAATAAAAACAGGTAAAACTCACCAAATAAGAGCACATTTAGCATATATAGGAATTCCAATTATTGGAGATGGTAAATATGGAATAAATAAAATAAATCAAAAATTCAAAAAGAAGTATCAGATGCTTATAAGCTATAAAATAAAATTTGCATTTACATCAGATAGTGGAATTTTGAATTATTTGAATCAAAAAGAAATAGTAAATACTCAAATAGATTTAAAAAATTTTAATAAATAAAATGATTAGTAAGATAAACTTAAGTATTTATTGTTAAGATGCAACTTTAGTAAGGAGGGGAAAAATGTCAACAATACAAATAAAAAATTTAAGTTTTGAATATGAAGGAAATGTAGAAAAAGTATTCGAAAATGTTTCACTTAATATAGATACAAACTGGAAATTAGGCTTAATAGGAAGAAATGGAAAAGGAAAAACTACATTTTTAAAATTATTGAAAGGAGAATACCCATATCAAGGTACAATACAAAAAGTAGTAGAAATTGATTATTTTCCATTTGAAGTGAAAAATAAAGAAGAAATAACAATAGAACTCGTAAAAAATATAATACCTCAGATAGAAGATTGGGAAATTATAAAAGAGTTAAATCTTCTTAATGCAGATGCAGAAATACTATACAGAAAATATAGTCTTTTAAGTAGTGGTGAGCAAGTTAAAGTATTGCTTATAAGTTTATTTCTAAAAGAAAATAATTTCCTTTTAATAGATGAGCCAACAAACCATGTCGATTATGAAACTAAAAAAGAAATTGCAAATTATTTAAAAACTAAAAAAGGGTTTATACTAGTATCACATGATAGGGAGTTATTAAATAATGTTGTAGACCATATTTTATCAATAAATAATAAAAATATAACAATACAAAAGGGAAACTATAATACTTGGAAAGAAGAAAAGGAAAAAGAAGATAATTTTGAAATAAGTAAAAATGAAAAATTAGAAAAAGATATTAGTAGATTAGAGACTGCATCAAGAAATGTTACAATATGGTCTGACAAGGTAGAAAAAACTAAAATGAAAACTAAAAATTCAAGGGAAAAGATAGATAGAGGCTATATAGGCCACCAATCTGCCAAAATGATGCAAAGAGCTAAAAATATAGAAAACAGAAAAAATAAACAAATAGAAGAAAAAGAATCTTTATTAAAAAATATAGAAATAATAGAAGATTTAACAATGAAACCACAAGATTTTGATAAGAAAACATTAATTGTAGCAAATAATTTTCAAATAAAATATTCTGAAAAACCATTATTTAGTTCTCAAAATTTTGTTGTAGAAAAAAATGATAGAATAGCAATAATAGGAAAAAATGGAAGCGGTAAAAGTAGCATTTTAAAAATATTAACAGGTCAAAACATACCATACGAAGGAAAAATATCAATAGCAAATAACTTAAAAATTTCGTATGTACCACAAACAACAGAAGAAGTAACAGGACTATTAAGTGAATACGCAAAAAAATATGATATAGAAGAAGCAATTTTTAGGGCAATGCTAAACAAATTAGGAATTCAAACAAAAAAATTCGAAAGAGATATTTCAAATACAAGTGAAGGGCAAAAGAAAAAAATAATGCTTGCAAGAAGCATAACAGAAAAAGCACACATATATATTTGGGATGAACCATTAAATTACATAGATATAATTTCAAGAGAACAAATTGAAAAAATGTTATTAAAAATCAAACCAACAATTATATTTGTGGAACATGATAAAACATTTGTAAATGCAATTGCAACAAAAACCATTATTATTTAAATGGTTAATTGTGACATGGGTTAATCAAGATCTGTCCCAAAGTGACCAAAAATGGTTAATCGGGACCTGACCCGGAATGACCAAAAATGGTCAATCGGGACCTGACCCAGAATGACCAAAAATGGTCAATCGGGACCTGTCCCAGAGTGACCAAAAAATTAGTAGAAAAGGGATGTTATTTAGATGACAGATTTATTAATAAATTTATTTATAAAAAACAATGAAGATATAGAAAATCCAAAGGTGAGGAGTAAATATGGTATATTATCTACTGCAATTGGTATAGCTGTAAATATTTTATTATCAATTTTTAAAATGATAATAGGTGTTATTTCAAGTTCAATATCAATAATTTCTGATGCTTTAAATAATATAACAGATGTTGGCTCATCTTTGGTGACTATGATAGGTTTTAAAATTTCACAAAAAAGCGTGGATAAAGATCACCCATGGGGACATGGAAGAATGGAGTATATAACAGCTTTTATTGTTGATATTATAATTATTTTAGTAGGTATAGAGTTGTTTAAAACATCTATTGAAAAAATAATTAATCCAGTACTTCCAGAAATAAGTAATTTTACATTAATTATATTAGTTGTAGCAATTATTGTAAAATTATGGCTATTTTTATTTTATAATAAAATTGCAAAAAAAATAGATTCTGGTGCAATGAAAGCTTCTGCATATGATAGTATTTCAGATGTTTTATCAACTTTTATAGTATTAATTTCTGCAATTATTGCTAAAAAGTTTGGAATAACAATAGATGGTTATGCAAGTATAATTGTTTCAATATTTATTTTGTATACAGGGTTTAAGGCAATGAAAGAAACTGTAGATATATTACTTGGTCAAAAGCCAGATGGTGAGTTTGTAAAAGCCATAGAAGAATTTGCAGTAAAATATGATATGATACAAGGAATACATGATTTAATGGTACATGATTATGGTCCAGGAAGAAAAATAATATCATTTCACGCAGAAGTTCCAGCAGATTGTGATATTTGCAACGCACATGATATAATAGATCAAATGGAACAAGATATTTATGAAAAATTTAATTGTATAACTACAATACATATGGATCCAATTGTTGTAGATGATGTTGAAATAAATGAAATGAAACAAACAGTAGAAAAAATAGTAAAAGAAATGAATGAAGAATTTTCAATACATGATTTTAGAATGACAGATGGCAAAGGGCGTACTAACTTAATTTTTGATTTAGTTGTTCCAAGAGAAAAAGAATTTGATTTAGAAAAAATAAAAAAAGAAATTGAAGAAAAGGTCCATTGCCAAAATGAAAAATATTATGCGGTTGTAAAAGTAGAGCATTCATATGTTTAAAATATATAATAAAAATTATAAATTTTAATTAGTAAAAAGTTGTTTTAAAATTAAAATATTAAAAATGAAAAAAGCGAAAAGTAGGGAAATAGTAATGTTATCAGTATTAGAAGTAAAAAGAAAATTGCCTAAAAAATTTGTAGAAAACCTATATAATTTATTTACACCAGTAACAGTTGATAAAATTTTGACAGGTTTAAATGGGAAGAGAAATGTAACATTAAGAGTAAATAACTTAAAATATTCAATACAAGAATTAATGAAGCAATTAAAAGAAAAAAATATAAAATTTGAAAGAGTATCATTTTATAATGATGCTTTAATAATTAAAAATGCTACAGAAAAGGAAGTGCAGAATTTAGAAATTTATAAAAAAGGATATATATATTTGCAAAGTTTATCAAGTATGATACCAGCACTTATTTTAAATCCAAAGCCAGGAGAAAAAGTATTAGATTTAACAGCAGCGCCTGGTGGTAAAACAACACAAATGGCAGCAATAATGCAAAACAAAGGATATATACTTGCAAATGAATTAGATAAAATAAGGTGCCAAAGATTAGAATATAATGTAAAAATGCAAGGTGCAGATATTGTAGAAGTATCAAACAGAAGAGGAGAAATAATAGGAAAAATATATCAAAATAATTTTGACAAAGTATTACTAGATGCGCCTTGTAGTGGAGAAGGTACATTTTTAGCAAATGATGTGAAAACATATAGAAACTGGAGTGAGAAAACTAAATTAGAACTTTCAAAAATGCAAAGAAAATTGCTAAAAAGCGCTGTAGAAGCTGTTAAACCTGATGGATTAATAGTTTATTCTACTTGTACAATGAACAAAGAAGAAAATGAACAGATTATAAAATGGGCTATTGATGAGCTTAAAGTTAAGATAGTTTCCATAGATTTTGAATTAAAAAATGTGATTTCAGGTTTTGAAGTAGAAGAAGATGAAATATTGAAAAAAGCTATAAGGGTATTACCAAATGAGAATTACGAAGGTTTTTTTGTTGCAAAATTGCAAAAAAGAAAATGATAAGATTTATAAAAAAATGCTATATAATGTTAAAATTCACAGTTCAAACAATATGAATTTCAAAAAAAGTGTGACATAAGATTGACAAACCTTCATTTAAACAATATGAATTTCAAAAAAATGCTTGCAAAAGACAAAAAAATCTGATATAATACTATTCGTAAATAAACACATAAAGTGAGTTTGAAGGTAGTGCCATTAAATGGTCCGGAAAAACGAAAACTTTATGGAAGAATAACAAAAAGGGAGGAATAAAAAATGGCAGTAGTTGCAATGAAACAATTACTAGAAGCAGGTGTTCACTTTGGACATCAAACAAGAAGATGGGATCCAAAAATGGCAGAATACATATTTCAAGCTAGAAATGGAATCCATATAATCGATTTACAAAAGACATCAAAAAAATTAGATGAGGCATATGCATTCTTAAAAGAACAAGCAGAAGAAGGAAAAACAGTTCTATTTGTTGGAACAAAAAAACAAGCTCAAGAATGTATGAAAGAAGCAGCAATCAAATGTGGAATGTACTATGTTGATCAAAGATGGCTAGGGGGAATGCTTACAAACTTTGATACAATAAGAGCTAGAGTACAAAGATTAAAAGATTTAGAAACAATGCAAGAAGATGGAACATTTGATGTTTTACCAAAAAAAGAAGTAATACTACTAAAAAAAGAAATGGAAAAACTAGAAAGAAACTTAGGTGGAATTAAAGAAATGGAAAAACTACCAGGAGTTATATTCTTAGTAGATCCAAAAAAAGAAAGAATAGCAGTATTAGAAGCTAAAAAATTGGGTATACCAGTAATAGGATTAGTTGACACAAACTGTAATCCAGAAGAAGTAGATTATGCTATACCTGGAAATGATGATGCTATAAGAGCTGTAAAATTAATAGCAGATGTTATGGCAAATGCAGTTATAGAAGGAAAACAAGGTGAAAGCTTTGAAGCAGAAACAATAGCAGAAGTAGAAGAAGAACCTACAGATATGGAAGAACTAATTCAAAATAGTGAAGAACAATAATAAATAGTATAAAGTAACTAAAAAGTAAATAATTATAAAAAAGAATAAATAAAAAGGGCGAGCATCGCTCGTGCGAAATATTCGGACGTGATGCTTGCCCTTTAAATTTAGATAAAAAAATAAAGGAGGAAAAGTTATGGTTACAGCAAGTTTAGTAAAAGAGCTTAGAGAAAAAACAGGAGCAGGGATGATGGACTGCAAAAAAGTATTAACAGAAACAGATGGAGATATGGAAAAAGCAATAGAGTTATTAAGAGAAAGAGGAATAGCTAAAGCCGCTAAAAAATCAGGAAGAGTAGCAGCAGAAGGTTTAGTTGAATGCTACATTTCAGAAGATGGAAAAATAGGAGCAATAGTTGAAGTAAACTCAGAAACAGACTTTGTTGCAAAAAATGAAGAATTTAGAACATTTGTACAAAATGTTGCAAAACAAGTAGTAGAAAAAAATCCAAAAGATGTAGAAGATTTATTAGCACAAGAAGCAATATTTGAATCTGGAAAAACAGTAAATGAAGCATTAATTGGAAAAATTGCAACAATAGGAGAAAACTTAAATATTAGAAGATTTAAAAGATTTGAATCAAAAGGATTACTTGAAAAATATATTCATGGTGATGGAAAAATTGCAGTATTAATAAATATGGCAAAAGGAGATAAAGAAGTTGCAAAAGATTTATGTATGCAAATTGCAGCAGCAAGACCAGAATATGTAAGAAGAGAAGAAGTACCACAAGAAAGAGTAGACAAAGAAATGGAAATCCTAAAAGTTCAAGCAATGAACGAAGGAAAACCAGAACAAATAGCAGAAAAAATAGTATTAGGAAGAGTTGGAAAATTCTATGAAGAAATCTGCTTAGTAGACCAAATATTTGTAAAAGATTCTTCACTTAAAATATCTGACTTACTAAAACAAAAAGATGCAGAAGTAGTAGAATTTGCAAGATTCGAAAAAGGTGAAGGAATAGAGAAAAAAGAAGAAAACTTTGCAGAAGAAGTAATGAATCAACTAAATGGTTAATTGGGGACAGGTCCCGATTGACCATTTTTGGTCATTCTGGGACAGGTCCCAATTGACCAAAAATGGTTAAAGTGGGACAGGTTATAATAGAAATTATGTTGACAACAACCTAGAAAAGTTATATAATTTACCTACTATACTAAATGGAGGTATTATTATGTTAAGAAAATTTTTAGAGAAAGTGTCAACTGATACTGCTTATGAGGTAACAACAACTGAAAAGGAAACAATAGTAGTACGGAAAGTAGACGGAAAAATAATTGCAAAAGAGATGAAATCTCAAGGTGAAGAAAAAAATGTAATTATTAAGATGGAATTAGGAGAGGAAGAATTAAATAAATTTGGTATGTTGTTATAGTATTTAGTAAATATAATTTTACTGGGGTATATTTTTTTAATACCCCAGTTTTTTAAAATTGAAAGTTCGTATAAATTGTAACATTATACATATTGAATTCACTTAAAGCTTTTCTATAATTTTTAATTAACTGTGAATTATAACATTTAGTACTCAAAAATTAAGAAAATCTTAAAAAATACTATTCAATTTCTAAAATATATGATAGAATAGCAAAAGATAAATAAAAAGGAGTGGAAAAAATGTCAGAAGTAAAATATAAAAGAGTGCTATTAAAATTAAGTGGAGAAGCACTAGCAGGCGCTAAAAAAACGGGAGTAGATGCAGAAACAGTAGGAAAAATATGTGATAAAATAAAAGAAATAGTAGACCTTGGTGTACAAGTTGCAATAGTAGTTGGTGGCGGAAACTTTTGGAGAGGAAGAAATGGACATGAAATGGAAAGAACAACAGCAGACTATATGGGAATGCTAGCAACTGCAATGAATGGTTTAGCACTTCAAGATGCATTAGAAGCAAGAGGAATATATTCAAGAGTACAAACAGCAATAGAAATGAGAGAAATAGCAGAGCCATTTATTCAAAGAAAAGCAGAAAAACATTTAAATAGAGGAAGAGTAGTAATATTTGCTTGTGGAACAGGTCATCCATATTTTACAACAGACACAGCAGCAGTATTAAGAGCAACAGAAATAAAAGCAGACATAATCTTACTTGGTAAAGCAATTGATGCAGTATATTCAGCAGATCCAAAATTAGAGCCAAATGCAATAAAATTTGAAGAAATATCTTATTTAGATGTACTAAATAAAGACTTAAAAGTAATGGATTCAACAGCAACAGCAATGTGTAGAGATAATAATATTCCATTATTAGTATTTGGAATAGCAGACCCAGAAAATATAGTAAGAGCAGTTAAAGGAGAAAAAATAGGAACAATAGTAAGTTAAATAAAAATACATAAAGAATAATTAAAATATAATTTTATAAATAAAAAATTTATAAGGAGGAAATTAATTATGGATTATACAAATATAAAAGAAAGAATGGAAAAAACAATAAGTGTATATGCTGAAAAACTAGCAGAAATAAGAGCAGGAAGAGCAAATCCTGCAATACTTAATAAAGTAAAAATTGATTATTATGGAACACCAACACCAATAAACCAAGTAGCAGGTATTTCAGTTCCAGAAGCAAGACTAATTGTAATTCAACCTTGGGATATGAGCATATTAAAAGAAATAGAAAAAGCAATACTTACATCAGATATAGGAATAAACCCTAATAATGATGGAAAAGTAATAAGACTTGCATTCCCAGAGCTAACAGAAGAAAGAAGAAAAGAAATAGTAAAAGATATCAAAAAAATGGCAGAAGAAGCTAAAGTTGCTATAAGAGCAGTTAGACGTGATGGAGTAGACATGGCAAAATCTGAACAAAAAGAAGGAAATATAACAGAAGATGAATTAAAACAAGCAGAAACAGAAATTCAAAAAATTACTGATAAAAATATTGAAGAAATAGACCATATTTTAGAAAACAAAGAAAAAGAAATTATGTCAGTATAATTAATAACAAAATAAAAAAACTTAAAAAAGTAGGAGCAAATATGGAATTTAAAGAACAATTAAAAAAATATCAAAATATTGTTAATGAAGAATTAGTAAAATACTGCAAGATAGAAAAAACTCCAGAAAAGCAATTAAATGATTCTATGGAATATAGTTTAATGGCAGGAGGAAAAAGACTAAGACCAATACTTATTATTGCAACATATGAGCTATTTAAAGAAGATTATTCATTTTGTATGCCTTATGCAGTTGCAATAGAAATGGTACATAATTTTTCATTGATACATGACGATTTGCCAGGTATAGATAATGATGATTTAAGACATGGAAAACTTTCAAATCATAAAAAATTTAATGAAGCAACTGCAATTTTAGCAGGAGATGCTTTATTAAATAATGCATATATTGTTTTATCAGAAGATTTAAAAAAAGTATTTCAAAAAAATGATGACAATCAAACTGTAGAAGGAATTCAAAAAATAAAAAATCAAGAAGAAGAACTTAAACTTAAATTAAAAGTCTTTAATGAATTTACTCTTGCAGTTGATAGAATGATTGCAGGTGAATATGTAGATACAGAATGTGAAGGAAAAGAAATTGATAAAAATTGTTTAGAATATATTCATAAAAATAAAACAGGTGCATTATTAAAATTATGTGTAAGAATAGGGGCAATACTTGCAAAAGCAGAAGAAAGTGATATAGAAAATTTAACTAGTTATGCAGAAAAAATAGGTTTAGCATTTCAAATAAAAGATGATATATTATCAGAAGAAGGAAATGAAAAAGAGCTTGGAAAACCTGTGGGAAATGATAAAAAAAGAAAAAAATGTACATATGTATCACAATATGGAATAGAAATTGCTAAAGAAAAATTAGAAGAATTAATAAAACAAGCGATAGATGACTTAAAAATATATGGATCTAAAGCAGAATTTTTAAGACAGCTTGCTTTATATATTGCAAGTAGAAACAAATAAAAATTTCTAAAAACAATTATAAAATTTGCAATAGAAACTATGAAAAAAATCAAGAGTAATAATCTATAAAAAAATAAATAAAATTAACAAGGGGAGCAAAATGAAACAAGAAAATTTACCTAAACATATAGCAATTATTATGGATGGAAATAGAAGATGGGCAAAATCAAAAGGAATGCCAGCTAATTTTGGACATAAAGAAGGCGCAAAAGTACTAGAAAAAATAGTAAGATATGCAAATAAAATAGGAATTAAATACATTACAGTTTATGCTTTTTCAACAGAAAATTGGAAAAGAACAAAAGAAGAAGTATCAGCATTAATGACATTATTTCAAAGTTATTTAGATGATTATAGTAAAAGAGCAGACTCTGAAAATATAAAAGTAAAAATAATAGGAAGCAGAGAAGGTCTATCAAAAAAAATGAAAAGCTCAATAGAAAATTGTATGGAAAGAACGAAAAATAATACTGGAATAGTATTTAATATTGCTCTAAACTATGGTGGAAGAGATGAAATAGTAAGAGCAGTAAAAAAGATTGCAGAAAAAGTAAAAGAAGAGGAAATAGGAATTGATGATATAACAGAAGAATTAATTTCGAACAATTTATATACTAAATCAGAGCCAGATCCAGACTTACTAATAAGAACAAGTGGAGAAATAAGACTTAGTAATTTCTTGCCTTGGCAAGCTGTTTATTCAGAACTAGTATTTATTGAAAAAAATTGGCCAGATTTTGAAGAGCAAGATTTAGATAATGCTATAGAAATATATCAAAAAAGAACAAGAAAATTCGGTGCAAATTAAAACAACAAACTATAGCAAAAAATATACAAAAATTATAAATTCAAAAAATATGCAAGTAAAATATTTAAACAAAAAGAAAAGTAAATTAATAAGGCAAGAAAGGAAAAAAATATATGGATATAAAAAGAATTACATCTGGACTTCTAGGTTTCCCATTAGTATTAATAATATTATTAATAGGAAATAAATATGTAGTAGATATATTATTAACAGTTGTAACAATATTAGCAATGAATGAATATTTAAATGCAATATCAAAAGTATGTAAACCAATAAAATGGGTAGGATATGTAAGTTGCTTAGGAATTGCATTAATACATGTTATACCAAAAGAAAACTTACAACTAATTGTAACACTAACAATACCAACAATATTTTTAGTATTATTTTCACATATAATAGCAACAGATATGAAAATAACATTTAAAGATGTAGCATATACATTTATAGGTATAATATATATAGTATTTTTTATGATGTTTATTGCTATAATAGATGGAATGGAAAATGGTAAAATTTTAATATGGTATGCAATTTTAGCAGCATGGGGAACAGATATATTTGCATTCTGTATAGGGCTAAAATTTGGGAAACATAAATTTAGTAAGGTAAGTCCAAAAAAATCAATAGAAGGATGTATAGCAGGAGTAATAGGTGCAGTTTTATTAATGTTAGTTTATACATATATTGCAAATACATATTGGAATATGGATTTTTCATATTTATATATACTAATTGCAGCAGTAATATTAAGTTTAATAGGTCAAATTGGGGATTTTGTAGCATCTAGTATAAAAAGATATGTAGATATAAAAGATTTTAGTAATTTAATTCCAGGTCATGGAGGAATGTTAGATAGAATAGATAGTCTTATGTTTTTAGCACCATTTGCATACTTATTTTTTACAGCTATATAAAAGTATTTTAAAAATTTTTTAAGTAAGATTTGTAAGCTTAAAAAAGAAAGGAGACTTATATTGGTAGACTTTTTAATATCTGCAATTAAAATAATATTTCTTTTAGGTTTTTTAATATTAATTCATGAAGTAGGACATTTAATTGTAGCAAAACTATGCAAAGTAAAAGTAAATGAATTTGCAATAGGTTTTGGAAAAACAATATGGCAAAAACAAGGAAAAGAGACTAAATATACTATTAGATTAATACCTCTAGGTGGCTTTTGTAGTATGGAAGGTGAAGAAGAAAGATCAGACAACGAAAGATCTTTTTCAAAAGCAAGTATTCCAAAAAGAATGGCAATAGTTGTGGCTGGTGCAGCAGTAAATATTGTATTTGGAATAATTGTTTATTTTATTCTTATGTCATGCACAGGCACATTTGTAACAAATGAAATTAATACTTTAATTGAAGGTTATACAGCACAAGAAATAGGTTTACAATCAGGTGACAAAATAGTAGAAATGAATGGCAAAAAGATAGACAATAAATATGATTTAGATGATGTAACAAAAAATATTAATAGTAATGATGAAATAAGTTTAAAAATAGATCGTAATGGAGAAATTTTAGATTATAAAACTAAACTAACAGAAGTAAAGCAAAAAATTACAGGTATATATCTAGATGATGAAGCAAAAATCGTAACAATTGAACGAAATAGTCCAGCAGAAAAAGCAGGATTAAAAGCAAATGATAAAATAATAAAAGTAAATGGTGTAGAAATAACCAATGATACAAATAAAATAATATCTGCAATACAAGAAAAGGAAGAAGAAAATATACAAATTGAAGTACAAAGAGGAAATCAAAATATAGAAGTAACATTAGTTCCAGATTATTTATCAACATATTATTTAGGTGTAAATCTAATACAAGCAGAAGGAACACTGATTAATCATATAATATATGGTGGAGTAGAAACTAAGGATTTTCTATTTTCTATTTTTGATAATATAAAACAATTATTTACAGGAAGAGTAGGTATAGACCAAATGATGGGACCTGTAGGTATTTCAGAAGCTGTAGCAAAAACAAAAGGTTTTGAAGAATTTATATATTTACTTGCATTAATTTCAATTTCACTTGGTATTACTAATCTTTTGCCTATTCCTGCATTAGATGGAGGTAAAATACTTATATTATTAATTGAAGCTATTAGAAGAAAGCCATTAAAAGAAGAAACAGAAATAAATATACAAATGCTTGGATTTACATTGTTAATTGCATTGGCATTATATGTATCATATAATGATATTTTAAGAGTAGTCACATAAGTATTTTTAAATTGTGGCTACTTTTTGTTATATATAAATTCTTCTAATTTTAAAATTAATATTTAAAAAAATTCCAAGTTATGGTATAATAAGAAATATAAATAAATTACATAAGAGGAGGCGGTACTATTGTCTTATATAGAATTTAAAAATGTTTGTAAAGAATATAAAATGGGTGAAATTATAATAAAAGCATTAAATAATACAAATTTTGCAATAAATAAAGGGGAGCTTGTAGTTATAGTAGGTCCAAGTGGTGCCGGTAAAACTACGGCTTTAAATATATTAGGGGGAATGGATAAAGTAACATCTGGTGATGTGATAGTAGACAATAAAAATATAGCAACATTAAAAAATAAAGAATTAATTAAATATCGAAGAGAAGATATAGGTTTTGTTTTTCAGTTTTATAATTTAGTACAAAATTTAACAGCAATAGAAAATGTAGAACTTGCAACTCAAATATGTAAAGATTCAATAGATCCAAATGAAGTTATGGAAAAAGTGGGATTAAAAGAAAGAAAAAAGAATTTTCCATCACAACTATCAGGAGGTGAACAACAAAGAGTTGCAATAGCAAGAGCTATTGCTAAAAATCCTAAATTGTTATTATGTGATGAGCCAACAGGTGCATTAGATTATAAAACAGGAAAACAAATTTTAAAATTACTTCAAGATACTGCAAGAAAAGAAAAAATGACAGTACTTATTATAACTCATAATGCGGCAATTGCTCCAATGGCTGATAAAATAATTAGATTTAAAAACGGAACAGCAGAAAGTGTAGAAATAAACGAAAATCCAAAATCAGTAGAAGATATAGAATGGTAAAACTCTATATCGGAGGTGAAATAAAATATGAAAATAAAAAAAGCTTTATTAAAAGATAGTTTTAAAGAAATAAAAACTTCATATAAAAGATTTATATCAATAATGCTAATGGCCCTTCTTGGAGTGGGTTTTTTTGCAGGCTTGAGGGCTTCTTCACCTGATATGGTTGACTCAATAGATAAATACTATAAAGATCAAAATGTTTATGATATAGAGGTAATTTCGACATTAGGATTAACAAATGAAGATATTGAAGCATTAAAACAAGTTGAAAATGTAGATGAAGTATATGGTACATATAGTCAAGATGGATTAATAAAAGATGGGCAAAAAGAAACGGTTGCAAAAATATTAACATTAGATGATGTAAATAAGCCTGTTTTAGTAGAAGGCAAAATGCCAGAAAATAGCAATGAATGTTTAGTTGAAAGAGATTTTCTAGAAAGTAATGCAAAAAATATAGGAGATACAATTGAAATAGAAAGTAAGATAGAGCTTGGGCTATCAGGAGAGAATGATGAAAATAGTGAAAATCAAAAGCAAGAAGGAACTGAAAATGGAAGTTCAGAAGAAGAAAATTATTTAAAAAACCAAACATTAAAAATTGTAGGTGTAGTACAAAGTCCTTTATATATTTCAAGAGAAAGAGGAACAAGTAAATTAGGTTCAGGTCAAATAAATTCATATATATATGTAACAAAAGAAAATATAAATACAGATATATATACAGAAATTTATATAAAACTAGAAAATAGTGAAAAATATAAAACAGCCTCAAAATCTTATGAAGAATATGTAGAAGAAACAAAAAATAATATAGAAAATATTAAAGAAGAAAGAGAAAATGCAAGATATCAAGAGTTAATAGATGAAGCAAATAAAAAAATACTAGATGCTCAAGAAGAATTTGATAAACAAAAACAAGAAGGAGAGGCAAAAATTGCAGATGCAGAAAAACAAATTCAAGATGGAAAAAACCAAATAGCAGAAGCAGAAGCAAAAATTCAGCAAAATGAAAATGAGACAAAAACTAAATTTGCATCATCACAAAGCCAGCTAAATTCAGCAAAAGAAACTTTAAATAAATCAGAGGAAGAATATAATTCTAATAAAACAGCATTAGAAACAGTATTTAAAGAAGCGGAAAATCAAAAAGAGGTAATACAAACAAATTTAAATACAATAAATACAAATTTAGAGCAAATAAATAAATCTTATCAAAGTATAGAAGAAAGTTTGAAAAATCCAGATATTACAGATAAAGAAAAAGAAGAATTAGAATCTACAAAAATAGAATTAGAGGCTAAAAAGGTAGAATTAGAAGAAACAAAAGCAACTTTAGAAAACAATATATCAGAACTTGAAACCAAAGTATCAGAAGGAAAAGCAAAACTCGAAAAAGCAAAAACTCAAATAGAAGAGGGAAAAGTTACAATACAAAAACAAGAAAAAACTTTGCAAACTGCAAAAACTCAGGCAAATACTGAAATTGCAAATGCAAAAAAAGAACTTGAAAAATCAAAAGAAGAAATAAACACAGCAGAAGCAGAATTAGAAGCAAATAGGCAAGAATTTAATCAAAAAATTCGGAGAAGCAGAAGGAAAGCTAATTGATGCAAAAGAAGAAGTTGCTAAAATAGAAAATCCAGTTTGGTACATATTAGATAGAAATCAAAATTCAGGATATAGTAGTTATATACAAGATACAGAAAGCATAGAAAATTTAAGTTTAGTTTTCCCAGTAGTATTTTTTGCAATAGCAATACTTGTATCATTAACATCAATGACAAGAATGGTAGAAGAAGAAAGACAAGAAATAGGAACTTTAAAAGCATTAGGTTATAATACATTTCATATTTCAATAAAATACTTAATATATTCAAGCTTAGCTTGTATAATTGGAGGAGTAATTGGAATGAATATAGGTTTTCAATTATTACCAAGAATTATATGGGATATGTATGAAATGATGTATACACTTCCAGAGTTTTTAGTACAATTTGATGTAGAAAATGCTGTGCTTGGACTAACACTAATTTATATATGTATAGTAGGTGCAACTTTATATTCTATATTAAGAGAAGTAAGAAATGTGCCAGCAGTATTATTAAGACCAAAAGCACCAAAACTTGGAAAAAGAGTATTGCTTGAAAGAGTAACATTTATATGGAAAAGGTTTAATTTTTCACATAAAGTTACAATAAGAAATATATTTAGATATAAAAAGAGATTTTTAATGACAATAATAGGAATATTTGGATGTACTTCATTAATACTTGCAGGTTTTGGTTTAAAAGATTCTATATCAAAAATTTTGCCATATCAGTATGAAAAAATATTTGATTATGATATGCAAGTTGCATTAAAAAATACATTAACAAAAGAGCAAATAGAAAATGTAGAAAATACTTTAAAACAAAATAGTAAAATAACAGATACTGTAAAAAGCTATATGTTATCTGGAACGGCAAATTATAATGAACAAAAAGAAGATGTACAATTAATAATACCAGATGATACAGAATCAATTAAAAGAGTAATAAACTTGCTAGATGTAGAAACAGAAGAAGAGCTAAATTTAGGAAATGATGGGGTTATAATCACAGATAAGCTTGCTCAGTTATTAGGAGTAAAGCCAGGAGATACAATAACAATAGTAGATTCAAATGATGTAGAAAAAGAAGTAAAAATCTCAAAAATTGCAGAAAATTATATATATCATTATGTATATATGTCAAAAGAATATTATCAAAATTTATACCAAGAAGAATATAATACAAATGTAATATTTGTAAAAGACGATAATTTATCAGAAACAGAAGAAGAAGAAATTTCAAAAACCTTAGTTTCTATGAATGAAGTATCTAGTATTTCACTTTCAAAAACTATAATGCAAACATTAGATGATACATTGAATTCACTAAATTATGTAGTAATTATTTTAATTGTATCTGCAGGATTACTTGCATTTGTAGTATTATATAATTTATCTAATGTAAATATAAGTGAAAGAATAAGGGAACTTGCAACAATTAAAGTTTTAGGATTTTATGATAGAGAAGTGTATTCATATGTAACAAGAGAAACAATTCTTTTAACAATTATAGGAATAATTTTAGGATTAGGTGGAGGATACTTTTTAAACTTTTATATTATAGGAACTTGTGAAATTGATATGCTTAGATTTGTTAAGGTTATAGAGCCATTAAGCTATTTATATGCAATTTTAATAACAGTAGCTTTCACAATTATTGTAAATATCGTAACCTATTTTGCATTAAAGAAAATAGATATGATAGGAAGTTTAAAAAGTGTAGAATAAATTTTTAGTATATACAAAGTTTAATATAAAAAAGTTAATATAAAAAAATAGTAATAAAAGAGGTAAGATATGAGTGGTGAAAAAAGAAAAGATTATTTAGATTGGAACGAATATTTTATGGCAATAGCAAAATTATCAGCAATGAGGAGCAAAGACCCTTCAACACAAGTAGGTGCATGTATAGTAAGTAATGATAATAGAATATTATCAATTGGTTATAATGGGGCACCAAATGGCTTTGATGATGATAAATTTCCTTGGGCAAGAGATGGTAAAAATTTAGAAACAAAATATCCATATGTATGTCATGCAGAAATGAATGCAGTATTAAATTATAGGGGGAGTAAAAAAGATTTAGAAAATGCAAAAATATATGTTGATTTATTTCCTTGTAATGAATGTGCAAAAATTATTATTCAATCAGGCATAAAAGAAGTTGTGTATTTGTCTGATAAGTATGCAGATAGTGAGAATAATATAGCATCTAGAAAATTATTTGATAGCTGTAATGTAAAATATTCAAAACTAGAATTGAAAAATGAAAGAAAGATAATGATTGATTTAAATTAAGACTTTGGTTAAAGAGTGCCAGAAGTTGCAATCAAGGACTAAAAAATAGTGGCAATTTGAAATATGGTTGCCACTATTTTTTAGTCCTTGATTGCAACTTTTGGCATTTTGAGGCATTTTCTTTTAATTTAGATAAGCTATAGTAACTCCATCGGCACCTTCAGAATATGTACCTAATCTAAAAGATTTAATACGTGAGTCATTTTTCAAAAACTTATGAATTCCTTCTCTTAGTTTTCCTGTTCCTTTTCCGTGAATTATATGTATAGCTGGAAGGTTTGCAAGTAAAGCATCATCTATGAATTTATCAATTATAAATTCTGCTTCATCAACATTTTTACCAATAATATTTATTTCTGTTGTTGCAGTTTTAGATTTTGATAAGCCAGATGTATGAATTGTTGTTTTATTATTAGTACTAACATTTTTATTTGTAACTTTTTGCAAGTCTATTATAGGTATAATTGTTTTAATTAAACCAATTTGCATTTGTACTTCATTAGATTTTGGAAGGAGTTTTAAAACAGTACCAGTTTGATTTAGTGAATTAATGAAGTATTCGTTATTTATAATAATATCATTTATAGTTAGATTACTTTGATTTGGATGATCTAGATTATTAGCATGATTTTTGATATCTTGTGATAAATCTTTTATATTTGAATTTATCTTATTTCTAATATTATTTAAATCTTTAGTATTTGAATTATCATGTAGCTTTTTTATTAAATCATTTGCTTCCTCTTTTGCAGTTAGTAAAATTGTGCGTGCTTCAATTTTTGCATTTTTTATTATATTTTGTTTTTCTTCAAGTAATTTATTATTATCATTTTCTAATTTATTTTGCATAATATTTATTTTTAACAATTTTTCTGTAATTTCTTCCTTTTCTTTTTCAAGTTGTACTTTATTGTCATAAATATTTTTTAACAATTCTTCAAAATCTATATCTTCATTTGTTATATATTTTTTTGCATTTTCAATAATTTTATTTTCTAGACCTAGTTTTTTACTAATTTCAAATGCATTACTTTTTCCTGGAATACCAATTAATAATTTATAAGTAGGGCTTAAAGTATTTAAATCGAATTCTACAGAGGCATTTTCAAAATCTTTTTGTGTTAAAGCATATTTTTTTAATTCCTGATAATGTGTTGTTGCAATTGTTAAAGTATTAGAGTTTTTAAAATAATCTAAAATACTTGTTGCAAGTGCAGCTCCTTCAATTGGGTCAGTTCCTGAGCATAGCTCATCAAGTAATACAAGGGAATTTTGAGTGTGGTTTTTCATTATTTCTATAATATTTAACATATGTGATGAAAAAGTACTTAAAGAGTCCATAATACTTTGATTATCACCAATATCTGCAAAAATATTATCAAATACATATATAGATGAAGTATTATCTGCTGGAATATTTAACCCACTACATGCCATACAAGTTAAAAGACCAACTGTTTTTAATGTAACAGTTTTACCACCAGTATTTGGTCCTGTTATTAATAATATTTTATAATCTTTTCCAAGTGTTATTGTAATTGGTACTGCTTTATCCTTTTCTAATAAAGGATGTTTTGCATTTTTTAGAAAAATAAATTTTTCATTATTTATTTTTGGCATAGTAGCTTTTATTGCTTTTGAGTATTTAGCTTTTGCAAAAATGAAATCCAATTTTTCTATTAAATCTATATCTAATATTAAATTATCTACATATGGATAAAATAATTTACTAAGTTCTTCAAGTATTTTTTCTATTTCTAGATGTTCTTCTATTTTTGAATTGTTTAACTTATTGTTTAGTTCAAATATGCTAATTGGCTCAATAAAAACAGTAGCTCCAGAGCTTGAAATATCATGAATAAATCCTTTTATTTGAGATCTATATTCTTCTTTTACAGGAATTACATATCTTTCATTTCTTATAGTTATTACATTTTCTTGTAAATATTTTGAATTATTAGATGAGTGTACAATATTATTTAATTTATTTTTTATTTCTTGAATTGTGTTTAGCTTATTTTTTCTAATTGATTTTAATGTAGATGAAGCTTCATCAGATATTGTAAAATCTTCTTGAATACTTTTAAATATTTTTTCTGTTAAAGTTTTGTTTGTATATAGTTTAGAAAAGTAGTTATCTAAAATAGGGAAGTCTTCTATTGAAATATGTTCTACATAAAAGTATTCTTTTAAATTTAATGAAGTATTTAAAATATTTGCAAGCTTAAATAGTTTTTGAGCAGATAAAGTGCCATATGTTTTTAAAATTTTTATAGTATCAGTGTTGTTTCCTATATCTAAAATAGGAGGCATGCCACATCTAAATAGTAAATTTACTGCTTCATTAGTTTCTTCAAGTTTGTTTTGAACTGTTTTAATATCTTTGTATGGTAATAAGTTCTTACATAAATTTTTTGCATTTTCTGTTTCACAGTATGTTGATAGTTTTTGTAATATGATATTGTATTCTAATTTTTCTATGTAATTTTTATTCATAGCCTGTCCTTTCTAGTGTTTTATTGCTTTTTTTACTATTATAACAGTATTAATAAAATTTTACTACTATTTTTTTAAAATATATTGACAAGTTCAAATAAATATTGTAAAATAAACAAGTAGTAGAAATACTAAAGCTACGCTTACGCGAGTCTTTTTTATTGTAGTTTAGTGTATAGGGGTAACAGTAATTAAAAAAGAAATTTATAAATTATGGTGGATGTAGCGTAGTTGGTTAACGCGCCAGTTTGTGGCACTGGAGACCGTGGGTTCGAGTCCCATCTTCCACCCCATTATAAATATATTGGGCTGTAGCCAAGCGGTAAGGCACCAGACTTTGACTCTGGCATGCGCTAGTTCGAATCTAGCCAGCCCAGCCAAATAAATATTATATGAACTTTAAAAGTTCATATGCCAAGTAAAATAACAACTTTCAAGAAATTAAGAGTTGTTATTTTTTTGCTTGTCTAACAGTAAGTATAGTCAAAAAAATTTTTCGTTGATATTTAGCACTTTTAGTAGCTTTTGTAAAAAACGATCTTTTCTAAATAAGAAAAGAGATTACAAAATATAATCCCTTTTCTTCACTATTAAAATAATTTGTTACTAATAGACTTTAAAACTACTGATCACACTTAGTAAGAATTTTCGCAAAAAGAGCACGAAACTCTTTTAAATTATTTTTAGTATAGTCATCAGGGCTTACTGATTGTGATAAACATTTATACGCTTTTTCAAATCTCTCAATATCGTCATTTGATAACGAGATTTGTGTTGAAGACTTATTACTACTCTTATAGTGAGAAATAACATCTTCATAGGTTTCAGTAGTATATATTTTAACATTCCAACTTATAACTCTACTTACAAGTGGATTATTAGGAAATTGAATTCCGTTTTTGTCATAATGAAGACCTTCGCTATCTAATACATAATTTCCCTTTTGTTCAAAATCTTCATAATTTGCAATACAAATATTTCTGGAAATGCAATTATAAGCTAAAAGATATCGGGACTTGTTATACTCCAATGTTTCCATAGGAGTTCGTAATCTCTCATTTAGAAGACCACCGCGTTTAATTTGTTCTAACATAATTTTGTATTCTTTTTCAGTCACATGGCATACCATTATGGGATTTGCATTCCGGTATTGTTCATTAACAAAATCATATAAGGATATATTTAATTCCTTATCTTCATTTTCAAGCATAACAATTATTTTATTCATATTAGCCTCCTTAAATAATTTTATTTGTTGTCTTGGTATCATATATGTTAACTCCAAAAGGAGATTATAAAAATTAATTAGTTTTTACTAAACTATGTGAATTATATCATTTTTTTGTTTAAAATTCAAGAAAAATGATAAACTATAGATAAAAAGCAATTAAAAAATTATTGTTAAATATTTTAAATGTTCTTTCCTTGTTAACTTAACCTTTTTCATTTATACTTACAACAAAAATGTAATAACTTTTGTATTATATAATTTCTTATTGAAGTATTTATAATTTTTTGGTTGAGACATTTTCTCAAATGATTTATTAAGATATTATCACAAATAAATCAGAAAATTTTTTAAGACATTAAAACTAAATATTGAATAATCTGTCAAATTATGATATTGTTTGTTTGGAGAGGATAGATTAGAAAAAGTCAAAATTGTGGTAATACATGTGTCATGAATAAAGGAAGGTTTGGAAGTGCACCTACAAGTATTAATTAAATAGGCAATTAAATAATGGATAAAGTACAATGTGATATAATAAACTAAATTTAAAATAAGAAAGTTATTACAAAATAAAAACAATAAATATTTTAACATACAAAACGAAACTTGCTATAAAGTAGGAGGAAACTAAAGATGAATGATAATTATAATAAAGCATATAAAGAAATACTAGAAATACTAAAATATATGCCAAAAGAAAGTGTGAATAAATACCCAATCAAATGATTTATACATTTAAGACCAAAATGGACAAAAACTATAATTTCTCAATAGATATAAATAAAAGTTTTGAAGAACAAAATTTATTAGATGAAACAAAAGCAATTTTAGCTAATATATTTAGAGATTATTGGGCTACACCTTATCAAAAAGAAAGAATTGAAGCAAAAGAAAGATATGATAGACAAAAATTAGAAAAAGAAAAATTAGAAAAATATAATCCAGAACATATATTTAAAACAAAAGAAGATTCTGCTAAAAAAATAAAAAATAACAGCAATTTACCAGTAGATGCAAAAAAACAAAAATTTTATGAAAAGTTAATAAAATTTTTTAAAAAGCTATTTTCTATATAAAAAAGGCTATAATGAAAAGGAGAAAAGAATATGAATGAATATGAAATGAATTTTGAAGATATAGAAGAAAAAATTGCTAAGCAGTCAGGTGATAGTATAGAAAAAATAAGAGAAGAATATGATAAAATTATTAAAACAAGTCATGTAAACAAAGAAGGAGAAGAATTATACCTTTTAAGAAAAATAACATCAAAAGAATTTATAAAAGGATATTATAAAAATAAAGGAATATATTCAATTTATACTAAAGAGGGTAAATATTCTGGATTTATAGAAGTCACTGTCTCAAATAATAATAAAGCAAATGAAGCTGAAATAGAATATTTATCAGAAAAAGACTCAAGAGACAAAGGAAATATTACCATTTCATTAGAAGAAGTTTTATTCGATATTTTTATTAATAATTCTTTTGATAACTTGACAATAAAGGATATATTTCCTAAAACAAAAATAGAAGAAGTATTTTTATCAATTAGCTCTGATAATTATGCAAGCCAAGCAGTTGCAAATAAATTAAGATTTCAAAAAAATAATGGAGAATATATAATGACAAAAGAACAATTTAGGCAAATAATGCAAATAAAAGAAAAATAAAAGATCATACAAAACATAGAAAAAAGGTATAATAATGTATAGAAAAAATTATTTGCACCATATTAAATTTAATGATATAATTTTTATATAATAAATAAAAGAAGAAGGATTTTAGTAAATAAATTACTAAAACCAAAACTTCAAATTACTAAAAAAGAAATTGATATTAAAGGAGGAATTAAAAAATGGAAAAATCAAAAGTTTATTTTACAGATAAAATATCAAAAGAAAGTTTAGTAGAAATCTACGAAAAATTAGGTGTGAATTTAAAAGGAAAAGTAGCAGTAAAACTACATTCAGGAGAACAAGGAAATAGAAATTATTTAAGACCAGAATTTGTAAAAGAATTAGTAGAAAAAGTATCAGGAACAGTTGTAGAATGTAATACAGCTTATCCAGGAGCAAGAAATACAACAGAAAAACATAAAAAACTAATGGAAGAACATGAATGGTCAAAATATTTTAATGTAGACATTATGGATGAAGAAAAACCTGATTTAGAATTAGAAATACCAAATGGCATACAAATAAAAAAGAATTTTGTAGGAAAACATTTAGCAAATTATGATTCAATGCTTGTATTATCACATTTTAAAGGTCATGCCATGGGTGGATTTGGTGGAGCATTAAAACAGCTTTCTATTGGTTGTGCATCATCTTATGGAAAAGCATATATACATGGTGCAGGTGATCCAGAGCAAGATATGTTTAAAACAGAACAAGTTTCTTTTGTAAAATCTATGGGAGATGCGGCAAGTAGTGTTCATAAATATTTTAATGGAAACATTGTATATATAAATGCAATGGTAAATATTTCTATAGATTGTGATTGTGATGGAAATGCTCAAGCTCCTTGTATGAAAGATATAGGAATATTAGCAAGCACAGACCCTGTTGCAATAGACAAAGCTTGTCTTGATATAATTTATAACTCAGAAGATAAAGGAAAAGATAAATTAATTCAAAGAATAGAAGAAAAGAAAGCCAAATATATTATCGAAACAGCAGAAAAATTAGGCACAGGCTCAAGTAATTATGAATTGATAAAAATATAAAAAATATGAACTTTAGGGACGTTCCTTAAAGTTCATTTTTTCTTGCTTATATTACCAAAAATAGTCTGAAAAAAAGTGAACTTTAAGGAACGTCCCTAAAGTTCATTACTATTTATAAATTTTTCTAGCAACTATTGCAAATCTCCCATCTTTAACATAATAAGAACATGTTGATAATGTAATTAATTGCTCATTATAGCTTGCAGTTGCATCAATATTATAAAGTGAAGCATTTTTGGCGTTTTGTACAAATTCATCATATTCTGCTTCATTTTTTGCATTTATAAAATAGTAGTATCTAAATACATTTGTTTCAGATTTATAATAAACTCTAGATTTAAATACAGAAATTATTTCATATTCAGAATCATCATTTACTGTAGTAAAACGGATAATAGGATGTTCTTTGTAAAAACTTTCGTTTTCGTATTTTAAAAGTTCCTGAAACATTGCACCATTTCCAAGATTGTGTCCATATATTAATAAATTACTACTTGGAATACTAAAATCATAATCTTTAGATAAAAAGATAGAGCCGTTTTTAGATTTTTCTTTTTTATAATTGTGGGTCATATAATATTCATCATCTGTATGTTGTAATACAGGATAATTAATATTTGTATCAGGAATTTCAAGCCAACCTACAATATCTGAATTTTCTTCTTTTAAACTTTTTACTTTAATCATTCTTTCTGTATCTACATTATTTTCTGAATTTTTTTCTTCATTTTCATTTGTTATATTTAAAGAATTATTATTTAAAGAAGTTTCATTTGAATTTGAAGAGTTTAGCAAGAAATTTTTATCTATATCAATTGTATTTAATAAATTAGATTGCTTAAAAGCTTCCTTTTTTGAAAAAAGAAAAGAAAAAATATAAATGATGGACAAAATGATTAATGTAATTAGAAAAAAATATATAAAAAAATATATTTTTTTTCTTTTTATTCTTATATTATTATTCATAATTGTACTTGCAAAAAGGATAGACTTTAAAACCTATCCTTTTAGTTCCCTTTTCTTCATATAAATAACAATTGCTGATGATACAAATACTACAAGTAGAGATATTCCAATATAACTTTGTATACCTGTTTTTGGAGTTTCGTCTTTTTCTACAGTATTTGTATTTGGAGTTTCATTAGGTTCAGGAGTTGGCTCTACAGGTTCAATTTTAGAAATTTTTGCATAAATTGTTGTATCAGCATCTATAGTTTTACTAAAATCAAATTCTGTTTCAAATTGAGCATTTGTATAGAATCCATCAATTGTATAGTTTTCCTCTAATGTTATATAAGATTTTAAGAAATCAGCTGTTATTGTTTTACCTAAATCTACTGCTATTTTCTTTGTTTCATTGTTTGCCATTAATGTAATTATAGCTTTTTTAACATCAGTATTTGGAGTTGCTTTGTCAGGGATAGTTGTCTCAGATATTATATTGTCATTTTTGTCTGTTAATGCAACTGTACTTCCAGCAACAATTACTTTATTTACAGTATTAGAACTGTTTGTTATAGTAAATTCTGTTAAGTAACCATTTTCTGCAATACGTATAGTATTTTCTGGAGTGTCAGTTGTTAATACACCATTCATAGTTAAACTTGGATTGTGTGTTGCAGCAGAACCTTTATCTATTTCAATACCATTATTACTGTTAGTACCATTATATCCTAAATGTAAGTTTATTACTTCAACACTACCACCATTTGCAAGAACACCACCATACTTAAATCCTGTAATTGATACATTATCTAAAATTACAGTTGCACCATCATATGATTGTACACCATATTTTGGACCATTTTCTAGATTTATGTTTTTTAGTGTTAGTTTAGCACTAGAAAGCTGAGCTGTAAACATTGTTTGATTTCCTGAAGTTGATGTCCAACTACTTGCTCCTGTTATTTTATGACCATTACCATTTATAGTAAGTTCTTTAGCTATAACTATAGGTTTTGTTATTGTGATATCATTTTCTATGTTTATAATATCTCCAACATTGCTACTTTGTACAGCATCATTTAAAGTTTCTTCATCTTTAACAGATATTGTTGCAGCACTACTGAAATTTGGTACTATTAAAACAATAGTAATTATTGCTATTAAAAATAATATAAATTTTATTGATTTTTTCATTATTTCACCTCCTCGTCAAAATTATTGTCACCAATTTTCAAAAAATTATTACAATTTTTGAAATAAAAATAAAAAAATGTAACAATATATATTTTTGTGTGGAATTGAGGTAGAAAAAATAAAATTTTGTTTATGAATTTTTAAAATTTGAATAAAAAAAAACTTACGATACTTTTAAAGTTCGTAAGTTTTTGGTGCTCCCTCAAGGATTCGAACCTTGGACCCACCGGTTATGAGCCGGTTGCTCTGACCAACTGAGCTAAGGGAGCATTAATGTTTAACGCAAGATAAAGTATAAACGATTTATAATAAAATGTCAATACTTTTTTAAAATTTTTTTAAAAATTTTTGTATATGTGTCAATGATGTGAAACAAACTTTTATAAAAAAATTCGTAGTAT